>NZ_JBMDXE010000176.1:0-20896 GCF_048594845.1 Rhodopseudomonas sp. | reverse complement strand
AGATCCGGCCGGCGCTGGTCCGCAAATGATCTTCCGCATCCTGGAAGAGCAATACGGCGCCAAGCTGGCCGCCGAGAAGGCCGCCAAAGCGCAGGCCGCGCCCAGCGCTGCCGCTGATCGCCGTTACATGCAGCTGGCGCTGACGCTGGGCCGCCGCGGGCTCGGCCGCACCGGTACCAACCCGGCGGTCGGCGCGGTGCTGGTCAAGGACGGCGCCATCGTCGGCCGCGGCTGGACGCAGGACGGCGGCCGGCCGCATGCCGAAGTCGAGGCGCTGCGTCGCGCCGGTGACGCCGCGCACGGCGCGACGCTGTACGTCACGCTGGAGCCGTGCTCGCATCATGGCCGTTCGCCGCCCTGCGCCGACGCGGTGATCGCGGCCGGTGTAATGCGGGTGGTCTCCGCGATCGAAGACCCGAATCCTCTGGTCGGCGGCCAGGGCCACGCCCGGCTGCGCGCCGCCGGCATCGCGGTCGACGTCGGGCTGTGCGCCGAAGAGGCCGCGTGCGATCACGCCGGGCATCTGCTGCGGGTGCGCGAGCAGCGGCCGCATGTCGTGCTCAAGCTGGCGGTCTCGGCCGATGACAAGATCGCCGCCGCCGGCCGGAAGCCGGTGGCAATCACCGGCGAAGCGGCGCGAGCCCGGGTGCATCTGCTGCGCGCTCAGTCGGACGCGATCCTGGTCGGCATCGGCACAGTGCTGGCCGACGATCCGGAGCTGACCTGCCGGCTGCCCGGGATGGCGGCGCAATCGCCGATCCGCGTCGTGCTCGATCGCAGTCTGCGCATCCCCAGCGACAGCAAGCTGATACACTCGGCGCGGCAGACGCCGTTGTGGCTGATGGCCTCGGAGATTGCCGAAGCCGCCGCCGCGATGCGGCTGGGCGCGGCAGGCGCTGAAGTGATCCATGTCGCCGACTGTGCCGAGACACCCGGGCTGGCGCTGCCGGCGGTGCTGCGGGCGCTGTCGGACAAAGGTGTAACGCGGCTGCTTGTCGAAGGCGGTGCGCAGGTTGCGCGGGCGGTCGTCGCCGGCAAGCTCGCCGACGAGATTTGGCTGCTGCGCGGCCCGGCGCCGATCGGCGAGGGCGGGATCAAGGCGCTGGACGGCCTGCCGCTGACCGCGATTACCGACGTGCCGGGTTGGCGCGAACGCAGCTCCGAGCGCGTCGGCGACGACACGCTCACCATCTATGACCGGACCTGAGAGGCCTGCATGTTCACCGGCATCGTCACCGACATCGGCGAGATCGAAACCGTCAAGCCGGTCGCGCAGGGCCAGCTGCACCGGCTGCGCATCCGCTGCGCCTACGACCAGTCGTCGATCGTCGACGGCGCGTCGATTGCCTCGAACGGCATCTGCATGACCGTGGTCGGCTCGGGCGTCGAGGGCGGCAAGACCTGGTACGAGGTCGACGCGGGTGCCGAGACGCTGGCCAAGACCACTGCAAATGGGTGGGCGGTCGGTACCAAGCTCAATCTCGAGCGCGCGCTGAAGATCGGTGACGAACTCGGCGGCCATATCGTTACCGGCCACGTCGACGGCATCGCCACCATCGTGACCCGCGAGGAGCTGCCCGACATGGCGCGGTTCACACTGGAGACGTCGCGCGAACTGGCCCGCTTTATCGCGCCAAAAGGCTCGGTGACGCTCGACGGCACCTCGCTGACGGTCAACACGGTCGAGGACACCAAATTCTCGGTGCTGATCATCCCGCACACGCTGTCGGCCACTATCCTGGGCGGCTGGCAGGTCGGCAGCCTGGTCAATATCGAAGTCGACCTGATGGCGCGCTATGCAGCGCGGCTCAGCGAGATGAAATAGGCGGCAGCAGACGTCAGGACGTCATGCGCGGGCTTGACCCACGCATCCATCCTCTTAACAACAACGCGTCCATCGTCTTGCGACGACGATGGGGTGCCGGGGCGAGCCCGGCAATGACGACAAACACCAGGATTTGAGAATGGCAGACGCGCGGCGCGCTCCCTTGAAAGACCAGACCGACATTTCGGGCGCGCGCGTCCTGATCGTCGAGGCGCGGTTTTATGACGACATCCAGGACGCGTTGCTGGACGGCGCCGTTGCCGAACTGAAGGCGGCCGGCGCCAGCCACGACGTCATCACCGTGCCCGGCTCGCTGGAAGTGCCGGCGGCGATCGCGATTGCGATCGATGCCGCCGAAGCGGCCGGCAAGCCTTACGATGCGGCGATCTCGCTCGGCTGCGTGGTGCGCGGCGAGACGATCCATTTCGAGATCGTGTCGATGGAGTCGGCACGGGCGCTGATGGAGCTGTCGGTCTCCCGCAAATTCCCGCTCGGCAACGGCATCATCACCGTCAACAACGACGAGCAGGCCTGGGCGCGTGCCAAGCCCGGCGATCTCAACAAGGGCGGCGACGCCGCGCGCGCCGCGCTGGCGATGCTGCGGATCAAGCGCCGGCTGGCAAAGGCCTGACCATGGCCGAGCAACCTCGCAAACCGTTTCGGCCGCAGCCCAAACCGGGCGAGCGTAAAGCCAACCGGCGCGGCGCGGCGCGGCTTGCTGCCGTGCAGGCGCTGTACCAGATGGATGTCGGCGGCGCCGGAATCAACGACACCTTCGCCGAATTCGAGAGCCACTGGATCGGCAACGAGGTCGAGGGCGAGCAGTATCTGCCGGCGGAGGCCGCGTTCTTCCGCGACGTCGTGTCAGGCGTGGTGCGCGACCAGAAGCAGATCGATCCGATGATCGACGACGCGCTGGCCAAGGGCTGGCCGCTGGTTCGGATTACCGCCATCCTGCGCGCCGTGATGCGCGCGGGCGCCTATGAGCTCGAGCACCGCAAGGATATCCCGGCGCGGGTCGTCGTCTCCGAATATGTCGACGTCGCCAACGCCTTCGTCGAAGCCGACGAGACCGGCATGGTCAACGCCGTGCTGGACATGATTGCGCGTCAGTTTCGAGCGGACGAATTTACGCGCTAGTTAGCCGCGGACTTCGCCTGCGGCTCTCGCAGTGAGCCACGAAGGGTGACAGCCGGGAGCGCGGAGCCCATCGTTGGAGGCCGCCACTTTGCGGGAGCGCCTCGGGATGGCGCCTGGCAAATTTCGGCGATGGATGACTCACAAACGTGGCGTGGAAGGTTGTTACTTCGATGTCCTCCGGTGAAGACGACCTGATCGCCCGTTACTTCAAGCCGCTCGCGACCGATCCCGGAGCGCGGGGGCTGGTGGATGACGCGGCTGTGCTGGCCGCCTCCGGCAGCGACCTCGTGCTGACCACCGACGCGATCGTCGAAGGCGTGCATTACCTGTCCGACGATCCGCCCGCCGCAATCGCCCGCAAGGCGCTGCGGGTCAATCTATCCGACCTCGCCGCCAAAGGCGCGACGCCGGCCGGCTTCCTGCTGACGCTCGCGCTGCGGAACGCCGACGAGTCGTTTCTTGCCCCGTTTGTTGAGGCTCTGGGGCGGGACGCCGCGGCCTATGGCTGTCCGTTGCTCGGCGGCGACACGGTATCGACGCCGGGGCCGATGATGATCTCGGTCACCGCGTTCGGCCGCGTTCCGCCGGGCGCGATGGTCCGCCGCGACGCGCTGCAGCCGGGCGATCGCATCGTCGTCAGCGGCACGATCGGCGATGCAGCGCTCGGGCTCGACCTATTGCAGGGACGCGCCACGGCCGCGAACGAGCATGACCATGCATTCCTGATCAACCGCTACCGCGAGCCGCAGCCGCGCTCGGCATTGGCTCAGGCCGTGCGCGATCATGCGCGCGCCGCGATGGATATTTCGGATGGGCTCGCGGGCGATCTTGCCAAGATGTGCGCGGCCTCCGGCGTCACCGCGACGCTACAGGCCGATGCCGTTCCTGTGTCGTCGGCGGCGCGTACACTGATCAGCAGCGGCGCTGCTGCACTGCAACGCATTCTCAGCGGCGGCGACGATTACGAACTACTTTGTGGCATCGCAGCAGAACAACTCGAGTCGTTCCTTGCTGCGGCGCAACGATCAGCAGTTCCGGTCGCCGTCATCGGCACCGCGGCGGAGGGAACTGCTGCACCGCGATGGCTTTCTGCGAGCGGTTGTGAAGTTTCGCTGACAGCGCTGTCGTACAGTCATTTCTGATGCTTAGTGACAGATAATCGCAAGCTCGGCGATCATTTGGAATTTGTCCGAGGCTGCGGGAAAAGCTCGCGTTAGTCCCTTCGCAGCGATTGCGGAGCAACCGTGATTGCGGCAAGGTTCGCGGCGATTTGAGGCTGCCCCGGGAAGAGGGCAGGCCATCTTGTTGCGCGCCCGCATCGCTCCCGCGTTGCAGGCACGGGGGTGAAACTCGGGACTGAGGCATCAGGGAATGACAGCATTGTGGGTGATCGTGCTCTGCGGAGCGCTTTCGATCGTATACGCTATCTGGGCGACCTCGTCGGTGCTCGCGGCCGATCAGGGCAACGCGCGGATGCAGGAAATCGCAGGTGCGGTCCGCGAGGGCGCGCAGGCCTATCTGAAGCGTCAGTACATGACGATCGGCATCGTCGGCATCGTCATCTTCGCGCTGCTCGCTTACTTCCTGGGCATCCTGGTGGCGATCGGCTTCGCGATCGGCGCAATCCTGTCCGGCGCGGCCGGCTTCATCGGCATGAACGTCTCGGTCCGCGCCAACGTCCGGACCGCTCAGGCGGCGACCACGTCGCTCGCCGGCGGCCTCGAGCTCGCCTTCAAGGCCGGCGCGATCACCGGCCTCCTGGTGGCGGGTCTCGCGCTGCTCGGCGTCACCTTGTACTTCATCTACCTGATCCACTTCGCCGGTCTCGCGCCGCGCGACCGCACCGTGATCGACGCGCTGGTGGCGCTCGGCTTCGGCGCTTCGCTGATCTCGATCTTCGCCCGTCTCGGCGGCGGCATCTTCACCAAGGGTGCGGACGTCGGCGGCGACCTCGTCGGCAAGGTGGAAGCCGGCATTCCGGAAGACGATCCGCGCAACCCCGCCACGATTGCGGATAACGTCGGCGACAACGTCGGTGACTGCGCCGGCATGGCCGCGGACCTGTTCGAGACCTATGCGGTGACCGCGGTCGCCACCATGGTGCTGGCGGCGATCTTCTTCGGCGCGGCTTCGCCCGAACAGCTGCAGAGCGTGATGACGCTGCCGCTGGCCATCGGCGGCATCTGCATCCTGACCTCGATCGCCGGTACTTTCTTCGTCAAGCTCGGCGCCTCGCAGTCGGTCATGGGCGCGCTGTACAAGGGCCTGCTCGCCACCGGCGCGCTGTCGCTGGTCGGCGTCGGCATCGTGATCTTCGCGCTGGTCGGGTTCGGTCAGCTTCCCGGCGTCAGCTACAGCGGCCTGTCGCTGTTCCTGTGCGGCGTGGTCGGTCTCGCGGTGACCGGCCTGATCATCTGGATCACCGAATACTACACCGGCACCGACTATCGCCCGGTGAAGTCGATCGCGCAGGCCTCGGTCACCGGTCACGGCACCAACGTCATCCAGGGCCTCGCCATCTCGATGGAAGCCACCGCGCTCCCGGCGCTGGTGATCATCGCCGGCATCCTGGTGACCTACAGCCTGGCGGGCCTGTTCGGCATCGCCATCGCCACCACCACGATGCTGTCGCTGGCCGGCATGATCGTGGCGCTCGACGCCTTCGGCCCGGTCACCGACAACGCCGGCGGTATCGCCGAAATGGCCGGCCTGCCGAAGGAAGTGCGCAAGTCCACCGACGCGCTCGACGCCGTCGGCAACACCACCAAGGCGGTGACCAAGGGCTATGCGATCGGCTCCGCCGGTCTCGGCGCCCTGGTGCTGTTCGCGGCCTACAATGAAGATCTCAAGTTCTTCATTGCGCAGAAGTCGCCGTACTTCGTCGGTGTCGCGCCGGACTTCTCGCTGAACAATCCCTACGTCGTGGTCGGCCTGCTGTTCGGCGGCCTGCTGCCGTATCTGTTCGGCGCGATGGGCATGACTGCGGTCGGCCGCGCCGCCGGCGCGATCGTCGAGGAGGTGCGCCGGCAGTTCCGCGAGAAGCCGGGCATCATGCAGGGCACCGACAAGCCGGACTACGGCAAGGCGGTCGACCTGCTGACCCGCGCGGCGATCAAGGAGATGATCATCCCGTCGCTGCTGCCGGTGCTGTCGCCGATCGTGGTGTACTTCGCAATCTACGCCATCGCGGGCGGCGGCGCGGCCGGCAAGTCGGCGGCGTTCTCGGCAGTCGGCGCGATGCTGCTCGGCGTCATCGTCACCGGCCTGTTCGTCGCAATCTCGATGACCTCGGGCGGCGGCGCCTGGGACAACGCCAAGAAGTATATCGAGGACGGTCATTTCGGCGGAAAGGGCTCGGATGCCCATAAGGCCGCGGTGACCGGCGACACCGTCGGCGATCCCTACAAGGACACGGCGGGCCCCGCCGTGAACCCGATGATCAAGATCACCAACATCGTGGCGCTCTTGCTGCTGGCGATCCTGGCGCACTGAGCTTCGGACCGGTTGGTCCAACACAGAACCCCGCGGCGTGAGCCGCGGGGTTTTTGCTTTCATGGATCTGCACCGGTCTTCTTGCTCGGTTTGCTCCAGGGCCCGAACCTTCTGCTCGGCTCGACTGAACCTCTCGGAACCGGGTGCGTTAGCTGTGACCAACTTTCGAGAGGACGATCAGATGAGCGGCGTAAGCGGAATCAAGGAGCATATGGAAGTCATCGGTGCCGACGGCGTGCATGTCGGCACCGTCGACAAGATCGAGGGCAACCGGATCAAGCTGACCAAGAAGGACAGCGGCGAGGGCAGCCACAAGGGCCATCACCACTTCATCGACGGCGGCTTGGTCGCCGAGGTCGAAGGCGGCAAGGTTCGGCTGTCGGCCAATGCCAACGTTGCGGTGTCGATGGAGCAGGAAAAGTAAGCTACGAGTCTCGCTGCAACATCAGGCAACGGTTCGACACAAACCCCGCGGCGCGAGCTGCGGGGTTTTTCGTGCGCGGGGACGTGAGAAAGGAGGACCTGTGAGAAGACCGCAGCCCGTCTTGCGCGACGTCCCGAAGCGTGAATGTGTGGCGAATCTTCCGGGCGGCTCGCTCTCGCTTTGCGCGAGGCTCCGACCTCTGGAAAACAGATCGTGTGCCGCAGCGGTGGTCACGGCCGATTCAACAACTTCAATGGAGCCTTCGAATGTCTCTTTCGTCTGCCAAGAATTACGCGTTGCGGGCCGCCAAGGCGCAGGACCAGAAGGAGGCAATCGAATTGCTATCGAAGGCTATCCTCGAATTGGCGAGTTCGATCGAGACCACCGACGCCAAGATCAAGAAAATCAACAAGTCGTCGTAAGCCGGCGAGCTTGGGGACGAATCGGCGAAGTGCGCGCGGTGCGATGCCGCACCCTTGGCTTTTGCATTGCGAAAGGTAAATTTTGACCGCCTTTGAGCGCAGGTTCCAATGCGGAGGCGGGTTCAAGCGTGACGACCAAAAGCGGGATACTGGAGGCGAACGGGCTCCGTTTCGCGATCGACGAGGCGGGGACAGGCGACACGACGGCACTGCTGCTGCACGGTTTTCCGGAAGCGCGGCAGTCGTGGTCGCGACAGCTGCCATTCCTGGCGAAGCTCGGCTGGCGTGCCGTGGCGCCGGACCAGCGTGGTTATGGCAGTTCGAGCCGGCCGCCCGGGCAGGCGGCCTATCATCTCGACCATCTGACCGACGATGTCGCGGCGATGTTCGCCGCGCTCGGTGGCAAACGCCGGATCCTGATCGGCCATGACTGGGGCGGTGTGATCGCATGGCAGACCGCGCTGCGCGGCAAGGTCTCGCTCGACGCGCTGATCATCCTCAACGCGCCGCACCCCGACGTCTTCGCGCGGGTGCTGGCGGACGGTTGGACGCAGAAGCGCAAATCCTGGTACGTCGCGTTTTTCAAGCTACCCTGGCTGCCGGAATGGCTGATGACGCGCAATCACGGCAAGCCGCTGGCGCAGATGTTTCGCCAGCACAGCCAGACGATTTCCGATGCGCAGATCGACATCTATCGCCGCAACGTGATCCAGCCCGGCGCCGCGACCGCAATGATCAATTACTACCGGGCGAATTTCCCGGCGCTCGAACGCGGCGCCGGCACGCATCCGAAGCTCACCGTGCCAACGCTGCTGATCTGGGGCGAAGACGACCTCGCGCTCGACATCGCGCTGACGGAAGGCAACGAGCAGCACGTCACCGACTTCACGCTGCGCAAGCTGCCCGGCGTCTCGCATTGGGTGCAGCAGGACGCGCCGGATCGCGTCAACGAGCTGATCGCCGAATGGGCAAGGACCAAGGGGCTGGCGTAAGGCGACAGGCGCTCGCTCGCGGCGAAGCCGGGACGAACTCCGTGAGCGTCACCCGGGGTGCTAACGTAGCGGGTCTCGAAGGATGGCGCCCACCTACGCTTTGGCTTCATCCTTCTAGGTATCTGTCTCGCAGGTAGTACGACCCAGGGGGCAGCGTGGCGCTGGGGTGAGTGTAGCGGGAGAGCGATGTTAGCTGCGCCGGCGCAACTGCGGCGCGTTCGCGCTAACCTATAGCCCCGGCCGCCGCTACTTCACTTCCATCTTCAGCCCTTCGCGGTCGATGATGCCCTTGAACTTGGCAGTCTCGGCTTCGACGAATTGCTGGAATTGTTGCGGTGTGCCGTAGTCGGGGCGGGCGCCCATGGCGGCGATGTTCTTTTTGATGTCATCGCGCGCGAGGACGAGTTTGATCTGCTCGTTGAGCGCGGTGACGATCTCCGGGGATGCGCCCTTCGGCAGGAAGACGCCGAACCAGGACGATACTTCGAACTTGTCGAGCTCCGGCGCGCTCTCGCGCACGGTCGGCAGTTGCGGCGCCTGATCGCTGCGCTCGGCGGTGGTCACCGCGAGGCCGGTGAGCTTCCCGTCCTGGACCTGCGGCAGGCTGGGATAGAGGTTGTCGAACAGAATCTGGATGTCACCGGCCAGCGCCGCCTGCAGCGCAGGGCCGGCGCCGCGGAAGGGCACATGCGTCATTTTCAGCCCGGTGAGCTGCAGAAACCAGGCGCCGGTGAGATGCGGGCTCTGGCCAACGCCGGACGAGCCGTAGGTGAGCTTGTCGGGATTGGCCTTGAGAAAGGCGATCAGCTCCGGCACGGATTTGAGTCCGGTCGACGGATGCGCCGCGACGATGTTCGGAAGCCGGATCATGTTGGAGATCGGCAGCAACTGATCGGGCTTGTAGCTGAGGTTCTTGAAGATGCTGTAGGCGATCGCGTTCGGTCCGGGATTGCCGACCAGGATGGTGTGACCGTCACCCTTCTGCCGTGCCGCCTCCGCCGTGCCGATGGTGCCGCCGCCGCCGGAGCGATTCTCCACAACAATCGATTGGCCCCACGACGCCTGCAATTGCTGGCCGAGCAGCCGACCCATGACGTCGGTCGAGCCGCCGGCCGCGGCGGGCACGATAATCCGGATGGTTTCAGTCGGCCTCCAGTCGCCAAGCGCGCTGCGGGGCAGAATGGCGGCGGCCGAAAAAGCAGCGGCTCCGCCGAGAAGACGGCGGCGCGAGAGATGGGTCACGGCGTTAGCTCCCTGAGTTTTGTATTTTCAGGAAGCGTAGAGGCGGGGGCAGGTGGCGGCAAGCGCCACGCGGTCGCGGCGCCCGCTCATTCCGACTACGCGCGCCATGCCGGCGCGCGTTTTCCACTCAGCGGAAGCTGATCAACCTGAACAGCGGCGCCAGGTAACTCATCTCCTGACCGGAGGTCGGCGTGGTGCGGCTGATGAAGTCGAAGATCTTGCCGTCCTGCAGGCCGTAATTGGCGATGCGGCGGACCTGGCGGTTCTGGTCGAAGTAGATGGCGATCACGCGCTGATCGACGACCTTCTGCGGCATGAACGCGACAGGGCGCTCGGAGCGCTGCGAGATGTAGTAGAAAACCTCACCGTTCAGCGTGGCCACGGTCGAGGGCGTGCCCATCACGATCAGCACCTGATCCTGGCTGGCGCCGATCGGAATCTGTTCGAGCGCGCCGGTCGGCAGGATGTAGCCCTTCTGGAATTGCTCCGAGGTGCAGGCCGACAGGCCGGCGCCGAGCAGTCCCAGCGCGAGCGCTGGTCCGATGCCACGACGGACCGCCGCGCGTAGGCCGCCGCGACGGCTTCGTTCGATCGAATGTCTCATCCGAAAGCAGGCTCCATCCCCTTGCATCAGGCAAGGCGTTGACGTACCGGGCAGGCATTCGGATTGCAATCCCGAAGGGCCCGCGTCAGGAACCCGCAATGATCTGGCCGTTCAATCACTTCCGTCCGCCCCGGACGCCGTCGCGCGGCACCATCGAGGCGATCTATGGCATGATCGTGGCGCAGGCGCGAGAACCCGCGTTTTACCAGCAGTATGGCGTCGCCGACACGGTCAACGGCCGTTTCGAGATGATCGTCGTCCATCTCTGGCTGGTATTGCGCCGGATTCTCGCGATTCAAGACGCCTCGACCTTTGCACAGGCGCTGTTCGACTATTTCTGCAGCGACCTCGACGCCAATTTGCGCGAGCTCGGCGTCGGCGATTTGTCGGTGCCGAAACGCATGCAGGCGTTCGGCGAGGCGTTCTACGGCCGCTCCGCGGCGTACGATCTGGCGATGACCGAAGGCGAGGATGCGCTCGCAATGGCGCTCAACCGGAACGTTCTCGACGGCGCAGACATTGAAAATGCGCGCCGGCTGGCCTCCTATGTCCGCCAGACAATCGAGGTGCTGGACGGCATCGAGCCGGCCAGATTGCGCAGCGGCGAGTTGCGGTTTGCCGCGCCGGCCGCTGCCTGAGGCAAAGGATATCGAGATGAGCGGCGACAATCCCTGGCGCGAGCCGGTGGTGGTGATGCAGATTCCGGACACCGGATTGCATCGGCAGATCGAGGCGGACGAGCCGGTGCGCGCCGCGCTGGCGACGCTGGGTGAGCTCCGAGACATCAGCTCGGCGAAAGCCAGCTTCGATCTGGTGCCGCTGAGCGGCGGTCGCGTGCATGTCACCGGGCGGGTGCGGGCCACGGTCGGGCAGGTCTGCGTGGTGACGCTCGATCCGATCGACAGCACGATCGACGAAGCGGTCGATCTGATGTTCATGCCGCCGGAGCAGATTCGCGAACTGTCAGAGACCGTCGACGTTGACGGCGACCCCGCCCCCGGTGATCCGCCGGAGGCGATCGAGCGCGGCGTGATCGATCTCGGACGGGTTGCCGCCGATGCGCTGTTTCTCGGAATCGATCCGTATCCGCGCAAGCCCGAGGCGGTGTTCGAACCAGTCGTCGAAGCCGGCGATCCCGAGGAGCATCCGTTCGCCGCGCTCGGGGCGCTGAAAGCCTCAGCCAAGCCGGCGCGCAAACCGAAGGGCGATTAGCGAACGGCGTTTGCGCCAACGCGGAAGATTCGCATTACGCCGCTGTTCTCCGCCTGCCGGAATGCGACTTAAATCTGCCCGGTCAAGATGTTGTATCGGAGCCGGGAACGGCTATTGTCCGGCCCGATCAGGCGTGCGGCGCTGCACGCGCAAGTGCCTCAAGGCTTCGTGTCTGAGGGCATTTCCAAGTCGCGGCCAAGCGCTTCGGGCCGCAAGCGAACGGGTTTCCGAAACCGCATGCCCCAGAAGGTTCGAATCGCACTGGACGCCATGGGTGGTGATTTCGGTCCGTCGGTCGTGGTGCCGGGGGCCGCGATTGCGCTGGGCCGACATCCCGATGCTGAATTCCTGCTGTTCGGTGACAGCGCGACGATCGAAAAAGAGGCGGCCGCGCACCCGGCCTTGAAGAAAGCCTCGCGCGTCATTCACACCGACGTCGCGGTCTCGATGCACGACAAGCCGAGCCAGGCGCTGCGCCGTGGCCGCTACAAGTCATCGATGTGGCAGGCGATCGAAGCGGTGAAGAAGGGCGACGCTCACGTCGCCGTCTCCGCCGGCAACACCGGCGCATTGATGGCGATGGCGCGATTCTGTCTGCGCACGCTGCCCGGCATCGACCGCCCGGCGATCGCCGCGACCTGGCCGACGATGCGCGGCGATTCGGTGGTGCTCGATCTCGGCGCGACGATCGGTGGCGACGCGCATCATCTCAAGGCGCTGGCCGTTATGGGCGCAGCGATGGCAAGTGTGCTGTTCGATCTCGAGCGGCCGACCGTCGGCCTGCTCAATATCGGCGTCGAGGAAATCAAGGGCGGCGAGGAGATTCGCGAGGCGGCCGAGCTGCTCCGCGCCATGGATTCGCGGCGGTTCGAATTCGTCGGCTTCGTCGAGGGCGACGGCATCGGCAAGGGCGCCGCCGACGTGATTGTGTCGGAAGGCTTCTCCGGCAACATCGCCCTGAAGGCTGCGGAAGGAACAGCCCGCCAGCTGAGCGAGTATCTGCGCGCCGCGATGTCCCGGACCTGGCGTTCGAAGATCGGCTATCTTTTCGCCCGCGACGCCTTTAAGGCGCTCAAGGACAAGATGGATCCCAACAAGTCGAACGGCGGCGTCTTCCTCGGTCTTAACGGAATCGTGGTCAAGAGCCACGGCGGAACCAGCGCGGACGGCTTTGCCTATGCGGTCGATGTTGGATATGACATGGTCCGCTACGATCTCCTGACCAAGATCAATCAAACGCTCAATCGTGAAGCTGGCGCGCTGGTCTCGACGCCGCCCGCTCAGGAGGCTGTCTCGTGACTGTGGTACGTTCGGTTGTGCTGGGCTGCGGGGCTTATCTTCCGGAGCGGGTCCTCACCAACGCCGAACTGGCCGCGAAGGTTGACACTTCCGACGAGTGGATCGTGCAGCGCACCGGCATCCGGGAGCGCCACATCGCCGCCGAGGGCGAATACACTTCGCATCTCGCCACTAAGGCCGCGGAAGCGGCGCTCGCCAATGCCGGGATCGACGCCCAGTCGATCGACCTGATCGTGCTGGCGACCTCGACCCCGGACCACACGTTTCCGGCAACCGCGACCCAGGTTCAAGCCGCGCTCGGGATTCATCACGGCGTCGCGTTCGATATTCAGGCGGTGTGCTCCGGCTTTGTGTTCGCTGTGGCGACCGCCGATAACTTCCTGCGCGCCGGCTCTGCTAAGCGCGCGCTGGTGATCGGCGCCGAGACGTTCTCGCGCATTCTCGACTGGAATGATCGCGGCACGTGCGTGCTGTTCGGCGACGGCGCCGGCGCGATCGTGCTCGAGGCGCAGGAGGGCTGGGGCACCTCGGCGGACCGCGGCGTGCTGACCACGCATCTGCGCTCCGACGGCGCTCACAAGCACAAGCTCTATGTGGACGGCGGCCCGTCGACGACGCAGACCACCGGCCATCTGCGGATGGAAGGCCGTGAAGTGTTCAAGCACGCGGTCGGCATGATCACCGGCGTGATCGTCGATGCGTTCAACGCCAGCGGCACCAGCGCCGACAATGTCGACTGGTTCGTGCCGCATCAGGCCAACAAGCGCATCATCGATGCATCCGCGCAGAAACTACATATTGCACCGCAGAAGGTGGTGATGACCGTGGATCGTCACGGCAACACCTCGGCGGCCTCGATTCCGCTGGCGTTGGCCACCGCGGTGGCCGACGGACGCATCCAGAAGGGCCATCTGGTGCTGCTCGAAGCGATGGGCGGCGGCTTTACTTGGGGCGCTGCACTGCTGCGCTGGTAGTTACGCGTACAAATTTAACAGCATTTCCATCGCGTTCCGTGCTATTCTGAATGTTGGCGGAGGTTGACCGCCGATTGTTAAACCCTTAGTTTCAGCACGGATTTTTCATTTCGCCGTGAGGCGGGGCGGGCGATGACCGGGACCGGAAGAACAGTTACACGTGTCGATCTGTGTGAGGCCGTCTACCAGAAGGTGGGTTTGTCGCGCACGGAATCCTCGGCATTTGTCGAGCTGGTGTTGAAGGAGATCACCGACTGCCTGGAGAAGGGCGAGACGGTGAAGCTGTCGTCGTTCGGTTCGTTTCTGGTGCGGCAGAAGGGACAGCGGATCGGCCGCAATCCCAAAACCGGCACTGAAGTGCCGATCTCGCCGCGCCGGGTAATGGTCTTCAAACCGTCGGCGATCCTCAAGCAGCGCATCAATGCCAACGGCTCCGCAGGTGCGTCGGCATCCGCGAGCAGCGCGAGTGAGGACAAGACCGAGTCCGCCGGGTCGGCGTCGGGCACCTGACGAGGAGACTGCATTTGGACAAAGCGCCGGATGCATTCCGAACTATCAGCGAAGTCGCCGAGGAGCTCGACATTCCGCAGCACGTGCTGCGGTTCTGGGAGACGCGCTTCACCCAAATCAAGCCGATGAAGCGGTCGGGCGGGCGGCGTTACTACCGACCCGACGACGTCGATCTGCTCAAGGGCATCCGCCGTCTGCTCTACGGCGAGGGCTACACCATTCGCGGTGTCCAGCGCATCCTCAAGGAGCACGGCATCAAGTCGGTGCAGCGGCTCGCCGACAGCGAGGCGAGCGCGACCTTCGGCGCTGTCGAGGAAGCGATCGGCCGCACAGTGGCCGAGGAGGACTACGAGCCCGCCCTCGGCCACGGCATCGATCTCGACGACGATGATTATGAGGGCGAGGACGAAGGCCTCGACCTGCACGCCGCGATGGCCGAGCCGGACCTGCGCGCGGCGCCGGCACCAGCGCCCAGCCGTCCCGCACGGGAGGAGGCGCGGTCCGAGGCAAGGCGCGAACCGGCCTTCGGCACGTCCAAACGCGCCGCACCCGAGTTGGCCGAAGAGGTCGACGAGCCGGACTTCGATGCGTCCGTTCTGGACGAGCCGGACGACGTTCCCGGCTTCAAGCCCCACGACGACGAGGACGACGATCATCCGGTCCCGCCGAGGCGGCTGAAGCTACCGCCGCTCGATTTGCCGGCCTCACACGCCGCGCCGGCGCGCCCGGCCGTCGACCTGGCGCCGCTGCGGGCGGTGCTGCAGGACCTGATTGCCTGCCGCGAAGCGCTCGACGCCGTCATGAAGGACGGCTGAGACGGCGGCAGGTGGGGCGCCGGCTTGACGCGATTTGATGCCAGCCGCCTTGCGCCGCCGCCCAATCGCCGCTACAGCATCAGGGCCGAAACGGCATCGGAGCGTGGCGCAGCCCGGTTAGCGCACTAGTCTGGGAGACTAGGGGTCGAAGGTTCAAATCCTTTCGCTCCGACCATTTGCAGATCGTCCGTCGGGACGTCTGCCAACTCAGCATTCCTCTGGAGTCCGGACCGCTGCGTTCGATCGCAGCGTGACGTTTTGATCTCCAGCCTGCTGCCTGCCGCGCGACGCAATCACTGGCTCAGTACTCTGTCATGGCCGGGCGTGCCCCAGCCATCCACGCCTTTGGCAGCCACACCGCTGCCGGCATGAATGCCCGGCCGAGGCGGGGTGAGGTACGGGCGGATCCAATCGACCGACGTTTGGCAAGACTTTCGAGTTCAGCCGCTCGCTGATCGGCCTTCGCTACGACCCTTGCGTCTCGTCCATCGCCGCGCTGGCTGTGAGCCATTGCTCTTCCGCCTTATGCAGCGCCGCCTGCGCGTTGGCGCGGGCAGTAGAGAGCTGTGCGGCCTGTTTCGGATCGCGGGTGAACAGATCCGGGATCGCGAGTGCGGCGTCGATCTTTTCGATGATGCCTGTGATGCGTTCGATCTCGGACTCGGCGTCGGCGATCTGCTGTTTCAGCGGCACCGTCTTCTTCGGCCGCGGCTGGGCCGGCTTGGCGGCGGTGTTGCCGTCGCTGCGTTCCTTGGGGTCTCGCGCGGGGCGGCCGCCGCGCGACGACAGCACGGCGCGGCGATAATCGTCGAGATCGCCGTCATAGGGTTTGACCTTGTGGTCGGCGACGACCCAAAGCTGATCGGCGCAGGCGTCGATCAGATAGCGATCGTGCGATACCATGATCACCGCGCCGGGGAAGTCGTTGATCGCTTCGGCGAGCGCGGCGCGGCTGTCGATGTCGAGATGGTTGGTCGGCTCGTCGAGGATGATCATGTTCGGGCCGAAGAACGTCGCGAGCCCGAGCAGAAGCCGTGCCTTTTCGCCGCCCGACAGGCTCTTCACCAGCGTGTCGGCAGCCTTGCCGGAAAAGCCCATCGTGCCGGCGCGCGTCCGGACTTTGCTCTCCGGCGCGTCCGGCATCAGGCGGCGGATGTGATCGTAGGGCGAGCCGTCGGGATTGAGTTCGTCAAGTTGATGCTGGGCGAAGTATGCGACCGATAGTTTGTCGGCACGGGTCACCGAGCCGGAGAACGGCGCAAGCCGATCGGCCAACAGCTTCACCAGCGTTGACTTGCCGTTGCCGTTGGCGCCGAGAAGCGCGATGCGATCCTCGGTGTCGACGCGCAGCGTGACGTTGCGTAGCACCGGCTGTGCGCGATCGTAGCCGACCGTGACGTTATCGGCCGCGAGGATCGGCGGTGACAGCGTCTTCTCCGGCGGGGTGAAGACGATGTCCGGCACGTCGTCGCTGACGAGCCGCGTCACCGGCTTCATCTTCTCCAGCATCTTGACGCGCGACTGCGCCTGTCGCGCCTTCGAGGCCTTGGCCTTGAAGCGGTCGACGAAAGACTGCAGATGTTTCCGCCGTGCTTCCTCGCGCTTGGCGTTCTTGGCGTCGAGCGCCTCCTTGTTGGCGCGGAATTCCGCGTAGGCCGAGTAGGTGCCGCGGAAATGCACGAGTCGGCCGCGGTCGAGATGCAGGATCTCGTTGACCGAGGTGTCGAGCAGGTCGCGGTCGTGGCTGATGACGATGACCGTGCGCGGATAGTTGGCGAGGTGATCCTCGAGCCACAGCGTGCCTTCGAGATCGAGGTAGTTGGTCGGCTCGTCGAGCAGCAGCAGGTCGGGCGCCGCGAACAAAGTCGCCGCCAGCGCTACCCGCATCCGCCAGCCGCCGGAAAATTCCGAGCAGGAGCGCAATTGGTCGGCGGCCGAGAAGCCGAGGCCGCTGAGGATTGCGGCGGCACGCGCTGGTGCCGAATGCGCGTCGATATCGACCAGCCGGGTCTGGATCTCGGCGATGCGATGCGCATCGTGCGCCGTCTCCGCCTCCGCAAGGAGCGCGTGCCGTTCCAGATCCGCCTTCAGCACCACCTCGATCAGCGTCTCCGGTCCGTTCGGCGCCTCTTGCGCGAGGCTGCCGACCGTCCAGCGCGGCGGCATGGTGATGCGGCCGGTCTCGGTCGCCAGCTCGCCGCGGATGGCGTGAAACAGCGTCGACTTGCCGGCGCCGTTGCGGCCGATGAAGCCGACGCGTGCGCCCGGCGCGATCTGCACCGTGCTCTGGTCGATCAGCAGCCGTCCGGCGATCCGGACCGATATGTCGGAGAGGGTGAGCATGCCGCGTTTTGACCGGGACGGCGGCCAAAGGCAACCGGCGAGGGGGCAAATCTGGGGTCCGGCACGATTCTGCCGGCCCCCGCCGCCTCCGGCTTGCCGGACCGCGGCCGCGCCGATATAAGCCGCGCAACTCACTCCAGCCCTCACTTTCAAGGACCTTCCATGGCGATTCAGCGGACTTTCTCGATCCTCAAGCCCGACGCGACCGAGCGTAACATCACCGGCGCGATCAACGCCCTGATCGAAAAGGCCGGTCTGCGCATCGTCGCGCAGAAGCGGATCCACATGACCCGCGGCCAGGCCGAGACCTTCTACGCCGTGCACAAGGAACGCCCGTTCTTCGGTGAGCTGGTCGATTTCATGACCTCCGGCCCGGTCGTCGTGCAGGTGCTCGAAGGCGAGGGCGCGATCGCCAGGTATCGTGACGTGATGGGCGCCACCGACCCGTCGAAGGCCGCCGACGGCACCATCCGCAAGCTGCACGCCAAATCGATCGGCGAGAACTCGGTGCACGGCTCGGACGCCCCGGAAACCGCTGCAATCGAGATCGCGCAGTTCTTCGCCGGCAACGAAATCGTCGGCTGAAAGTTGTAACGACCATGGTCGCGGCCCGCTTATCGGCGGCCGCGGCCATTTTTCAAACGCGGTGAGGGGCTGTGGACTGGGTTCTGAGCATCTTTGATCCCGCAACTCTGTCGGGAATCGCCACCCAGTTCAAAAGCGACGTCCAGCAGCCCGCGTTCTGGCTCTCCGTCGGCAAGATCATCTGGATCAACGTGCTGCTCTCCGGCGACAACGCGCTGGTGATCGCACTTGCCTGCCGCGGCCTCAACGCGCAGCACCGCCTGTGGGGCATGATCCTCGGCGCCGGCGCCGCGGTGGTTCTCCGCATCATCTTCACCGGCATCGTCGCCACTCTGATGGAGTGGCCCTATCTGAAGCTGATCGGCGGTCTTGCGCTGCTGGTGATCGCCGCCAAGCTGCTTGTGCCTGAGAACGACGACGAGGACAGCGTCCAATCGGGCAAACATCTGTGGCACGCGGTGCAGATCGTCGTCGTTGCCGACATCATCATGAGTCTCGACAACGTTATCGCGGTGGCGGCCGCCGCAAATGGCAGCGTGCCGCTGCTCATCCTCGGGCTCGCGATCAGTGTGCCGATGATTGTGGCCGGTGCGGCGCTCATCATGCTGGTGCTGGAAAAGCTGCCGCTGTTGGTCTGGCTCGGCGCTGCGCTACTCGGCTGGATCGCGGGTGAAGTAATTGCGACCGATCCGGCGATACATCCGTTGATGAGCGCGTTCGATGGACCCGGTGCGCAGATCGACCGGCTGTTCCAGACGATCAAGCTCGCCACGGATTTCGCCGTGCCCGGAAATGTCGGGGAATATCTGTTTGCGCTGTGTGGCGCGGTGATCGTGCTGATCGCTGGGGCGATCTGGCGGCGGATGTCGCTCGGTGGCGACCAGGCCGCGAAGCCGACCTGACCGTCGTCAAGACCAAGAATTCAATCTCTCGGACAGAATGACCCGCGCCGCTATGCGGCGCGGGCGTTGGGTCTCAGGCAGTGCCGGCGATGATATCGCCGTGGCCGCCATGACCATGGCTGCAGTCGGCATGGCTGTGGCCGTCGTTGGATTGCTGTGTCCAGGCGTAGGCGTCTCGGACGATGCTGTAGCAATCGCAGGCACGGCTCTCAAGGCCCGGGCGGTCGATGACGCGAACCGCGCCGCGGGTCTTTTGGATGATGCCCTCGGTCTCGAATTGCAGCAACGCATTGGTGATGCTGGCCCGGCGTACGCCGAGGCTGGCGGCCAGCAACTCGTGGGTGATGTGAAGGACGTCGCTCTGGATGCGATCGTTGGCGAGCAGCAGCCAGCGCGCCAACCGCTGATTGATCTCGTGCCGCGCCGCACACAATACGCTCTGGGTGTTCTGTGCGATCAAGGCTTGGACGTAGCGCAACAGGTGCTCGCGGATATGAGGGCGGTCGGCGAGTACGGCGGTGAGATCTGCCGCCGAGATGCGCAACGCGTTTCCCGGCATCGATGCGATCGAGCGTTGCGAGGCGATGGAACTGCCGAGCACGACGGGAACGCCGACATAGCCGAACACACCGACCATCGCCGTCTCGACATAGTCGGTGCGGCTGCCGGCAACTTGCGAGACGAGGCCTTCCTCAATGAAGTGGACGTACTCGACGCGCCGATTGGCTTCTTGCAGCACGGTGCGCCCCCTGAAGTCGACGGAGCGGAGCATCGGCTGGAGAGCGATCAGATCATCCTGTGGCAGCTGCGCCAGGATGCGGTTCTTTACCGGAATAGGGGAACTTTGAATGTCGCTGGACACGATCAGGACGGTCTCCTTGCGCGCGGGTGAGTGGAGGGCGAAGGGAACCGGCGCAGCCGATTCATGAGCCGGACAGTAGTAAACTGTACGGTGCCTGAACATCGTGGCAGGTGTTCAAAATTGTCGCACGTGGTGGAACTCCTCGAAGCGGACGAGGCGGCATCTCTGCCTTCGGTGTGGGACGCAAGCGGCAAAGCGCCTGTTTTTCGGTCAGATCGAAGGGAAATGAGCTCGTGAGACGCGCTCATCGCTGAATTGCGGCGGAGCAACATAGCGGTGCGCCGACGAAGTAATCAGTTCAACTACTTCCCGCAACTATCCGGCGCTTATTTCTGCAGCACCCGCAAGACTTGCTATGCCGGAAAAATCGTGTTGCAATTGACGCGCATTCGGAGTTGGGCCGTTCGGCTTTGATGTTTCGCGACTTGGAAATTCAGCAGGCCTCGGTGTCGCCGTGTGTGGCGTGGCGCGCAGTTAGTGCGCCGCGTCTTTTTTATGTCCAGACAGGAGACAGGCGATGCAGAAGGGCACCGTCAAATGGTTCAATCCGACCAAGGGTTACGGCTTCATTCGTCCGACTACCGGTGACAAGGACGTGTTCGTCCATATTTCCGCGGTCGAGCGCGCCGGGCTGAGCACTCTCAACGAAAACCAGGCGATCGAATATGATCTCGTTGAAAATCGCGGCAAGACGTCTGCAGAGAATTTGAAGGTCTCCTAACAGGCTCGCTTAGCAAGCGCTCGGACCGTATCGCGGTCCGCAGCCAGTGCTCGGCGTTACGCCGGGACGATCAGCTCCTGGTCGGCGACGTCGTTCGAGGTCGATTTGCAGAGGTCGCCCTCGAAACGCGTACGGCCGGAAGCAACCAGCTCCAGCGCCTTCGGATAGATGCGATGCTCGACCGCGAGAACGCGCGCGGCGAGCGCCTCCGCAGTGTCGTCGTCGTGCACCGGCACCGCTCCCTGCATCACGATCGGACCGGCATCGGTTTCGGCGATGACGAAATGCACGGTAGCGCCGGAGATCTTGACTCCCGCGCGCAGCGCCTGGCCGTGAGGATCCAGGCCGGGGAACGACGGCAGCAGCGACGGATGGATGTTCAGCATCCGTCCGTACCAATGATTGACGAAGTCGGCGGTGAACAGCCGCATGAAGCCACCGAGGCAGATCAGCTCGATATAGCGCTCATCGAGCGCGGCCGGCAGCACGGCTTCGAAGCCGGCGCGGTCTTTGCCGAATGGCTTGCTCTCGA
>NZ_JBMDXE010000175.1:0-12228 GCF_048594845.1 Rhodopseudomonas sp. | reverse complement strand
CGCGCGCGCCGGCCTGTCGATCAGGATGGCTGCAAGCGTCAGGCGACCTTGAAGTCGTTCCACCGCTTGTTCATGTAGGCGGACTCGTCCATCAGCGTGTTCCAGCACGAGATGTTCTTGACGCGGTCGAGGAACGAGCCGCCGTCGCGCTTGGTGCCGGCCTTCTCCATCGGCACGCCGTACGGATCGTTGACCACTTCGGGCGCCGGCTTGCCCTCGTACCAGAACGCCCATTCGGCCGGCGTCAGGAATTTCTTGGCGGTCGACGGCACCGGGCTGTAGTAGCCGTAGCGCGCCACGAAGCCGCCCTGCCAGCCGGACAGATACCAGTTGAGATATTCGTAGGCGGCGTCGAGTTTCTTGCCCGACAGATGCTTCATCAGCCCCATGCCGTTGCACCAGCCGCGATAGCCTTCCTTGCCGTTCTTGATGTTGACCGGCGCGTAGACGCAGGGAATTTCCTTGACGCGCACCGCGGCGACCGCCGGCGACCACATCGACTGGATGATCACTTCGCCCGCGGCCATCAGCTGCACCGACTGATCGAAGGTGGTCCAGGTGGCACGGAACTGGCCGGCCTTCTTCAGCTCGATCAGCTTGTTGCAGGTGAAGTCGATCTCCTCCTTGGTCATGTTGCCTTTGTTGCCGTACTTGATCAGTCCGGCACTCTCGAAGCACAGCGCGGCGTCCATGATGCCGATCGCCGGCACGTCGAGGATCGCGGCCTTGCCCTTGAATTTCGGGTCGATCAGGTCCTTCCACTCGGTGACTTCGTGGCCGACGAGATCGGGCCGATAGCCGATCGAGTCGGCGTTATAGACCTGCGGCAGGAACGTCGCCCAATCGGTGACGCCGTCGTGCAGATCGGTGGCGTCGGGCTTGGCGATGTACATCGCCTCGTAGGGCGAGATGCCCTGGCGCGGGATCTTGTGGCCGTCGATCTCGCCCTTGGTGAAGATCGGCAGGATGTTCTCGAATTCCTTGATCTTCTTGACTTCGATGCCCTGGATCACGCCGCGCTTGGCGGCCAGCTTGGCCTGCCAGCCTTCGAGATCGGCGATGTCGACGGTGTTGGGCTGACTGATGAAGCGGTTGATCGACGCCGAGGTGTCGAGGTTCTGCATCGTGACCTTGAAGCCGAGATCCTTGGCGGCCTGATCACCGATCGCCTTGACCACCGAGTAGGACACGCCGACATGGCGCAGCTCGATGTCCTTGATTTCCTGCGCCCAGATCGTCGGGAAGCCGCGGATCGCATCGCTGCCCACCGCCGCGCCGGCCACGGCCGCCGCGCCCTTCAGCAACGAGCGCCGGCTGAGTTTCTTCGCCGGCTTGGCTTCCGTCCCCGTCGGATCGGAAGTGGATACTCCGCTCTCCTTGTCGATCATGGCGCCCCTCGCTGATTGCGTTGAAGATGCGCATCGTCACGTCGGTCAGTAACGATGCGATCGGTCACGCACGAGGCTAGGGGCGCGAATTCGCGAAGTAAAATTGGAAGCAAAAATCGGCGACATAAACCGAATTAATGACGCCGCCGGCTGCACCGGCTTTCGGCACGCCGCCCAAGGATGCGTCAGCGAACGATTAGAAACCGGTCGGACCGCAGCTGCATCCCAGCGACGTAGTTCGCCGCGGATCGCCTAGGCTCGGCAGCACGAAGCGGACGAAGTCCCTTGCTAACATGATGGAATCGTTTCGCTGCTTCAGGCGCACAGGCGTTTGCGGAGATATCGCAAGGCCGGCACGGCTGCTCACCGCGCGGCCGAACGCCGCAGCGGTCGCGCTAAAGCTTCGGGCCTTGATCCCGCTGTGCTTCGCGCGGCGCGGGCGCATCGAGCGTTGCCCATCCGCGCTTGCCGGGCGGCTGCGGCAAGCTCTGTTGCAGCGTGGTGTTGCGCAAGATGTGCGCCTTCGAAATCATATGCGCCGTGATCGGCGCAGTCAGGAACAGGAACAGCGTGATCAGCACTTCGTGCAACGACAGCTCGCCGCGGATCAGCGCGAAATAAAGCAGCGAGGCGATCAGCAGCGCGCCGATGCCGAGCGTGGTGGATTTGGTCGGCGCGTGCAGCCGCTGCATGATGTCCGGCAGCTTCACCAGCCCAAACGATCCGACGAACAGGAACAGCGCGCCGATCAAGATCAGCGCCGACACCAGGAATTCGCTGAGCCACGCCATCGCCACTACTCGATCACATTACCGCGCAGCAGATATTTGCAGAACGCGACGGTGGACAGGAAGCCGACCGCGACGAACAGCAGCGCGACCTCGAAATACAGGCTGGTGCCGTACCAGATGCCGAGCACGACGACGAGGCCGATGGTGTTGGTCACCAGCGTCTCCAGCGTCAAAATGCGGTCGAGCACATCGGGGCCCTTGGCGAGCCGATACAGATTCATCACCGCCGCGACGGCGATGATGCAGACGGCGATCAGGCACGCGGTCGCGATCATGCAAAGATCTCCTTCAGCCGGCGCTCGTAGCGGGTCTTGATCTGCGCGACGGTGTCGTCCGGATCGGTGGTGTGCAGGCAATGCACCAAAATGGCGCTGCCGTCGGCGGCCAGATCGGCGCTGACCGTGCCGGGCGTCATGGTGATGGTGCCGGCGAGCAGCGCGATCGCCTCGGGCGAGGTTAGTTCGATCGGCACCACGACGTAGCGCGTCTGCAGCCGCGACGTCGGCCAGACCAACACCCAGATCGCGACCTGGATGTTCGACACAACGATGTCCCAGCCGACCACCGCGATGTATTCGATGATTTTGAGCGGCCGACGGATCCGCGGCCGCTGCGGCCAATACGGGCTGGTGAAGAGCGGGATCGCGACGCCGAGCACCAGGCCGAGCAGCACCGTGCCGAGCGAGATCGAATTGATCAGCGCCACCCAGACGGCGGCGATCAGCAGCGTCAAGATCGGGTGCGGCAGCAGCTTGGTCATCGGGCGCCCTCCGACGCCGCGGCCATTGAAGCGGGATCGACGGCGCGCACATAGGCTGTCACATCCAGCGCCTGCCGCGCGGTGGCGGCGAGGTCGCGCGTCACCGGGCCGGCGAACAGCGCCAGCAGCACGGTGGCGCCGAGCAACGCGGTGATCACGGTCGCCTGCAGCCCGATGCGCGGCGGCGTGATGGACGTGTCGTGAGAGGGCTGGGCCGCGACCTTCCAGAACAACGCGCTGCCGGCACGGGCGAAGCCGATGATGACGACGAGGCTGGTACCGAGCACGATGCACCAGCTCACGACCGCGAGCGGGCTGCGCCAGGTCGCATCGAGGATCAGCAACTTGCCGAGAAAGCCGGACAGCGGCGGCATGCCGGTGATGGCGATCGCGGCGACGAAGAACAGACCGCCGAGCAGATGTGCATGCGGCAGCGGTGGCGCCGGCACCAGCCGGTCGGCGAGCCGGCGCCGCTGCGCGTTCACCAGATCGGCGAGCAGGAACAGCGCCGCGCCGCTCAGCGTCGAGTGCAGCAGGTAGTACAGGCCGGCAGCGAGGCCGGCCTGATCGAACAGCCCGAGCGCCAGCAGCAGCGAGCCCATCGACCACACGATGGCAAAGCACACCAGCCCGGTCAGCGACGCGCTCGCCAGCACGCCGACGGCGCCGAGGATCAGCGTCGCGAGCGCCGCCGGCACCACCCACGGCGCCGCGATGTCGGCGACGCTGCCGGCATCGGCGCCGAACACCACGGTGTAGACCCGGACGATCGAATAGGCGCCGACCTTGGTCATCATCATGAACAGCGCCGCGACCGGACCTGCGGCCGCCGCATAGGCAGTCGGCAACCACCATTGCAGCGGCACCAAAGCGGCCTTCAGGGCGAACACCAGTAGCAGCAACAGCGCGCCGACCCGCAGCAGCGCCTCGTCGCCGGGGGCGATCTGCGCGACCTTGCCGGCGAGGTCGGCCATGTTGAGCGTGCCGGTGACGGCGTAGATCAGGCCGACCGCGAACAGAAACAGCGTCGAGCCGATCAGATTGATCGCCACGTAGTGAAAACCGGCGCGCAGCCGCCGCGGCCCGCCGCCGTGCAACATCAGCCCGTAGGAGGCGATCAGCATCACCTCGAAGAACACGAACAGATTAAACACGTCGCCGGTGAGGAAAGCGCCGTTCAGCCCCATCAGCTGAAACTGGAACAGCGGATGGAAATGCCGGCCGGCTCTGTCCCATCCGGCCATCGCATAGATCAGTACCGAGACTGCCAGCAATGCGGTGAGCAGCAGCATCGTCGCGGCCAGCCGATCGAGCACCAGCACGATGCCGAATGGCGCGCGCCAATTGCCGAGCAGATAGGGCTGCGGCGCGCTTTCGGCGGCCGTGGCGTAGAGCCAGATCGACAGGCCGAGCAGCGCCAGCGTCGCGGCGCAGGAGACGATGCGCTGCGCGACAAAGTCGTGGCGCAGCGCCAGCACCAAAAATGCGGCGACGGCTGCGGGCAGCACGATCGGGGCGACGATCAGATGCGTCATCGGCCGGCCTCGCGCTCGTCGCCGGCATCGACGCGCTCGCTACCGCTTTCAAGGAAACCGCGCAGCGCCAGCACCACGACCAGCGCGGTCATGCCGAACGATATCACGATCGCGGTCAGCACCAGCGCCTGCGGCAGCGGGTCCACGTAGTCGGTGACGCCCTTGGTGATGATCGGCGCCTTGTCGATCGCCAGCCGTCCCATCGCGAACAGAAACAGGTTCACCGCATAGGACAGGAAAGTAGTGCCGATGATCACCGGGAAGGCGTGGCGGCAGAGCACCAGATACAAGCCCGTCATCGTCAGGACGCCGATGGCGCTCGCGACCAGGATTTCCATTCAGCCCTCCTGCGCCGGCGACGCGCTGCGAGGCGCCAGCGGAATGTCGGAGGGGCCGACCGGCGCCGGGCCGCGCTTGGCGCGGCGTTCGACGCGCGAGATCTGCGACAGCGACAGCACCACTGTGCCAACAACTGTAAGGAACACGCCGGTGTCGAACAGCATCGCGGTGGCGAGCTCGATCTCGCCGATCAGCGGCAGATGGAAGTAACCGAACGAGCTGGTGAGGAACGGCCGGCCGAACGCGAGGGCGCCGAAGCCGGTGGCAGCCGCGATCAGCACGCCGGCGCCGAGCAGGCGGTGGCCGTCGATCCGCCGCTGCTCGGCGCTCCAGGCGTAGCCGCTGGCCATGAACTGCATGATGATGGCGATGGCGACGATCAACCCGGCGATGAAGCCGCCGCCCGGCTGATTGTGGCCGCGCAGGAAGATGTACATCCCGACCGTGATGGCCAGTGGCAATAACGCACGCGCGGTGACGGCCAGCGGCAGCGGATGCGCGTCGGCGGAATCGTGGCGCTGGCGCATCGCGTCGAGCCGGCGCGCCGCGGCGCCTTCCAGCGCGCTGGCGAGCATCGCATAGATCACCAAAGCGGCGATGCACAGTACGATGATCTCGCCAAAAGTGTCGAAGCCGCGGAAGTCGACCAGGATGACGTTGACCACGTTGGTGCCGCCGCCGCCCGGCTTGGATTCGGCCAGGTGATAGGCCGAGATCGAACTGCCGTCGCGCGTCATCACCGCATAGGCCAGCGCCGCCGCCGCGACGCCGCCGATGCCGGCGATCACGCCAGTGCGCAGCTTGTGCGAGAGCGGCTCGGTGGGCGTCAGCTTCGGCAGCAGATTGAGCGCCAGCAGCAACAGGATCACGGTGACGACTTCGACCGAGATCTGGGTCAGCGCCAGATCCGGCGCCGAGAACTGCATGAAGGTGAGCGACACGATCAGCCCGGCGACGCTGCTCAGGATCAGCACCAGCAGACGATGGACGTGGAACGCCATCACGGCGAGGCTGGCCGTAACCAGCAGCAGCCAGCCGACCAGCGCTGGCAGATTGACCGGCAGCATCGTCCGCGTACCAGACTCGTGGCGGCCACCGAGGAAACCGGCGACGCCGACGATCAGGATGGTCGCAGTGATCACCGCCAGATAGCGCGGCAGCGAATCATTGTGTAGCCGGCGGATCACCCAGCGCGATGCGCGCACGCTCGCTGCGATCACAGCATCGAACATCGCCTTGGCGTCGGGCCGCGGCAACGCGCGGCGCAGCGTCTCGAGCGGTGGATGAATCAGCAACAGCGCCAAACCGCCGGCGAGTGCGATGCCGCTCATCAACAGCGGTCCAGTGAAGCCATGCCAGATCGCCAGCGGATGGAAGTCGAGCGGGGCGGCGCCGACCACCGCCTGCGCGGTGCGTTCGACCACGCCGCCGGCGAGCAGCTGCGGCGCGACGCCAATCGCCACCACCAGCGTCACCAGCACCGCGACCGGTGCCCACATCCCGACCGGCGGATCGTGCGGGTGGTGGTCCAACTCGGACCGCGCGCGGCCGAAGTAAGTCCCGAACACGAACCGCGCCGAATACGCGACCGACAGCAGAGCGCCGAGCGTCGCTGCGGCGGGCACGATCCAGATGCTGCCGAACACGCTGGTGTCGGCGGCCGCTTCGAGCATCATCTCCTTGGAGAGAAAGCCGTTGAGCAGCGGCACGCCGGCCATTGCGGCGGCGGCGATCAGCGCCAGCGTCGCGCTGATCGGCATCAGCCGCGCCAGGCCACCGAGCCGGCGCAGGCTGCGCGTGCCGGTCTCGTGGTCGACGATGCCGGCGCTCATGAACAGCGCCGCCTTGAAGGTCGCGTGATTGAGAATGTGAAACATGCAGGCGATCACGGCGAAGCGCGTGCCGAAGCCGAGCAGCATGGTCATCAGCCCGAGATGGCTGACGGTGGAATGCGCCAGGATGCCCTTGAGGTCGTCCTTGAACAGCGCGATCCAGGCGCCGATCAGCATGGTGACAAGGCCGGTGGTGGCGACGATCGCGAACCACGCTTCGGTGCCGGACAACACCGGCCACAGCCGCGCCAGCAGGAAGATGCCGGCCTTCACCATCGTGGCCGAGTGCAGATAGGCCGACACCGGCGTCGGCGCCGCCATCGCGTGCGGCAGCCAGAAGTGGAATGGAAACTGCGCCGACTTGGTGAACGCCGCGCCGAGCACCAGCAGCAGGATCGGCATGTACAGCGGCGAGGCCTTGATGATGTCGCCACGCTGCAGGATCTCGGTGAGCTGATACGATCCCGCGGCCTGCCCGAGCAGCAGCATCGCCGCCATCAGCAGCAGCCCGCCGCCGCCGGTCACCACCAGCGCCATCCGGGCGCCCTGCCGGCCCTCCGGCAGATGGCTCCAATAGCCGATCAGCAGGAACGAGCTGAGGCTGGTCAGCTCCCAAAACACCACCAGCAGCAGGATATTGTCGCTGAGCACGATGCCGAGCATCGCGCCCTGAAACAGCAGCAGGAACGCGAAGAACCGCCCCATCGGATCGTCGCGATGCAGATAGAACCGCGCATAGACGATCACCAAGACGCCGATGCAGAGGATCAACGCGGCTAAGAACAGCCCGAGCCCGTCGAGGAAGAAGCCGAACGACAGCCCGAGCGCCGGCACCCATTCGGTGCTGAAACGCAGCGTCTCGCCGGCGATCACGGCGGGCGCCTGCGCCAGCAGCACAAGCAGCGCCGCGAGGCTGATCCCACCCGTCACCAACGCGCAGGCATTGCGGCCGGCCCGGATCGCGATCGCGGGCAGCACGGCGCCGAGCAGCGGCATCAAAACGATCAGAGCGAGCTGCATCGACTCCCTGAAACAACGTGCAAAATGCGACAAACACCGGGCGCATGCCACGGCTGCGAGACGGACGCTAGCGTGTGCAGGATTGCATCGGTGATGCAAGGGCAAGAGCCCGGCCATGGCTGATCCGAGGCGGAGCCGTCTTGCGGCATCCCTGCAGACCCTGCGCCGGACGCGGGCTCATTGATTCTGGCTCCGGCGCGACGACGCCACAAGGCGGCATATCGGCGCGGCTGCGTACTGAGTACGGTGCCGCTCAGGCGGCGTCAGCTCTGCAGGAAGCCGTCGAAATACGCCGCGAGCTCTGCGGTGGCGCCCAGCGGCATCACCTGCGCAATGTATTGGTCCGGCCGCACCACGACCATGCAGCCCGCAGTCCGATCGATGCCGCGGAGCGTAAAAATGTCCGGGCCGGCCCTCAGATCGGGGCAGAACATCTTCTCGTAGTCGGTCAGGCCGAACTTGCCCTTGGCCGGCCGCAGCAGCGCTGGCATCGTGGCGATCGACAGATCGCGGTGGTGCTGTTGAAACACCGCGCGGACGTCGAGCACCGCGTCGATATCCTCGTCGGCCTTGCGATACTTGCGCAGCGGCGAGGCATCGTTTTCAGCGAGCCAGCCACACAGGCGATGGATCGCGGATTCGGGATCGCCAGGGTCTTGATCAGTCGCAAACAAATACAGCCTGAAGCGACCATCGGCGCGTGCGACGTGGCCGAGCTGCAACGGCTTGGCGTCGGCGAGCCGGATCACCGGCGCAGAATGGAAGCGCGTGCCGACGATGAAGCCGGTGGCGAGCTGCTGATACGCGTCGCTGCCGGTGAGCAGCGACGGCGCGTAGTGCGTGGCGGTGCCGGCGGTGTAGCGACCGTGCTGGACGAAGTAACGCTGGGTTTCGGCCGGATCGGCCTTGGCGCCGTCATGTTTGGCGGAGGCGAGTAGCGCCGCCCATTCGCGGTCGAAGTCGATCAGCTGCTTTGCGATGGCGCGGCGCTCCGCCGAGTAGCTGTGCAGCAGCTCGGGCTTGGCGCGGCCGCGCAGCACGGCGGCGAGCTTCCAGCCGAGATTGAAGGCGTCCTGCATCGACACGTTCATGCCCTGGCCGGCCTTCGGACTATGCGTATGGCAGGCGTCACCGGCAATGAACACGCGCGGCAGCCGCGAGGCGACCGCGTCGTCCGGCACGTCGTCGAATTTATCGGTGAGGCGCTGGCCGATCTCATAGATCGACCACCACGGCACCTGCTTCACGTCCAGCCTGTAAGGATGCAGAATGCGCTGCGCCTTGGCGATCAGGTCGTCGAGGCCGAGCTTGCGATTGGCGACGCGTTCGTCGGCCTCAAGCCGGGTCAGCTCGACATAGAGGCGGAACAGATAGCCGCCCTCGCGCGGAATGATCAGCAGGCTGCCGTGCTCGGCCGACTGGATCAGTGCCTTGCAGCGGATGTCGGGAAAATCGGTGACGGCCAGCACGTCCATCACGCCCCAGGCGTGGTTGGCGGAATCGCCGCGCAGCTCGCGGCCGATCGCGGCGCGTACGCCGCTCCGCGCACCGTCGCAGCCGACCACGATGCGGGCGCGGATGGTCTCGGTTGCGCCTTGCTGCGCGGCATCCTGCCGCTGCAGCGTCACCGTCACGCGCTGCGTCCGATCGCTGCTGTCCGCCGGCGGCTGCAGTGAGACGAAGCGACGGGCATAGTACGGCTCCAGCTTGGCGGCGGATCGGCGCATCATGTCGAGATAGAAGTCGTGGACGCGCGCCTGGTTGAGCACGGCATGCGGGAATTCCGAGAGGCCATCCTCGACGTCCTGCACCCAGCCGCTGCGCGCGATGTGGTCCGGCTGCGCATCGTCGGGCTTCCAGAATGTCGTCTCGTTGATCCAGCAGGCTTCCTTCAGCACGCGCTCGCTGAAGCCGAAGGCCTCGAACATCTCGACGGTGCGGCAGGCAATGCCGTCGGCCTGGCCGAACTGCAGCGGCCCCGACTTCTGCTCGACGATGCAGGTGGTGACGTCGGAAAACTGCGCGAGCTGCGCCGCCAGCGTCAGCCCCGCGGGCCCACAGCCGACGATCAGCACGTCGACGTCGGCGGGCACGCTGCCGCTGGCACCGGGGCGCGGCGTACGCTCGACCGGATCAGCGATCGACGGATCGCCCGGCTCGAAGCCGTCGAGATGAAACTGCATGTCTCCTCCGGCGCTGCCGGGCGATGCCTGCGGCAGTCATTGGCGATTGAGTCGGCTGCCGGAACTTATCCGAAAATCGTCGGGCGTCATCCATCGAGGCGGCGCGACACGCGACGGCATGAGAGGTCCGCACCACCTCTCCACCGTCATGCCCGGCCTTGTGCCGGGCATCCACGCCTTCACGGAGTTACGAAGCTCGAAGGCGTGGATGGCCGGGACGAGCCCGGCCATGTCGTGGGCTAGGCGGAGTGCTTTGATCTGACGTGATTGAAGCCGCTTGCTAGACCCTGCCACATGCACAGCGTCATGGTGAGGAGGCGCGTAGCGCCGTCTCGAACCATGAAGCCGCGGGCGCCCGGCGCCATGGGCACACGCGCCGCGTGAGCATGGCCGCATTCTTCGAGACGCCCGACTTTGCCGGGCTCCTCAGGATGACGACGCAGTGCGTTCTGCAAGAGCTATGGCGGCCGGTGAGCGGAGCCGACTACGTCCCCACCCGCAGCGCGGCGCCCTGCTTGCGCAATAGCGCGATCACCGATAGCGGGGTTATCAATCCGGTGCGGGGGTTGTCGGAGGGGATGTTTTCGATGGTCATCGAGAACCGGGCCGAATCCGCATCGACCTCGATACGATGGGTATTGCGGGTGACGCCGGGGTCGGCCCAGATCTCCACCATGGTGCGGTCCGGGCCGATGCCGGCGAGCGACAGAGCCACCGCGACGTTGAGATTGGCCGGAAAGCCTTTGCCGGCTTCGCGGGCGCTGCCGTCGAACAGCTTGAGCGGCTCCTTCAAGCCATCAATGTCGATGCCGTTGTCGACGATGAACGGGGCGCCGCGCAGGCCATCGACCGGCTTACGGGTGATCATCCGCACCGAGTTAATGGTGCCGACCGCTGCGGCCGTCACCGCATCGAGGCCGATCAGCGCGCCGGTCGGCACGATGATCTGGCCGCCATTCTGCTTGGCGATGTCGATCAGGTCCTCGTGCTGCAGCAGCGCTGCGGCGCTGAGCACGATCGCGCTCTTGCCGCGGCTGACGAACGGCTCGACGATCGCGCGCAGCAGCTTGGCGGGCGCGGCTTCGATTACCACGTCCGCATGCTCGTGAAGCTGATCGAGCGGCACCACGGCCGGCGGCGTCGCGAACGTCGCGAGAAAATCGCGGTGCTTCTCCGGGCTGCCGCTGGCGACGGCTGGCAGCGTCAGGCCACCCAGGCCGCGATCGAGTTCACGGGCGATCGCGGCGCCGATCGCGCCGAGCCCGGCGATGGCGACGCGTTGCGGGGCTCGGCTGCTGCTCATCGGTTCGTCCTTCCGGCTCAGGCCACGCGCTCGCGGTGCACGCAGCGGCAGTCCATCTCGTAGTCGAGGCCTTCGATCGGCGGGCGGTTGTAGTGCCAGGTCAGGCCATGGCGGAACACGCCGCGCTTGCCGAGCTCGCTCTCCAGGAACGGGTGAATGTCGTGCACGGTGTAGAGCTGAGCGCCGGTGATGTCGGCCCAGCTGCCGCCGAACGCGCTCATCCGCCGCTCCATCTCGCCGAGCACGAACTGCGCCTTCTTCTGCAGGCCGGCCGGGCTGGTGTCGCCGAGCGCGACGGTGTGGTCGCGATAATTGCCCTTGCCCTCGGGCGCCTCGCCGCTGCCGGCGATCACGAACGACTTCGGCGCGTTCTCGGCCGGCACCGTGTAGGAGAACGCATAGAAGCTCGGCTCCGCCGGCGGATCGAGCTCCGGACAGACGTTGCTGCGCGCGATCGGGTTGACGCGATCCTTCATGATGCCCCAGTCGACCAGGGTCTTGATGTAGATCTCGTTGAAGTCGACGAAGCCCTGTTCGGTGAACGGCGCGGGCGAGCGCAATTCGCAGGCGCCGAATGCGGTCAGCGGCCGGCCGGCTTCCTTGAGGATCTCGGCGATCTTCGCAAAACCCTGCTTCAGCGGCACCGGGTTGGCGAAGCGTACGCGCTCGATGGCGAAGCCCGGCAGCGCGGCGATTCCGCAGGAATACTGGAAGACGCCCGGCATGTAGCGATAGCCGCTGTTCGGGGCTTCGACGGTCTCGATCATGATTCCTCTTTCGATCAGCAAGTGAAACTTCGGATTGTTATTCCTGCAGCACGCCCAGATAGGCGTCGCGGACGATCGGATCGGCGAGCAGCTCCTCGCCGGAACCCTCGCGGACGATGCGGCCCATATCCATCACGAAGGCGCGGTCGCACAGATCGAGCGCGATGGTGACGTCCTGCTCGACAAGCAAAATCGAGACGCCGTCCTTATTGAGCGTGCGTAGCGCGTCGACCAGCTGCTCGACCAGCAGCGGCGACAGGCCGAGCGAGAGTTCGTCGATCATCAGCAGCAGCGGCGCGCTCATCAGGCC
>NZ_JBMDXE010000174.1:0-13926 GCF_048594845.1 Rhodopseudomonas sp. | reverse complement strand
GGTTTCGGCCAAGCCGGACTGACCGCGCCGCCGGGCGCCCCGCGCAGAGCCCTAGTTTGGCCACAGCGTAAGTTCTATAAGACGGCCAGTGATGTTGGCGATTTCGGCCTGAATCGAGGCCGGCCCCGGCGAGCGTGATCGCAGGGTTGCGGACTGAGCCGATCTCGTTCAAGGGACATTTCGCCGCGTCGCGCGGTCCTCGTGATACGGAACTCCATCGATGCGCTTGCTGCTGCGGTTCTTCGGCTTTCTTTTCGCAGCCGGGACGATCGTGTTTCTGGTCGGCATCGCTGCCGCAGCCGGGCTGATCTGGCACTTCTCCAAGGACTTGCCGGACTATTCTCAGCTCCAGGATTACGAGCCGCCGGTGATGACCCGAGTCCACGCCGCGGACGGCTCGCTTGTCGGCGAATACTCCAAGGAGCGTCGGCTGTATCTGCCGATCCAGGCGGTGCCGAAGCTGGTGATCAACGCCTTCCTCGCCGCCGAAGACAAGAACTTCTACGAGCACGGCGGCATCGATTACTCGGGCATGGCCCGCGCCGCGCTGCTGTATGCGCAGAACATCGGTTCGAATCGCCGCCCGCAGGGCGCCTCCACGATCACCCAGCAGGTCGCCAAGAACTTCCTGCTGACCAACGAGGTGTCGTTCACCCGTAAGATCAAGGAAGCGCTGCTCGCGATGCGCATCGAGCGGGCCTATTCCAAGGACCGCATCCTCGAACTTTATCTCAACGAGATCTATCTCGGCCTCGGCGCCTACGGCATCGCCGCCGCGTCCCTGGTGTATTTCGACAAATCGGTCAACGAACTGACGGTCGCCGAGGCGTCGTATCTGGCGGCGCTGCCGAAGGCGCCCGCCGCGCTGCATCCGATCCGCAACCACGACCGCGCGGTCGAGCGCCGTAACTACGTGATCGACCGTCTGCTCGAAAACGGCTGGATCAAGCAGGCCGACGCCGACAAGGCCCGCAAGGAGCCGCTGACCGTCGCTACCCGTGGCACCGGCGCCCGTACATTCGCGGGCGAATATTTCGCCGAGGAAGTCCGCCGCGACGTGCTCGAGCGCTACGGCGAGAAGAAGCTGTATGAGGGCGGCCTGTCGGTGCGCGCCACGCTCGATCCCAAGCTGCAGGTCGAGGCGCGGAAGACCATGACGGCCGGACTCGTCAAGTTCGACGAGGCACAGGGCTGGCGCGGGCCGCTGTCGAAGCTCGATATCAGCGGCGACTGGGGCGTGAAGCTCGCCGAGATCAAGTCGCTGTCCGACATTTCGCCCTGGCGCATGGCGGTGGTGCTGGAAACTTCCGACCAGTCGGCGCGGATCGGCTTTCAGCCGGGCCGTGAACTCGGCGGCGCCGTGTCCAAGCAGCGCGAAACCGGCCTGATCAGCCTCGATGGCGTGCGTTGGGCGAAGGCGGCCGCCGGTCCGCAGCGCGGCCGGACGCCGACGACGGTGTCGCAAGTTTTGTCGCCGGGTGACGTGATCTATGCGGACCCGCTGCTCGATAAGGAAGGCAAGATCGTCGACGGCCAGTATAGGCTGCGGCAGATTCCGGAAGTCTCCGGTGCGATGGTGGCGATGGACCCGTCCACTGGCCGCGTTCTGGCCATGGTCGGCGGCTTCTCGTTCGACCAGAGCCAGTTCAACCGCGCCACCCAGGCGTATCGGCAGCCGGGCTCGTCGTTCAAGCCGCTGGTGTATTCGGCCGCGATGGATAACGGCTACACGCCGTCCACGGTGGTGATCGACGCGCCGATCGAAATCGATCAGGGGCAGGGCGTCGGCGTCTGGCGGCCGGAGAACTACTCGACCGGCAAGTATTACGGCCCGACCACGCTGCGCAACGCGCTGCAGCGCTCGCTCAACACCGTGACGGTGCGGCTGGCGCAGGACATCGGCATGCCGCTGATCGGCGAATACGCCAAGCGCTTCGGCGTCTATGACGAACTGCCGAACTATCTATCCTATGCGCTCGGCGCGGGCGAAACCACCGTGATGCGGATGGTGACGGCCTATTCGATGTTCGCCAATGGCGGACGGCGGGTGAAGCCGACTCTGATCGACCGCATTCAGGACCGCTACGGCCACACCATCTTCAAGCACGACCAACGCGAGTGCCGCGGCTGCGACGCGCCTGACGGCTGGAAGAACCAGCCCGAGCCGCAGCTCGTCGACCGCCGCGAGCAGGTGCTCGATCCGATGACCGCGTATCAGATCACGTCGATGATGGAGGGCGTGGTCCAGGCCGGCACCGCCACCGTGCTGCGCGAAGTCGGCAAGCCGATCGCCGGCAAGACCGGCACCACCAACGACGAGAAGGATGCCTGGTTCATCGGCTTCTCGCCGGACCTCGTGGTCGGCATCTATTTCGGCTACGACAAGCCGCGCAACCTCGGCCGCGGCGCCACCGGCGGCCATCTCGCGGCGCCGGTCGCCAAGGACTTCTTCAAGCTCGCGCTCGCCGACAAGCCGGCGGTGCCGTTCCGTGTGCCGGCCGGCATCAAGCTGATCCGCGTCGACGCCAAGACCGGCATGCGCGCCGGCCCGGGCGACGGCGGCCGCACCATCCTCGAGGCGTTCAAGCCCGGCACCGCGCCGCCCGACAACTACTCGGTGATCGGCGTCGCCGATGCCGACGGCCGGCAGCAGCAGATGGCGCCGCCCGACGACCGCGGCTTCATGCGGCCGGGGACCGGCGGCCTATATTAGGCGAACGATCAATCGCCGCGAGGTTGATCGCGGCGATTGCGCTTTGCCGCCGCGACCGCTAAATCGCCTTCATCATCCTTGCGGCCACGATGGCCGCATCGCCGCCATCAGAGTTTCCATGCGCTCAGAAATCGAACGCCTCGTCGAAGAGATCAAGCAGTCAGTCGGGCTGCTGAGGAGGCATCTTTGACGTCGATCAGTCGACTGTCCGCCTCGCGGAGCTGAACAAGCTCGCCGAGGATCCCGACCTCTGGAACGATCCGCAGAAGGCCCAACGGCTGATGCAGGAGCGCACCTCGCTGGAGGATGCGCTGACCGGCATCGGCAAGGTCGAGCAGGAACTCGCCGACAACATCGATATGATCGAGCTCGGTGAAGCCGAGGGCGACGAGGGCATCGTCAAGGAAGCCGAGGACGCGCTCAAGGCGCTGAAGAAGGAAGTCGCGCGCCGCGAGCTGGAAGCGCTGCTGTCCGGCGAAGCTGACAAGTTCGACACCTATCTCGAAGTGCATGCCGGCGCCGGCGGCACCGAGAGCCAGGACTGGGCCTCTATGCTGCTGCGCATGTACACGCGCTGGGCGGAGAAGCACGGCTTCAAGATCGAGTATCTCGAAGAGTCCGAGGGCGAAGAAGCCGGGATCAAGTCGGCGACGATTCAGATCTCCGGCCACAACGCCTATGGCTGGCTGAAGACCGAGGCGGGCGTGCACCGTCTCGTCCGCATCTCGCCGTTCGACTCCAACGCACGCCGGCACACCTCATTCTCGAGTGTGCAGATCTTCCCGGTGATCGACGACAGCATCAAGATCGACATCAAGGAAAGCGACGTCCGCACCGACACGATGCGGTCGGGCGGCGCCGGCGGTCAGCACGTCAACAAGACCGAGTCGGCGGTGCGCCTGACGCATATTCCGACCGGCGTCGCGGTGGTCTGCCAGGCCGGCCGCTCGCAGCACAAGAACCGCGCTCAGGCGTGGGACATGCTGCGCGCGCGCCTGTACGAGATCGAGCTGAAGAAGCGCGAAGAGCAGGCCGCTGCCGACCAGGCCGCGAAGACCGACATCGGCTGGGGCCATCAGATCCGCTCCTACGTGCTGCAGCCGTATCAGATGGTCAAAGACCTGCGCACCGGCGTGCAGACCTCCGACACGGCCGGCGTGCTCGACGGCGACCTCGACGAGTTCATGGCCGCCACCCTGGCGCAACGTGCCTTCGGCGGCGGACCTGGCGCGATCGAGGACGTGGACTAAGCGTGGGCGAGGGCGCTCGCGCCAGGGTCGCCTTCCTCGGCCTCGGCAAGATGGGTCGCGGCATGGCCTCCCGGCTGCTCGACGCTGGCTTCGACGTCGCGGTGTGGAATCGCAATCCCGCCAAGGCCGACGAGCTGATCGTCCGCGGCGCGCGCCGCGCGGCAACGCCGGCCGAGGCCGCCCGCGATGCCGAGGCGATCTTCACGATGGTCGCCGATGACAATGCTTCCCAGTCCGTGTGGCTGGGAGCTGGCGGCGCGGCCACGGAGGTAAAGGCGGGTGCTCTGGCGATCGAGTGCTCGACGGTATCGCATCAGCACGCGCTCGATCTCGCCGCAGCGCTGCGCGCACGCGGCCTCGTTTACATCGATTGCCCGGTCACAGGTTTGCCACAAGCCGCGGCGGCCGGTGAACTGACGCTGCTGGTCGGTGCAGAACCCGGCGATCTGGCCCAGGCGAGGCCTTTTCTCGCCCCGCTGGGCCGTACGATCCGCCACTTCGGCCCGGTCGGCTCGGGCACGGTCTATAAGCTCATCAACAATCTGATGGGCGCGATCCAGATCGCCGGCATCGCCGAAGGCCTCGCGATCGCCGAGCAGGCCGGCCTGGACATGGCGTTAGTACGCGAGGCGCTGGAGAGCAGTGTGGTCGCAAGTCCTCAGGTGCTGCGACATGCCCCGCGGATGATCGACCGCGATTTTTCCGACGCGACGTTCACCGCTGCGCTTCGGCACAAGGATGCAGAGTATGCGCTGCAGCTCGGCGAAACGCTCGTGCCGCAGCTTCCGCTCAGCCGTGCGGCGGTGGAGGCCTATGCCGCCGCCAAAGCCGCAGCGCCCGACGAAGACGAGGGACGGCTGATCGAGTTGTTATCAGCCCGCACACCGCCGGCTAAGTGCGGGCTCAGCTGACGCTGAGCTAAGTCGCCCCCGCGAGTCGCACCCCCGCGCGCAAAAACTTCTGCGGGTCCACGGCTTCGCCATCGATGCGAGTTTCGTAGTGAAGATGCGGTCCCGTCGAGCGGCCGGTGCTACCGACTTCGCCGATGACCTGGCCGATCTGAATGCTCTGGCCGACCTTGGCGATGATCTTGGAGAGATGGCCGTAGCGGGTCGAGAGGCCGTTGCCGTGGTCGATCTCGACCATCTGACCGTAGCCACCGGCCCAGCCGGCGCTTACCACCTTGCCGACCGCGGTGGCGCGGACCGGGTCGCCGGTCGAGGCGCGGAAATCGAGGCCGGTGTGCATGGCCGGCCGGCCGAGGAACGGATCGCTGCGGATGCCGAAGCCGGACGAGAACTCGACCTGGCCCAGCACGGGCTTGCGATAAGGCACCAGCGACAGCGCGCGGTTGAGGCGGTCGAGCTGAGCGCGGCCGATATTGATCCGATAGAGCTGGCGGTCGAACGCGCTGGCCGCGGACGATGGCGCCTTCACCGGCACGAACGGGCCGCCGACGCCGCCGCGCGGCGCAGACGCTTCCAGCCCGCGGGCGTTGAGGCCGAGATCGGTGAGCACACCGCGCATTCGGCGCGCGCGGGACTCGAAGGACTCTTCCACGGAACCGAGCATCGCGATCTGCCGCCGCTCGATCTGATCGAGCGACTGGTCGAGCTTCGACAGCGCGGTGCCGACGCCTTGCGCCTTGGCGTATTGCGTGGTCGGCAGCACCGGGACGTTGGCCGGGGAGCGCGACTCCAGCCGTGCCTCGCGGTCCGGCGGCGCGACGAAGATGACGGTGTCGTTGATCGGGGAAGGTTTCAGCGGGCCGGCCGGAGCCGCGTCCGCGGACGGCGTGCGGCCGCCCTTGATGCTGCCAGTGACGGCGACATCGGGCAGGCTGCTCAGCGCATTCGCGCGCGACTCCAGCATGCTCTGGCGGCGCATGATCTGATCGAGTTTCTGGTCGAACTGCTCCTGATCGAGCAACTGCCGGCTGGTGGTGCGATCGACCTTGGCGCGCAACTCGGCGATGCGATCCTCATAGGCGTATTGCATCTCGGCCTGTCGGGCGATCAGCCGCGTCAGGACGTCGTCGCGGAAGGCGAAGTAAGTGGCCGTCGCGGCCGACCAGACGCCGAGCGCCACGACCGTCCCGACCACGATCCAGAAAACGACTGGCCCGATGCGGACCTGCTTGCCCGCGTGGGCAATGGTGTAGCTGCTGCCTTCGACGGCGGATGCCGTCGCTGGCCTTGGCGGCTGCGCCTGCTTGGGATGCGGAGGATGCGGGCGCGGCGCGCGCTGGGGCGGCTGCGTGCGGCCGTGATGTGGAGCGTGGTGCTGTGGGTGGTCTGGCTGGTGACCGGGACGGTAGGACATCGATACTCCCGCGCCGACAGAGCTGGTCGTCGGCTCAACGCGCGGGCAGATTTGACCCCCTCATGGTTAATTTTCGGAAAAGGGATTCACAACAATTGTGCGGCTGCGAGGACCTGATCGGCATGGCCGTCGACCTTCACATTGCGCCAGATCCGAGCGACCGTGCCGTCGCGCCCAATCAGAACCGTCGTTCGAATGATCCCTTCGAACTTGCGGCCGTACAAAGATTTTTCGCCCCAGGCACCGTACGCTTCGAGCATCTCATGGGCGGGATCCGACAGCAGCGGCGTGGTCAGGCTGTGCTTGTCGCGGAACGAGTCCTGCGCCTTTACAGAGTCGGCCGAGACGCCCACGATCGCTGTATCGCAGTCCGCGAAAGCCGGTTTCAGACGGCTGAAGTCGATTGCTTCCTTGGTGCAGCCCGGCGTGTTCGCGCGCGGGTAGAAGAAGATCACCAGCTTCTGTCCTGAAAAGCTTGCAAGCGTTACGGATTCCCCGCCGTCGCGGGGTAGGGTGAAGGCCGGAGCCGTGGCGCCCTCGGTGAGCGCGCTGATGGTCGCAGCTTTGGCTGGCTTGGCCTTGCTGGCCGCCGCCGGGTTGCTCGATGCGGTCGCTTTGGCCTTCGGCTTTGTCGTGTCCTTTGCCGCCTTGCCGGCCGCTGAAGAGGCTGTTGCTGATTTTTTCCGGGGCGTCGGAGATTTCAACGTGGCTCCCTTGGATGCCGCAGACTTTGAGGGATTCTTGCGCGTTTGCTTGGACATACGCCTTCCTTTCGTCGCTTTCAGCAGGTCAAACAAGCGTCGCGGAGCTTGCTGCGGCGCTGCCACTGCTGGGCAAATCCGTCAGCCTCAGGATATGGTTGCAGGGATTCGTCGTCCCGGCCACTCGATTGTTGCGTAGGCCTTCGGGCTGGCGGCGAGTCACAAGTTCAACCGAGGATAGGCAGAGATGCCGCCACAGGAGCGTATCCTGCGCGTCGGCGCGCAAACCTCCCTCGGCGATCAGGCTGCGACCGAGCGCGCGCATCGAGAGGCTATGGCCAGCTACCCATCGCCCGACGCTTCCGGGCCGCATTCCCCGCGTGACGACGACAGCCATCGTTGGCACGACGGCGACTGGGATCGCGAGCACGAAGAGGCGTGCCGCAACCGCGCCCGCAAGCTGCTCTCGCGGCCCAATCTCGGATTTCATCGCGTCGACGACTCGATGCGCCGCTGGGGGCATCGTTTGTCCGGCGCACCTTGGATCAAGCGCACGCTGGTTGCGCTGCTGGCGATCGGCTTCGTGCTGGCGGCGGGTTTCGGCGGACTGTGGCTGCGGCTCGGCGCCGGTCCGATCAACCTCGATCTGGCGACGCCCTGGCTCGCCGACGCGATCGAGGAGAATATCGGCCACGGCAACACCGTCGAGGTCGGCGGTACGCAGATCGAGCGCGCCGGCCGGATTCGTGTCGCGGTGCGCATTCGCGACATCGTCGTCCGCGACCGCGATCACGTCATCGTCGCCACCGCGCCGAAGGCCGAAGTCCGGCTGTCCGGCTGGGCGTTGCTGACGGGCCGGCTTCGGGCCGAAAGCCTTCGGCTGGTCGACGCCGAACTGGCGATCCGGATTACGCCGGACGGTCAGGTGACGGTGTCCACCGGCGATACGGCCCGGCCGATCGCCACCGGCGTTGCAACCGCGCGGCGTCCGCCGGAGTTCACGCTGCCGATCCCGCCGCCTGCCGCGCCCGATGGTTCGCAGCCAGCGGTGCAAGCGGACAAGTCTGCGCCGGCCGACAGCAGCGACGCGATGAAGAGCCTGCTCGCCGGGCTGGACTGGCTCGACAGCCTGAGCCTCACGGGACTAGACGGCCAGAATCTCGACGAGATCGGTCTGAAGAACGGCAACCTCGTCGTCGACGATCAGCAGCGTGGCAACCGCTGGAATTTCGAAAACATCAGTCTCAGCCTGCGCCGGCCGAGCCGGGGCGGCGTCGCGCTCAGTCTTGGCGAAGAAGGCAAGAAAGCGTGGTCGTTGCGGGTCCAGGTCGGGCCGCCGCAGGACGGCGTCCGCTCGGTCGAGCTACACGCCAACCAGGTGCCCACGCGCAATATCCTGCTGGCGCTCCGTCTGAAGAACCTGACCTATGGGGCGGATTTTCCGCTGACCGGTGATCTGCGCGGCGAGATCGGCCGCGACGGTCTGCCGACCTACTTCCGCGGCAAGCTGACAGCCGGCGCCGGCACAGTGACCGATTACGACACGCCGGACTATCCGATGGCGATCGATCAGGCCGAGTTCAATTTTGAATGGGATGCCAATCGCCGCGTGCTGATGGCGCCGTTTAAGATCATCGCCGGCGCCAACCGGATCACGCTGCTGGCTTCGCTCGAACCGCCGAACGGCAACGCCACCGACTGGCGCCTCGGCTTGTCCGGCGGCACGATCGTGCTCCCCGGCGTCGAGGGCGAGACTCCGCTGATCTTCAATCGCATCGCGGTGCGCGTCCGCTTTGACGCGGATAACCGACGTGTCGTGTTGACCCAGGCCGACTTCAGCAATGGCGAGATCAGCGTCGCGGGTTCGGGCAGCATCGATTATGCGGGCGAACCGCGTCTCAAGCTCGGCTTCGCCGGCACGCCGATGTCGGTCTCGGCCCTGAAGCGGATGTGGCCGACCCTGATCGTTCCGGAAGTGCGTGAATGGGTGAACGAGCGAATTGAGAAGGGCGCGGTGCAGAGCATCGACATCGCCGTCAATTCGCCGGTCAAGAACCTGTCGCGGCGCGGTCCGCCGATCCCGGACGAGGGCCTGCTGGTCAACATCATCGGCACTGGTGCCACGATCCATCCGGTTGATGGCCTGCCTTCGGTGCGCGACGCCGACATGCGGGTGCGCGTCACCGGCCGCACCGCCTCCGTGGCGATCGCCCAGGCCAATGCGGACACGCCGAGCGGACGCCGCGTGGCGCTGTCGGACATCCTGTTCGAAGTGCCCGACATGGCACCGAAGCCGTCGCCGTCACGGATCAAGTTCAAGCTCGACGCGCCGGTGCCGGCGATCGCCGAACTGCTGTCGTCGGGGCGACTGAGTGATGTCGCCAACGTGCCGGTCGATCCCGCCACCACCAAGGGAACGGTGAGCGCTCAGGTCATGCTCGGCATGCCGATCCAGCGCGAGCTCACCAAGGCCGACACGAGCTACACGATCAACGCCGATCTCAACGGCTTCTCCGCCGACAAGATGGTGATGGGGCAGAAGCTGGAGGCGAACACGCTGAAGCTGATCGCCACCAACCAGGGCTATCAGGTCAAGGGCGACGTGAAGATCAACGGCCAGTCGGCGTCGCTCGACTATCGCAAGCCGGCCGACGGCGATGCCGACGTCAAGCTGCAGGCGACTCTCGACGACGCCAGCCGTGCCAAGCTCGGCTTCGATCTCGGTCCGGCCGTCACCGGCGCCATGCCGGTCAAGCTCGCCGGCAAGATGGGCGACAACGAACAGGACACCAAGCTCGGCTTCGACATCGATTTGACGCCGTTGAAATTCGACAACGTGCTGCCCGGCTGGACCAAGCAGCCCGGCAAGTCGGCGCGGGCGACCTTCAACATGATCAAGAAGCCGCAATCGACCCGGTTCGAGGACATTCAGATCGAAGGAAGCGGCACGCTGATCAAGGGATCGCTCGAGGTCGACGAGGATGGCGATATCATCAACGCGAACTTCCCGGTCTATTCACCGTCGGAAGGCGACAAGGCCACGCTGAAGGCCGATCGCGGTCCCGACGGCGTGCTCAAGGTCGTGGTGCGTGGCGACGTGTTCGACGGCCGCGGCTTCATCAAGTCAGCGCTGTCGGGCACCCAGCCGGAGCCGAAGGGTAAGACGAAGAGCCTCGATTTCGATCTCGATCTCAAGCTCGGCGCTGTGGCCGGCTATTCCGGCGAGGCGATGCGCAGCGTCGACGTCAAGCTCGTCCGTCGCAATGGCGCGTTCCGCACCTTCACCTTCAACGGCAAACTCGGCCGAGACACCCCGATCACCGCCGACCTGCGCGGCAAGAACAAGGGGCGCGAGGTGGTCTATCTGGAGACCAACGACGCCGGCGCGTTCTTCCGTTTCTCCGACACTTATTCGAAGATGTATGGCGGCCAGCTGGCACTGGCGCTGGAGCCGCCGACGGCGGAGCCTCGCGAGAAGGAAGGCCTGATCAACGTTCGCGACTTCACCGTGAAGGGCGAAGCCGCGCTCGAGCGCTCAGCCGCCGGCGCACCGGGCGGGACCTCTGGCGGTCTGGCGTTCTCACGGCTGCGCGCCGAATTCACCCGACAGAACGGTCAACTGACCGTGCGCGACGGCGTGGTGAAAGGTCCAACGATCGGCGCGACCATCGAAGGCTCGATCGACTATCCGGCCAACCAGGTGCGGATGAGCGGCACCTTCGTGCCGATGTACGGGCTGAACAACATGTTCGGCCAGATCCCGATCGTCGGCCTGTTTCTCGGCGGCGGCAGCAACGAAGGGCTGATCGGTGTGACCTACGAGGTGGTGGGCACGCCCGGCCAGCCGGTGCTGCGGGTCAATCCAATCTCGGCGATGGCGCCCGGCGTGCTGCGCAAGATCTTTGAATTCAACACCGGCCGGCAGAACAACAGCGTCGATTTCCCGACGCCGGCGAACTGATCGATCGCGACAGATTTTCCGGTCATTGCAAGCCGAAGGCGAAGCAATCCAGCGCAGGGCAGGGTGCTGGATTGCTTCGTCGGTTGGCCTCCTCGCAATGACGGCGAGGCGCTTACTTGGCGCGCAGCCAGGGCACCATGCGGCCGAGCGTGGCATCGTGGCGGAAGTACTGGTGCCACAGCGCGCCGATGATGTGGATCAGCACCACCGCGACGGTCGCCAGGAACAGCGGCTCATGGGCCGCGTGCAGCGCGCCGGCCAGCGCGTCGTTCTTGGCGAGCGGCGGAATGCCGAGCAGATCGACGCCGCGGCCCGAGAACAGCGACATGCCGAGGCCGGTCACAGGCAGCGCGATCAGCAGCAGATACAGCAGACCGTGGCTGATCCGGGCGATCACTTCGGTGACCCGGGGCGACGGCACCAGCTCCGGCGCGCCGTGGATCTTGATCCACAGGATGCGCAGCACGGCGACGCCGAGCACGATGGTGCCGATCGCCTTGTGCCAATCGTACAACGTACGGCGAAGCGGATCGGCCTTGTCGAGGCCGTGCGCGTAGTTCATCGAGGCGAACAATCCGATCACCGCGAAGAAGATCAACCAGTGGATGGCGACGGCGAGGGCGCCGTACTCCCGGGGGGCTTTGTCGGCGGAATCGAGGGTGGTCGTGGTCATGATGTCTCCCGAACGAATCTGTTTGGCGCGCAAAATCCTGCGGCGCGAGCATCCCGCGGCGGCATCATGAGCAACATCGCCGGCGCAGCGATGTGATCGAGCGCAAATGTCGGGAACACAATTTTCTGATTGGCAGCGCGGGCGACCTGATGCCGCAGCGGCCGGCGTCGCTATTTGCGATCTTTTCGCAAATTGGGAGTTAGCGTTCGCGGAGTGTCGGTACGACCAGAAACGGAATCATGCCGAGCAATACGGCGACGAGGGCAAAGGCGATCACGGGATTATAGCTGGCGCTGAGATCGTGGATCAGGCCGCCGCACCACGATCCGAACGCCGAACCCAGCCCGCTGCCGATCGCGATGGTACCGTAAATCAAGCCGACCTGCTTGCCGTGAAAAACCTTCATGGCGGTTGCGGTGATCAGCGGCCCACGCGAACCGATCATGCTGCCGAAGCACAGCACGAAGCCGGAGAGCACGATATAGTTCGGATACCATTGCAGCAGCCATAGCAGCACGATCCCGGTGATCGAGATCGCGTAACTGAACAGGATCGACGGCCGCCTGCCGATGACTCCGTCGAGCCAGCTGACGCTCAGCATCCCGATCACCAGCACCACGCCCGAAAAGCCCCAGGCGGTCGCAGCCTGCAGCGGCGGGAAACCGGCGTCCACCAGATAGGCGACAACCTGCGCCGAGATCGCGTACATGCCGATGGCGGTAAAGAAGAAGGTCGCGAACAGCGCCCAGAAGGCGTGATGGCGGACCGCGGCGCGCAACGTCCAGCCGTCGTCCGGCGGTTCGAGCGTTGGTGCCGGGGACATGCCGGCCACGCCTGCGGAATAGCGTCGCCACGGCAGCATCAGCAGCGGCACGATCAATAATAGCATCGCGGCGCCAAGCATCTCGTAGGCGCCGCGCCAGCCGGACCGCTCGATCAGCAGCTGCGCGAGCGGCAGCATCACCAGCACGCCGGCGCCGGTCGCCGAATACACCACGGCCATCGCGGTCGGCAGCCGCGGCCCGAACCAGCGGCCGAGCAGGATCGAATTCGGCACATTGCCGGTCAGCGCGATGCCGAGCCCGACGCACAGGCCGACCGCGATCTGCAATTGCCACAACTGCTGGGCAATCGCCGCGCCGAGAAACGCGCCGCCGAGCAGCAGCAGGCCGAGCATGTAGACGAGGCGCGGGCCGGAGCGGTCGAACAGTCGGCCGACGAACGGCGAGGCGAGGCCGCTGCACAGCGCCGTCAGCGAGTAGATCGACACCGCCTCGGCGCGATCCCAGCCGAACGACTGCGAGATCGGCAACAGGAAGACGGTGAAGCTTTCGCCGAGGCCACGGCCGAGCAGCGACAGCACGAAGCAGACGCCGAGCACGGACAGGCCGGTGCGCTGCGACGTGCGCGAGGGCGGCGGATGGTCCAAGAGCGATCCTTCCCGGGAAGCGTTTGCGCCATGGAGCGCGCTTCCGCGGGAAAAGAACAGCGCTTGCCGCGAATGGGCCTATGCAGGCTTCAGCAGCACGTGCTTCTTCTTGCCCATCGACAGCTTGATGACGCCGTCGGCCGTGAGATTCGCCGCCGTCAGCGTCATCTTCTCGTCGGTCACCGCGATGTCGTTGACCCTAAGGCCACCGGCCTTGATCTGCCGCCGCGCTTCGCCGTTCGACGCGACGAGCCCGGCCTTCTCGGCGAATGCCGCCAACACGCCGATGCCGGCGTCGAGGTCGGCGCGGGCGATCTCGACGCTCGGCAGGTCCTGCGCGGTGCCGCCCTGTTCGAAGGTGGTACGGGCGGTGAGCTCGGCCTTGTCGGCGGCGTCGCGACCGTGGATCAGCGCGGTCGCCTCGGTGGCGAGCACTTTCTTAGCGTCGTTGATCTCGGCGCCCTGCAGCTTCGACAGGCGTTCGATCTCGTCCATCGGCAGCAGCGTGAACAGCTTGAGGAAGCGACCGACGTCGGCGTCCTCGGTGTTGCGCCAGTACTGCCAGTAATCGTAGGGCGACAGCATGTCGCCATTCAGCCAGACCGCGCCAGCGGCTGTCTTGCCCATCTTGGCGCCGGACGAGGTCGTCAGCAGCGGGCAGGTCAGCGCGTGCAGCTGATGCGTGCCCATGCGGCGGCCGAGGTCGACGCCGTTGACGATGTTGCCCCACTGATCCGAGCCGCCCATCTGCAGATTGCATTTGTAACGACGCGCCAGTTCGACGAAGTCGTAGGACTGCAGGATCATGTAGTTGAATTCGATGAACGACAGCTCCTGCTCGCGCTCGAGCCGCATCCGCACCGAGTCCATCGTCAGC
>NZ_JBMDXE010000173.1:0-4775 GCF_048594845.1 Rhodopseudomonas sp. | reverse complement strand
CCGAGGCGGCGATCAGCGCCGCCAAGGCGCAGGTCGTCGATGCCGGTGCGGCAGTCGATGCGGCGAAGGCGGCGATCGATAGTATCACCGTGGAAATCAACGACTCGACGCTGAAAACGCCGCGTGACGGCCGCGTGCAGTATCGTGTCGCGCAGCCCGGCGAAGTGCTGGGTGCGGGTGGTCGCGTGCTCAATCTCGTCGACCTCAGCGACGTCTACATGACGTTCTTCCTGCCGACCGCGCAGGCCGGCCAGGTTGCGATCGGTGCCGATGTGCGCCTGGTGCTGGATGCGCTGCCCGATGTGGTGATCCCGGCGAAAGCGACCTTCGTGGCCGACACCGCGCAGTTCACGCCGAAGACAGTGGAGACCGAGGAAGAGCGGCAGAAGCTGATGTTCCGCGTCAAGGCGCACATCCCGCAGGAATTGCTGCGCAAATACATCGCTCTGGTGAAGACCGGCCTGCCCGGCGTCGCATATGTCCAACTCGATCCCAAAGCGCAATGGCCCGCCAAAGTCAGCGGAGCGCCGGTGCAATGAGCGACCCCGCGGCGGGCGCTGCGATGTCCGCGCCGATCGTCCGCCTTAAAGGCGTGACGCTGCGCTACGGCAACACGCTGGCGCTCGATGATATCACGCTCGATCTGCCGGCCGGCTGCATGATCGGACTGATCGGGCCTGACGGCGTCGGCAAGTCGAGCTTGTTATCACTGATCTCGGGCGCGCGCGCCGTGCAGCAAGGCCGCGTCGAAGTCTTCGGTGGCGACATCGCCGACCCAAAACATCGCCGCGACTCGTGTCCGCGCATCGCCTATATGCCGCAGGGGCTCGGCAAGAATCTGTATCCGACGCTGTCGGTGTTCGAGAACGTCGACTTCTTCGGGCGATTGTTCGGCCAGGGGCATGCCGAGCGCGCCCGGCGGATTGCCGAACTGCTTGAAAGCACGGGGCTTTCGGCGTTTTCCGAAAGGCCGGCCGGGAAGCTGTCGGGCGGCATGAAGCAGAAGCTCGGCCTGTGCTGCGCGCTGATCCACGATCCGGATCTGTTGATCCTCGACGAGCCGACCACCGGCGTCGATCCGCTGTCGCGCCGGCAGTTCTGGGAATTGATCAACGATATCAGGGCGCAGCGCCCCGGTATGAGCGTCGTCGTGGCGACCGCCTACATGGAGGAGGCGGAGCGCTTCGACCACCTGGTGGCGATGAATGCCGGGCGCGTTCTGGCGCAGGCAACACCCGCGGAATTGTTGAGGCAAACTCGAGGCAGCACGCTCGACGCCGCCTTCATCGCGCTGCTGCCCGAAGACGAGCGCCGCGGCTATTCCGAGGTGGTGATTCCGCCGCGCAAGTCGGGTCAGTCCGGAGTTGCGATCGAGGCCGAGCATCTCACGATGAGGTTCGGCGACTTCACCGCGGTCGACGACGTGTCGTTCCGGATCGAGCAGGGCGAGATCTTCGGCTTCCTCGGCTCCAACGGTTGCGGCAAGACCACCACGATGAAGATGCTGACCGGGTTGCTGGCAGCGACCGAGGGCAAGGCGCGGCTGTTCGGCAACGAGGTCGATCCGAACGACATGTCGGTGCGTCGCCGCGTCGGTTACATGTCGCAGGCGTTCTCGCTCTACAGCGAACTCACCGTGCGGCAAAATCTCGAACTGCACGCCAAGTTATTCCGGATGGAGCCGGAGACGATCGAACCGCGCATCGCCGAGATGGAGCGGCGGTTCGATCTCACTGAGATCATCGACAAGCTGCCGGACGAACTGCCGCTCGGCATCAGGCAGCGGCTGTCGCTGGCGGTGGCGATGATCCATTCGCCCGGCATCCTGATTCTCGACGAGCCGACCTCCGGCGTCGATCCGGTGGCGCGCGACGGCTTCTGGCAGATCCTCTCGGACCTGTCGCGCAACGACAACGTCACCATCTTCGTCTCGACGCATTTCATGAACGAGGCCGAGCGCTGCGACCGCATCTCGCTGATGCATGCCGGCCGGGTGCTGATCAGCGACTCGCCACGCGCGATTGTCGAAAGCCGCAACGCCGATAGTCTCGAGACCGCCTTTATCGCCTATCTGGAAGACGCGATAGGCGCGCAGGCGAAACCCGCGCCTGTGGCCGCCGCAGCGACTCCGACCGAAGACAACGAACCGCCGCGCGCGTCGATGCGCAGCTGGTTCGATCCGCGGCGGATGTTCGCCTATACGCGGCGCGAGGCGCTGGAGCTGCGGCGCGATCCGATCCGTGCCACCATGGCGCTGCTCGGCAGCGTGGTGCTGATGTTCGTGCTCGGTTACGGCATCAATCTCGACGTCGAGAAGCTGACCTTCGCGGCGCTCGACCGCGACGACACCACGATCAGCCGCGACTACATCCTCAACATCGCCGGCTCGCGCTACTTCGCTGAGCAGCGGCCGATCACCGATTACGCCGATCTCGACCGGCGGATGCGCAGCGGCGAGCTCACCATGGCGATCGAGATCCCGCCCGGCTTCGGCCGCGACGTATCGCGCGGCCGTCCGGTCGAGATCGGCACCTGGATCGACGGCGGCATGCCGGCGCGCGCCGAAACCGCGCGCGGCTACGCGCAGGCGATGCATCTGTCATGGCTCAGCCAGAAGGCGCGCGAACTCTACGGCGACGCCGCGGCCGCCGGCAGCTTCCAGATCGAAATGCGCTATCGCTACAATCCCGGCATCAAAAGCCTGGTGGCGATGGCGCCGGCGGTGATCCCGCTGTTGCTGATGATGATTCCGGCGATGCTGGCGGTGCTCAGCGTGGTGCGCGAGAAGGAGCTCGGCTCGATCATCAATTTCTACGCGACGCCGACGACGCGGCTCGAATTCCTGATCGGCAAGCAACTGCCGTACGTCGTGCTGGCGATGATCAATTGCGTATTCCTCACCGCCTTCGCCATCTTGGTGTTTCAGGTGCCGTTCACCGGCAGCCTGCTGGCCTACGGCACCGGCGCGCTGCTCTACGTCATCATCGCCACCGGCCTCGGTCTGGTGCTCTCCACTTTCATGCAGAGCCAGATCGCCGCGATCTTCGGCACCGCGCTGCTGACGCTGATCCCGGCGCTGCAGTTCTCCGGCCTGATCGACCCGGTGTCGTCGCTGCAAGGTTTCGGCGCGGTGGTGGGTACGCTGTATCCGACCACGTATTTCGTCAATATCTCGCGCGGCGCCTTTTCAAAGGGGCTCGGTTTCGCCGACATGTGGTCGTCGCTGCTGCCGCTGCTGATCACCGTGCCGGTGTTGCTCGGCGCCGGCGCGGCGCTCCTCAAGAAACAGGCGAAGTGACGTGCGGATCTCCAACATCGTCCAGCTCGGCGTCAAGGAATTGCGCGGCCTGCTGCGCGATCCGATGCTGATGGTGCTAATCGTCTACGCCTTCACGGCCTCGATCTACATCGAATCCAAGGCGCTGCCGGAGACGCTCAACCACGCTGCGATCTCGATCGTCGACGAGGACCGCTCGCCGGTGTCGGAGCGAATCATCACTGCGTTCAATCCGCCGTATTTCTCGATCCCCAAGCTGATCACCCAGGCCGAGATGGACAAGCGGATGGACGCCGGGCTCGATACCTTCGCGCTCGACATCCCGCCGAATTTCCAGCGCGACCTGTTGGCCAAGCGATCGCCGACCATCCAGCTCAACATCGACGCCACCCGCGTGACCCAGGCCTTCACCGGCGGCGGCTATGTGCAGACCATCGTCAACGGCGAGATCAACGAGTTTCTCGCGCATCACAGGGCCGCGGCCTCGGTCCCGGTCGAGCAGACGCTGCGCGTCCGCTTCAATGCCGAGCTCAACAAAGGCTGGTTCGGCGCTGTCAACGAGCTGATCACGGCCATTACCATGCTGTCGATCATCCTCACCGGCGCGGCGCTGATCCGCGAGCGCGAGCACGGCACCATCGAGCATCTGCTGGTGATGCCGGTGACGCCGCTCGAGATCATGATCAGCAAGGTGTGGTCGATGGGCGGCGTGGTGCTGCTCGCGTCGGCCTTCGCGCTGACGGTGGTGATCCAGGGCGTGCTGAGCGTGCCGGTGCAGGGCTCGCTGCTGCTGTTCCTGGCCGGCACCGCGCTGCATCTGTTCGCCACCACCAGCATGGGGATCTATCTCGCCACCGCGGCCGGCACGATGCCGCAGTTCGGTTTGCTGATGATGCTGATCCTGGTGCCGCTGCAGGCGCTGTCCGGCGGCCTCACGCCGCGCGAAAGCATGCCGCAGATCATCCAGGATATCATGCTGCTGGCGCCGAATACGCACTTCGTGTCGTTGTCGCAAGCCATCCTGTTCCGCGGCGCCGGGCTCGATGTGGTGTGGCCGCAGTTTCTGGCGCTGCTGGTGATCGGCACCACTCTGTTCGCGCTGGCGCTCAGTCACTTCCGGCGATTCCTGAATACGTGAGAGGCCCAGGTCGTCTTCGTGTTCCTACGCTTCTCTCTCATGTAGACCTGATGGTCTCCCCGCGCCGCAGCGCGCCCCCTCTCCCGCTCGCGGGAGAGGGCTGGGGTGAGGGCGACGCAGGGGTACGGACCGGGTAGATTCCTGACAGTTCAGACCGGGATGATTGTCGACAGTTCACACTGCATCGGAGGGAGGACCGCCGATGCCTTTTGTGGAGATCTGTCGGATGGATCAGCGGGTGCAGATGCTGTCGGACTATGCGAGCGGCAATTGGAGCGTGTCGGATCTGTGCCGGCGCTACGGCGTCAGTCGGGACACATTCTATGAGTGGCGGCGGCGTCGCGACAGCGGGGCCGAGGA
>NZ_JBMDXE010000172.1:0-3568 GCF_048594845.1 Rhodopseudomonas sp. | reverse complement strand
AGAATATGTCGAGCTCAACCGGCAGGTCGACAAGAAGCGCACCTCGCTGCGCGGCCGTACCCAGGTCAATCTGTTCTTCGAAGCGTCGACGCGGACGCAGTCGTCGTTCGAGATCGCCGGCAAGCGCCTCGGCGCCGACGTCATGAACATGAGCGTGTCGTCATCGTCGATGCGCAAGGGCGAGACCCTGATGGACACCGCGGTGACGCTGAACGCGATGCACCCGGACATCCTCGTCGTGCGCCATCACGCCTCCGGCGCGGTGGAACTGCTCGCCCGCAAGGTCGACGGCTCGGTGATCAATGCCGGCGACGGCGCCCATGAGCATCCGACCCAGGCGCTGCTCGACGCGCTGACGATCCGCCGCAACAAGGGCCGGCTCGAAGGGCTGGTGGTGGCGATCTGCGGTGACGTGATGCATTCGCGCGTCGCGCGCTCCAACATTCTGCTGCTGAACACCATGGGCGCCCGCGTCCGCGTCGTTGCGCCTTCCACGCTGCTGCCCGCGGGCATCGAACGGATGGGCGTCGAGGTGGCGCGCGACATGCGCGAAGGGCTCGACGGCGCCGACATCGTGATGATGCTGCGGCTGCAGCGCGAGCGCATGAACGGCTCCTTCGTGCCGTCGAGCGGCGAGTACTTCCAGTATTTCGGCCTCGACCAGAAGAAGCTGTCCTACGCCAAGCCGGACGCACTGGTGATGCATCCGGGGCCGATGAACCGCGGCGTCGAGATCGACTCCGCCGTCGCCGACGGCGCGCAGTCGCTGATCCGCGAACAGGTGGAAATGGGCGTGGCGGTGCGCATGGCGGTGCTCGAAGCGCTCGCCCGCAACCTGCCCAACGCCTGAAGCTGGAACGGGACCGAACAATGCTGACCGACCGCCGCCCGATCCTGCTCGCCAACGCCCGACTGATCGACCCCGGCCGCGACTTCGACGGTGTCGGCGACGTGCTGATCGCCGACGGCGTGATCCGCGATGCCCGCCGCGGGATCGGCGCCGCCGGCGTGCCCGAGGGCACCGACATCATCAATTGCAACGGCATGGTGGTCGCGCCCGGCCTGGTCGACATGCGTGCCTTCGTGGGCGAGCCCGGCGCCAGCCATCGTGAGACGTTTGCTTCGGCGAGCCAGGCTGCTGCCGCCGGCGGCATCACCACCATCGTCTGCCAGCCGAACACCTCGCCGGTGATCGACAACTCGGCGACGGTCGATTTCGTGATGCGCCGCGCGCGCGACACCGCGATCGTCAACATCCATCCGATGGCGGCGCTGACCAAGGATCTCGCCGGCGCCGAGATGACCGAGATCGGTCTCTTGAAGGCCGCCGGCGCGGTGGCATTCAGCGACGGCGACCGCAGCGTGATGAACGCGCAGGTGATGCGCCGCGTCCTCACCTATGCGCGCGATTTCGACGCGCTGATCGTGCACCACACCGAAGACCCCGACCTCGTCGGCGAAGGCGTGATGAACGAGGGCGAATTCGCCACCCGGCTCGGCCTGTCCGGCGTGCCGGCGGCGGCCGAGGCCGTGGTGCTGGAGCGCGACGTCCGCCTCGCGGCGCTGACCGGCGGCCGCTACCACGCCGCGTCGCTGACTTGCATCGAGTCGCTGGAGATCCTGCAGCGCGCGCGCGACGCCGGCATCAACGTCTCGGCTTCGGTTTCGATCAACCACATCTCGCTCAACGAGAACGACATCGGCCCGTACCGCACCTTCCTCAAGCTGTCGCCGCCGCTGCGCACCGAGGACGACCGCAAGGCGCTGATCGCCGCGGTGTCGTCCGGGCTGAGCGACGTGGTGATGGCGGACCACAATCCGCCGGACGTCGTGGTCACGCGCCTGCCCTGCGCCGCGGCGGAGGCCGGCGCGATCGGGCTGGAGACCATGCTGCCGGCCGGGCTGCGGCTGGTGCACAGCGGCGAACTCGACCTGCTCTCCCTGATCCGTGCGATGTCGACCCGCCCGGCCGAACTGCTCGGCCTGCCCGGCGGCACGCTGCGCGCCGGCGCCCCCGCCGACCTGATCGTGATCGACATCGACACGCCGTGGATCGTCGATCCAAACGAACTGAAGTCGAAATGCAAGAACACGCCATTCGACGAGGCGCGGTTCTCTGGCCGCGTGGCTCGGACCATCGTCGGTGGACGGACGGTGTACGAGCATGTGTGAGTGAGTTTGAAGGGCTAACGGAGTTGGCCGACGGGTAGAGCCTCCCCCGTCATTGCGAGCACCCGGATCGGCGCTCCGCGCCGTCCGGGCACAGGCTCCGCGAAGCAATCCAGAGGCGCCGAGCACTGGGCCTCTGGATTGCTTCCTCGCTTCGCTCCTCGCAATGACGGGGAGAGTTTGATTGTATTCCCGACTTGCTAGATTGTTTGGAGAGTTGTGATGATCGGGATCTACCTTGCCGCCTTGGTGATCGGCTATCTGCTCGGCTCGATCCCGTTCGGACTGATCCTCACCAAACTCGCCGGCACGCAGGATCTGCGCTCGATCGGCTCCGGCAATATCGGCGCCACCAACGTTCTGCGCACCGGCCGCAAGGGCCTCGCCGCCGCGACGCTGCTGCTCGACGCGCTGAAGGGCACCGCCGCGGTGATCCTCGCCGCTTATCTGGCGCGCGGCACCGACGCGGTCTCTGCCAACGCCGCGATGCTGGCCGGGCTTGGCGCGTTTCTCGGCCATCTGTTTCCGATCTGGTTGAAGTTCAAGGGCGGCAAAGGGGTCGCCGTCTACATCGGCATTCTGCTCGGCCTGTTCTGGCCCGGCGCGCTGGTGTTCTGCCTGCTGTGGCTCGCCACCGCCTTCACCGCGCGCTACTCGTCGCTGTCCGCCCTGGTCGCGGCCTTTATCACCCCAATCTTCCTGTGGTGGTTCGGCCACCCGGCGCTCGCCTCGCTATTCGCCGTGCTGACCCTGCTGCTATTCTGGATGCACCGCGAAAACATCAAGCGGTTGCAGGCAGGGACGGAAAGCCGGATCGGCGAGAAGAAGTAAGCGGCTTCGTTCGTCGCTCGCTTCAGCGTCATTGCGAGCGAAGCGAAGCAATCCAGACGCGTGCCCGGCGCTAAATTGCTTCGCTTCGCCCGCGATGACTGCGGTCAAGTAGCTCCAATTACCATTGCCTCCTCCCGCTTTCGTCGAACTTGTTCCCTTCCGACAGCTAAGCAACACTCTCCCTACGGGGGTGGTGCGTGGCCGGAAATAGTAGCGATCAGAGCACGACTCTCCTCACCGATGCGCAGCGCATCGACTGGCTGCGACTGATCCGCAGTGACAATGTCGGCCCACGGACCTTCCGCTCGCTGATCAATCATTTCGGCTCGGCGCGCGTAGCGCTGGAGCGGTTGCCGGAATTGGCCCGGCGGGGCGGCGCGGCGCGGGCTGGCCGGATTCCGTCAGAAGAGGATGCGCGGCGCGAGATCGAGGGTTCGCGGCGTATCGGCGTCGAGTTGGTTGCGCCGGGTGAAACCGGGTATCCGCCGCGGCTGGCGACGATCGACGACGCGCCGCCGCTGCTCGGCGTCCATGCCCTGCCCGATGCGCTGGCGCTGATGGCGCGGCC
>NZ_JBMDXE010000171.1:0-3698 GCF_048594845.1 Rhodopseudomonas sp. | reverse complement strand
AGCGGGAGCGAGTGTCGCGGGAAGGGGAGAGGTGCAGGCTGTCGCGGCGGTCGCGTTGCGCGCCAAGCACGGTCGCTGCACAAAAATATGCGGTCATCGCCCGGCTTGTCCGGGCGACCCAGTATTGCAGAGCGGTCGTGGTCGGCCGCTGACGCCCTGGAATACTGGATCCCCCGCATGCGCGGGGGATGACGTCGTCGTTAGTTGTCTCGCGGGCATCAGGATGACGACCGCGTTGCTTGTTACCCCCGCTTGGCGCGGTCCTTTTCGTTCTGGGCCTTGATCGAGGCCTTGGCCTGCTCCCAGTCGGAATTGCTCCAGTCGCGGAGCTGATAGAAGTTGCCGCCCATGGCGAGACCCTGGGCGCCGTCCATCGCGATGGTCTCGCCGTTGATCCAGTCGCAGCCGCCGGAGATCAGGAACACCGCGACGTTCTGCAGTTCTTCCATGGTGCCGACGCGGCCCATCGGATTCATCTTGATGGTGCGGGCGCCGGCCTCGTCGCCGGGCTTGATCCGCTTGCTCATGCCTTCGGTCGGAATTTCGCCGGGCGCAATGGTGTTGAGGCGGATGCCGTAACGGCCCCACTCGGTGGCCAGCGACATCGTCATGGCGTGGATCGCCGATTTGCTCATCGCCGATGGCACCACATAGGGGCTGCCGTTGCGCACCCAGGTGGTGGTGATCGACACCACATTGCCGCGGTGGCCGCCTTCGACCCAGCGCCGGCCGACCGCGTGCGTGACGTAGAAGGTGCCGTGCATCACGATATTGGCGACCGCGTCGAAGCCGCGCGGCGACAGTTCTTCTGTCCGTGAGATGAAATTTCCCGCCGCGTTGTTGATGAGATCGGTGAGCGGACCGGTCGCCCAGATCGTTTCGATCATGTGATCGACCGCCTGCGCATCGCGGATATCGACGCCGTACGTCATCACCTTGCCGCCGAACTGATCCATCAGTTCGGTCGCGGTCTCGTCGCACACGCCTTTGCGGCGGCCGCAGATATGCACTTCGGCGCCAAGCTGAAGAAAGCGCGCCGCCATCGCCTTGCCGAGGCCTGTGCCTCCGCCGGTGACCAGAATACGACGACCTGCGAGAAGCTTTTCGGTGAACATGTCAGATGCCCGGAAATGTGGAAGGTGTCTGTTGATTAAGCGATTGACTAAATTCCGACAACGCTTTTCTGTACGCCGCAACTGGTCACAATCACAACAGAGGAATCCGCCCCATGAATGATCGCGTATCGGTGTCGCTGACCGACGGCGTTGCCGACGTCCGGCTGGTGCGGGCCGACAAGATGAATGCGCTCGATGCCGCGATGTTCGAGGCGCTGGTGGCGACGACCGAACGGCTCGCCAAGGACAAGAGCGTGCGCGTTGTCGTGCTGTCCGGAGAGGGTAAGGCGTTTTGCGCCGGCCTTGATATGGGGCGTTTTGCCGCGATGAAGGAGAATGGTGGTAACGGAATTCCGGGAGGCGAATTTCGTGATCTCACCAAGCGTACGCACGGCCAGGCCAACGCGGCGCAGCAGGCGGTGTGGGGCTGGCGGACGCTACCGGTGCCGGTGATTGCTGCAGTGCACGGCGTCGCGTTCGGCGGCGGCTGTCAGCTCGCGCTCGGCGCCGACATCCGGCTGATGGCGCCGGACGCCCGGATGTCGGTCATGGAGATCAAATGGGGTCTGGTCCCCGATATGGCCGGCACGCCGATCCTGGCGACGCTGCTGCGTGACGACGTGTTGCGCGAACTGACCTACACCGGCCGCATCGTCGGCGCGCAGGAGGCCGTGAGCCTCGGCCTCGCCACCAAGGTGGTCGAGGATCCGCGCGCTGCGGCGCTGGAGATGGCGCGCGAAATCGCCGGCAAGAATCCGGACGCTATCCGCGCCGCGAAGCGCATGATGAACGCGCTGTCGGTCGATCCAGGTCCGGCGCTGATGGCGGAAAGCGTCGAGCAGCAGAAGTTGATCGGCTCGCCCAACCAGACCGAAGCGGTCCGCGCCAACATGGAAAAGCGCGCGCCGAAGTTCGCGGACTAGGACCGAACCGAAACCGCCTCGTCATTCCGAGGAGGCGAAGCGACGAAGCAATCCAGACACGGCGCATTTTGTCTGGATTGCTTCGCTTCGCTCGCAATGACGGGAAGAGGCCTGCATTCCACATCCTCATGGTTAGAGACCCATCGCTGCGATGCTCCTCACCATGGTGGTGCCCGGCTCGTGGAACACTTGCGCATCACCCGACACCAAGAAGCGGACCAACCAACGATGACTGACAACCAACTCCTCCACGGCATCCTGTCCGGCGAACGGCACCGCAGCTTCGACGAGGTCAATGCGCGGGCGGCGCGGATGGCGGGCGGGCTGCAGGCGCTCGGCGTCAAGCCAGGTGATTGCGTCTGCGTGCTGATGCGAAATGACGTGTCGTTTCTCGAAGCTGCCTACGCGGTGATGACAGTCGGCGCCTACATGGTGCCAGTGAACTGGCACTTCAAACAGGACGAGCTGGCTTACGTGCTGGGCGATACCGGCACGCGTGTGCTGATCGGCCACGCCGACCTGCTGCATGAAGCCGCCTCGGTGCTGCCTGCCGGCGTGACGATGTTGAGCGTCGAAACGCCGTCGGAAATTCTTTCCAACTACAAGGTCGTGCCGGAGCATCGCGCCGCGCCTGCAGGCGCGATCGATTTCGAGACCTGGCTGGCGCAGCAGAAGCCGTATGACGGACCGGCGTTGCCGCAGCCGCAGAACATGATCTACACCTCGGGCACTACCGGCCATCCCAAGGGCGTCAAGCGTTTCGCGCCGACGCCGGAGCAGGCCAAGAACGCCGAAGCGATGCGTGCGATGATCTACGGGCTCAAGCCCGGCGCCCGCGTGCTGTGCCCGGGGCCGCTGTATCACTCCGCCCCGAACGCCTTCGGCATTCGAGCCGGCCGGCGCGGCGGCCGGCTGGTGTTGTTGGCGCGGTGCGAGCCGGTGACGCTGCTGCCACTGATCGAGCGGCACCGCCTCGACACCGTGTTCATGGTGCCGACCATGTTCATCCGGCTGATGAAGCTGCCCGAAGAGGTGCGCAAGAAGTACGACGTCTCGTCGCTGACCCATGTGATCCACGCTGCGGCGCCGTGCCCGGCCGACGTCAAGCGCGCGATGATCGAGTGGTGGGGCCCGGTGATCTTCGAGTTCTATGGCTCGACCGAGTCCGGCGCGGTGACGTTCGCCAGCTCCGAGGATGCGCTGAAGAAGCCCGGCACCGTGGGCAAGATCGCGCCGGGCGCCGAGATCAAGTTCGTCGACGATGACGGCAAGGAACTGCCGCAGGGCGAAATCGGCGAGATATTTTCTCGGATCGCTGGCAATCCGGACTTCACCTATCACAACAAGCCGGAGAAGCGCGCCGAGATTGATCGCGACGGCTTCATCACCTCGGGCGACGTCGGCTACATCGATGCCGACGGCTATGTCTTCATCTGCGACCGCAAGCGCGACATGGTGATCTCCGGCGGCGTCAATATCTACCCGGCCGAGATCGAAGCCGCGATCCACGCCATTCCTGGCGTGCACGACTGTGCGGTGTTCGGCATTCCGGACGCAGAGTTCGGCGAGTCGTTGATGGCGATGCTGGAGCCGCAGCCCGGCGTCACGCTGGAGGAGGCGTACATCCGCGATCAGCTGAAGCACGCGCTGGCCGGCTATA
>NZ_JBMDXE010000170.1:0-26886 GCF_048594845.1 Rhodopseudomonas sp. | reverse complement strand
GGCGCTGTTCGCGCTGATGACGATCGGTCTCGCGGTCAATCAGGTTGCGGCCGGTCTCGCGCTCACCATTCTGGGCACCGGCCTTGCCGGCCTTATCGGTCTCGGTTTTGTCGGCGAACGCATCACGCCGGCGCCGCAGTTGGCGATCGACGGCCTGACCACGCTGCCGGGCATCGGCAGGCTGCTGTTCGGCCAGACCGCGTTTGTTTATCTCTCGGTGGGGCTGATCGTCGCAATCGGCGTCGTGCTGACCCGCACCCGCATCGGACTGATCCTGCGCGCGGCCGGCGACGATCCGGCGGCGGCGCATGCGCTGGGCCATCGCGTCGGCCGCATCCGCACGCTGGCGGTGCTGTTCGGCGGTGGCTGCGCCGGGCTCGCGGGCGCCAGCCTGCCGCTCGCCGATACGCCGTTCTTCGCGCCCGGCATGACGGCTGGCCGCGGCTGGATCGCGCTGGCGCTGGTGGTGTTCGCCTCGTGGCGGCCGGGGCGACTGGTGGCCGGCGCCTATCTGTTCGGCGCGGTGTCGATCCTGCAATTGCATGCGCAGGCGTTCGGGCTCGGCCTGCCGCCGCAGCTGATGACGGCGCTGCCCTATCTTGCCACGATCCTGGTGTTGGTGCTGATCTCCCGGGTGCGCCGCGGCGGCTCGGTCGCGCCGGCCGCGCTCGGAACCGGCTTCGTTCCGGATCGATGAAGACGAACGAGACACATCAAGTGAGCGGAGAGAACTGGATGACGAAGGCGAGTGTGATGGCGGCGCTGCTGCTGGCCGGGTTCGCGGGGCTGTCGGGCGCCGCGGCGCAGGACAAGCCTGCCAAGCTCAAGATCGGCTTCGTCTATATCGGCCCGGTCGGCGATTTCGGCTGGACCCACCAGCACGATCAGGCGCGCCAGGCGCTGGTCAAGCAATTCGGGGACCGCATCGAGACCACCTTCCTCGAAAGCGTCAGCGAAGGCCCCGACGCCGAGCGCTCGATCGAGCAGCTCGCCCGCGCCGGCAACAAGCTGATCTTCACCACCTCGTTCGGCTACATGGATTCGACCATCAAGGTCGCCAAGAAGTATCCCGACGTGAAGTTCGAGCACGCCACCGGCTACAAGCGCGAGAAGAACGTCGCGACCTATTCGGGGCGCTTCTACGAAGGCCGCTACGTGCAGGGCACGATCGCCGCCAAGATGTCGAAGAAGGGCGTCCTCGGCTATATCGGCTCGTTCCCGGTGCCCGAAGTGATCTCCGGCATCAACGCCACCATCCTGGCGGCGCAGAAGATCAACCCGGACATCAAGGTGAAGATCGTCTGGGTCAATTCCTGGTTCAATCCCGGCAAGGAAGCCGAAGCCGCCAAGGCGCTGCTCGACCAGGGCGCCGACGTCATCATGCAGAACACCGATAGCGCCGCCGCGATGCAGATCGCCAACGAGCGCGGCGCGCTGGCCTTCGCGCAGGATTCCGACATGATCAAGTTCGGCCCCAAGGCGCAGCTCACCGGCATCATCGCCAACTGGACGCCGTACTACACGGCGCGCGTCCAGGCCCTGCTGGACAACACCTGGCAGGCGGGCGACACCTGGGGCGGCCTCAAGGACAAGATGATCCTGATGGCGCCCTATACCAACATGCCGGACGACGTGAAGAAGCTCGCGGCCGACACCGAGGCCGGCATCATCGACGGCAGCATCAAGCCGTTCGCCTGCCCGGTCGTCGACCAGGACGGCAAGGACGTCGAATGCAAAGGCGGCGACCACCTCGACGACAGCCAAGTGCTCGGCATGAATTTCTACGTGAAAGGCATCGACGACAAGATTCCGGGGAAGTAGCGGAAGTTGCGCTCGCGCTGGATCATCCGATCAGCGCGCCCCACCTCTCAAGGTCATCGCCCGGCTCGTCCGGGCGACCCAGTATTCCAGAGCGCTCGTTGAAAAGCCGTGCACCTAGTACACGCGCTCTGGAATACTGGGTCCCCCGCATGCGCGGGGGATGACGGCCGGGTTTTGGGGCAATGCCTCGAGCCAGTCCCACCGTCATACACCGGCTTGACGCGTATCCATCGCGTGCGCCAGCGCGCTCGAATAGTTAGGTTCTTGCGAGGCGGTTGGATTGCCGGCTCAAGCCCGGCAATGACGAGGTGCTTGGGGTCGACGCGGTGGTCCAAGGCGGAAGAAAGGATTCACAAGCCGATAGCCGATAGCCGATATCGGTCGCGGCTCTCTCTCACCGTCAGCCTCTCGCTCAATGCAATCTCGGCCCCTTCAAAAATTTCGCGCGGTCGCCGGAGTGCAGCACGACGTCGAATGTCGCGCCGCCGCTGAACAGGGTCAGCGGCACCTCGACGCCGGCGCTGCCGAGCGACCAGAGCTTGCGATAAAACTCGGCTTCGGTCGTTACCTTCTCGCCCGCGACGGCGAGGATGACGTCGCCGGTCTTCAGCTCGGCGCGCGCCGCAGGGCCCTTTGGGGCGATTCCGACCACCACGATCTTGTCCTCGATCTCGGTCGAATACAGGCCGAGCCACGGCCGCGCCGGCTTGTTGACCCGGCCGATGGTGCGCAGATCGCCAAGGATCGGTTTCAGCAGATCGGTCGGCACCATCATGTTGTAGTGTTCGTCGCTGCCGCTGCGCTCGATCTGCAGCGAGCCGATGCCGATCAGGTCGCCGGCCGCGGACAGCAGCGCGGTGCCGCCCCAATTCGGATGCGACGGCTCGGTGAAGATCGCGTCGTCGAGCAGATACTCCCAGTAGCCGGCGAATTCCTGGCGCGCCGCGATCCGTCCCGACACCGAGCGGGTGCGGCCGCCGACGCCACCGATAATCACCCGATCACCCGCTTTCGCCGCGGCCGAGTCACCGAGCCGCAGCGGCGGCAGATCGATCGAGCCGAGCGCCTGCACCAGGCCGAAGCCACTGTCCTGATCGAAGCCGAGCGCGTGGCCCTCGACGACGCGGCCGTCGCCGAGATGGAGCCAGACCGTTTCAGCCTCGGTGATCAGATAGCCGATAGTGAGCAGCAGCCCGTCGTCGATCAGCACCGCATTGCCGGCGCGCTCGGTTCCGAGCGTATTAGCCGTGAAGGCATCGGGCGGAATGATGGCATGCAGGCCGACCACCGCAGACAGCGCACGATCGACGTCGAACGGAAAGTCTGCGGCCCGGGGCCGGATCGCGGCCGGCACATTCCATTCGGGCAAGGAAGGCATCCGGCGTCTCCTGTTCAGCACGACGGGCGGAACTGGAAATATCGGAGCCGGCCGGCCCAATTGCAAGCCGGGAGGGCGGCCGCAACCGCCGCCCCCGGAGCTGCCTCAGCCTTCTTTATGCACCTGTGACGTGTCCACGATCTTGCGCCAGCTCTCGGTTTCGGCCCGCATCATCGCGCCGAACTGCGCCGCATCGCCGTGCAGCGGGATCGCGCCGAGTTCGGCGATGCGCTGCTTGATGGTCGGATCGTCGAGAGCGGCGTTGATCGACAGGTTCAGCCGGTCGATCACGTCCGTTGGCGTACCGTGCGGGGCACCGACGCCGTAGAACGAGCTGGTCTCGTAGCCGGCGAGCGTGTCGGCGATCGGCGGCACGTTCGGCAGCACCACCGAACGCTCGCGCGTGGTGACTCCGAGCGCGCGGATCTTGCCGGCGTTCGCCAGTTCGAACGACGAGGTCACGTTGTCGAACATCGCCTGGATCTGGCCGGACATTAGGTCGGTCAGCCCCGGCGCCGAGCCCCGATACGGCACGTGCACCAGATCGACACCGGCCATCGATTTGAAGAGTTCGCCGGACAGATGCAGCGACGTGCCGACGCCCGACGAGCCGACGCTGATCTTGCCCGGATTCGCCTTGGCATAGGCGATGAACTCCGCGACCGTCTTGGCCGGAATGTCGTTGTTGATCACCAGCACCAGCGGGATTCGCGCAAGCCCGGCGACCGGCGCGATGCTCTTGGCGAAATCGAACGGCAGGGTGCGATCGAACGAGGCGTTGATGGCGTTGGCGGTGCTGGTCAGCAGCAGCGTGTAGCCGTCGGCCGGCGAATTGATCACCGCCTGCGTGCCGATCGTGCTCCCCGCCCCCGGCTTGTTCTCGACCACGAAAGGCTGCCCGAGTTTCTCGGTGAGATTCTGGCAGACCATCCGCGACAGCACGTCGGTCGCGCCGCCCGCCGCATAGGGTACGATCCAGCGCACCGGCCGCGCGGGATAGGTGCCGACGTCGGCCACGGCCGGCAGGGCCCGCGCGCCGAACAACGCAGCGGCCGCGCCTGCGGCCGAACCGAGAAACGCTCGCTTACTGATCATCTATCAACTCCGCCCTGATATCGCTGATAGCCTATAGCGCCGTTCCGCCGCGGCTTCATGCCAATGCCGCAGATGTGGTAAAGGCCGACGAACCCGAACCGCCGATGCCGGCGAGCGATCGATAAGCCAGCGTTAATCCCGCTTTCCTACACTGCCCGTGCCGCGACCCGCGCGCGTCGGCGACTTGCCGGACGGGCGCGCGGCCGCTTTCGCGCCCGGCGCGACACGGTTAACGAAGCGTTTCAGCCGGCGACGCAAGGTTACAGCATGACCGACTTTGCCATCGCGGCCCCTCCGAGCACGGCGCCCCGATTGCGCAGCCTGCAGCTCGCACTGCTGTGGTTCGTTGGCGCCAGCGGCGCGATCGTATTCATCGAACCGAGTCCGTACGAATTCGCCGTGCTGCTGTCCGTTTTGCTGTTCGCGGCCACGGGGCTACGAATTACGCCGGCGCTGGTCATTCCGATCGGCCTGCTGATCGGCATCGAGTTTGGCTACACCATCGGCGCCTCGACGCTGCTCGATGACCCGCTGATCCTGAACTGGCTGCTGACCTCGTGGTACATGGCGATCACCGCGATGTTCTTCGCGCTGGTGGCGCTCGAGGAAACAAGCGCGCGCATCGACGCGATCGCCAACGGCTATCTGGCGGGCGGCCTGATCGCCGCGCTGGCCGGCATCGCCGGCTATTTCAATCTGATCCCGGGCGGCAGCGACCTCCTCACTTTCGCCGGCCGCGCGCGCGGCACGTTCAAGGATCCGAACGTGCTCGGCGCGTTCCTGATCTTTCCGGCGATCTACGCGCTGCAGCGGGTGATCGAAGGCTCTTTCTGGAGCGCGGTGCGCAACGCGATCGCATTCGGCATCATCGCGCTGGCGGTCTTCCTCGCGTTCTCGCGCGCCGCCTGGGGCACGCTGGCCGGCGCCTCGGTGCTGATGGTCGCGCTGATGTTCATCACCGCGCCGACGCAGCATCGGCGCCTGCGCATCGTGCTGCTGGCGATGCTGGCCGGCGTGTTGCTGATCGCGGCGCTCGCGGTGCTGTTGTCGTTCGACCAGATCGACGCGCTGTTCAAGGAGCGCGCCAGCCTGTCGCAGCCCTATGACAGCGGCCGGTTCGGCCGCTTCGGCCGGCATCTGCTCGGCGCCGCGATGGCGCTCGACTATCCGACCGGGATCGGACCGCTGCAATTCCGCCGTTTCTTCCCCGAGGACACCCACAACTCGTTCCTGAACGCCTTCATGTCGGGCGGCTGGATCAGCGGCATCCTGTATCCGGCGCTGGTGTTCATCACTGCCGCCTATGGGCTGCGCAACGTCTTCGTTCGCACGCCCTGGCAGCGCACCTCTATCGTCATCGTCTCGACCATGATCGTCACCCTGCTCGAAAGCTTCATTATCGATACCGACCACTGGCGGCATTATTTCTTGCTGATCGGCTTGACCTGGGGCGTGGCAATTGCGAGCAGTCGCGTCCGGTTCCAGAGCAACGCGCCACCCTGACGGCGCGGCGCCAGCTACGGAAAGCCCAGATGGAGAGCCACATCCTCGTCACCGGCGGCGCCGGCTACATCGGCAGCCACATGGTTCTGGCGCTGCAGGCGGCCGGCGAGCGGCCGCTGGTGATCGACGATCTCTCCACGGGCCGCCGCGACGCTATCCCCGCGGGGGTGCCGCTGTTCCAGGGCTCCGCCGGCGATGCGGCGCTCGTCGGCGAGGTGATGGACCGCTATCCGATCGCCGCGATCGTGCATTTCGCGGCCAGCATCGTGGTGCCGGACTCGGTCGCGCAGCCGCTCGATTACTATCGCAACAACACCGCCAATGCCCGCACGCTGATCGCCTGCGCGGTGCAGCGTGGCGTGCCGCATTTCGTGTTCTCGTCGACCGCCGCTGTGTATGGCGAGCCGGAGCGCACCCCGATTGCCGAAGATCAGCCGACGCAGCCGATCAATCCTTACGGCCGCTCCAAGCTGATGGTCGAGTGGATACTGGACGACGTCGCCCGCGCGCATCCGCTGAGCTACGCGGCGCTGCGCTACTTCAACGTCGCCGGCGCCGATCCGCAAGGGCGCACCGGGCAATCGACCCCCAATGCGACGCATCTGATCAAGATCGCCGTGCAGGCCGCGCTCGGCAAGCGCGACGGCCTCGACGTGTTCGGCACCGACTATCCGACCGCCGACGGCTCGTGCATCCGTGACTACGTCCATGTCAGCGACCTCGTCGCCGCGCATCTCGACGCGCTGCGCTACCTGCGCGCCGGCGGTGCGAGCATCACCTGCAACATCGGCTACGCCTCGGGCTATTCGGTGCTCGATGTGATCGAGATGGTGAAGCGCGTGTCGGGCGTCGACTTTCCGGTCCGCATCAAGGGCCGCCGCGCCGGCGACCCCGCGGCGCTGGTGGCATCGAATGCGCGCGCCAGGACTGAGCTCGGATGGACGCCGCGCTACGACGATCTCGAGACCATCGTGCGCCACGCGCTCGCGTGGGAAAAGCAACTGGCGTGACCGACGGGTTCCAGCCTGTGGATGGAACCTGCCTCATCCCGGCACGCCGCATCGTCGTGACACAGCGCTGATGCAGGACGGCACAGTCGGCGGGAAATCGCGCGCGTATCGTTACTGCATCATTAACTGTTTTACCTTGTCGCGCGGAAACGGTTAAGCCGCGCTTGCAAGGCTGTTAAGAAGCGCTGATTGTTTGTTTTCAATGCTCTTGAAACACGTCCTTGGCGACGAGTGGAATTCGTGATGTCCCAGGTGCAGATTGCCATGCGAGCCCAGACGACGAGCGCCGAACGGCGTGGGTCGGATCGCCGGGTTGCGCCGTTTTCGATCGAGGCGCTGCCGTTTGGTGAGCGCCGCGTCGGTGGCGATCGGCGTCGCAGCCGTTTCCTGCATTGGAAGCGCAATCTGATCGGCGGCCTGCCCATCGTTGTGGCCGACCGCGCCGAAACTGCGCGTGCGATGGTCGACGAGGCGTTGAAGCGCCGCGGCCTGTGGCGCTATCCGGCCTATATGACGTCGACCAATGGCGAGGTGACGTATCGCTGCGCGGTCGATCCGGCCGAGCACGCGATGTTCCTGCAGGCCGATGCGATCCATGCCGACGGCATGCCGCACGTATTCGTGTCGCGCTTCAAGTGCGACGTGCCGCTGCCGGAGCGGGTGGCGACCACCGACCTGTTTCACGACGTCGCGCGCGAAGCGATCAAGCGCGGCGCTACCATGTTCATGCTCGGCGCCGACGAAACCTCGAACCGGCTTGCGACCGATCTGGTGAAGAAGTGCTATCCCGATCTCAAGCTGGTCGGACGACGCAACGGCTTTTTTGCCGACCAAGACGAGGAAATCGCGGCGTGCCGGCAGATCGCCGAGCTGGCGCCCGATATCCTCTGGGTGTCGATGGGCGTGCCGCGCGAACAACTATTCATCGGCCGGCACCGCCACCGTCTCACCACCGTCGGCGTGATCAAGACCTCGGGCGGCTTGTTCGACTTCCTGTCGGGCCTCAAGCCGCGCGCGCCGGTGTGGATGCAGCGTATCGGGCTCGAATGGCTGTGGCGCATGGCACTCGAGCCGCGACGCCTCGGCATGCGCTATCTGCGGACCAATCCTTACGCGATGTATCTGCTGCTGACGCAGACCACGCGCTGACCGCGCCGCGCAGCGCCGAAGGCTGCTACTTGCGCGGCCGAAACAGCATCTGGTCGGTGATGGCGATCTGGTCCGGCCGGTAATGGCCGACGCCCCAATCGGTCTGCAGCCCATAGGGCGGATCGTTCGACGGTCCAATCAGCCACCAGCTTCCGCTGATCGGCTGCTGATCGCCCGTGAAGGTCGGGCCGCCCTCGGCGCCGTATTTGCCGTTCATGTAGTCGAGCAGATTGCGCGCCCATTCGCGCGTCTCCGGCGTGCGCAGCGAGGCGCCCATCTCGCCGATCCACACCGGCGCAATGTTGTCGCGCACCAGATAGCCCCAGGTCGCGTTCATCCGGTCGATGAAGCCTTTGCCGGTTTCCGGAATGCCCCAGCGCTTGGTGTCGGCGATCTCTTCCGGATATTCGTGGATCGAATACACCAGCTTGTTGGCGATCTTCAGCCGCACCGGATTGGCGCCCGCCGCCGTCAGATTGCCGGCCGACGCCGCAAGCATCGGGTCCATGCCGGATGATTTCGGCGGCGGCTTGTAGGTCTCGGGCCCTTCGCAAATGATCAACACGCCGGGCTCGACGTCCTGGATCGCCGAGCCATAATCCTCGCACATCGCCTTGATGTCGGTCGGCCCGCCGCCGCCCCAGGTGATGTGGCCGCGATCGCCGTTCGGCTCGTTGTGCAGATCGTAGCCGATCACGGTCGGATTGCCCGCGAAGGTCTTGGCGATGCGTAGCCAGTTCTCTTTGACCATTTCGGCCGAGAAACGTCCGGGCGCGATGCCGTCGGTGTTGTCGGTGCCCGGGCCGAGATCGAACCACAGCCCGTTGCGTTGCTGCCCAGCAGTGCCCTGATTGGTGTGGTGATCGAAGATCACCTTCAGGCCGATCTCGCCCGCATAGTCGACAATGCGCCGGAACGCCGTCAGCGTGGTGACGTAGCGATAGCGGCCGTCGGCGCGCGGGGTCTGCGAGGCCAGCAGTTCCGGATTGAGTGTCGTGTTGATCCAGCCGAGCCGGTCGCTGTAGCCGTGCAGCGGCGTGTCGAGGCCGAGATCGATCCAGGGAATCCGCACGGTGTTGAAGCCGGCATCGACGATGGACTCCAGAACGGTCTTGTAGCTGACGGTCCAGATCCCCGACGGCGCGGCGCCGGGCGGACCTTCGGTGCCGTTCCAGCCGATTGAAGCGATGCGGACAGGCTGGCCGCGGTCGTCGACGATCTGGCTGCCGCGCGTGCTGAGATAGCCGGACGGCAGCAGATAGCCACCGCGCCCCGCAGGCCGCAGGTCTGACGCATCGCGGACGATCGCGGGCGGATCGGCAAGCTGGCTGACGACTGCAGCGTCCATTGCTCAGCTCACCCAGTCGCGCGATGCATCCGGCTTGCGAAACAGCGACGAGATTACCACGAGGAAGATCGCGAAGGTGAAGAACCGTCCGGCGAACGAACCGAAGGTGTTGCACAGGAACAGGAACACCGCGATCGGAAAGATCGCCTTCCAGGTCATCCGCCGATACGCCTCCCAGATCAGCAGCAACACGCCGAGCATGATCATCGAGGCCACCACGACGCCCTGGAACACGCTCATCTGAATGAACGGATTCTCCACGCCCCATTCCAGTCCGAACGAATACACCTGCGAGCGCACATAGTCGGTGTGGGCGCCCCACAGCATGTCGCCCCAGTTGAACGACAGCAGCAGCGGCACCATGATCCAGCGGGTGCGGGCGCTGCCGCCGTCTTCGCTGAAGCGGTCGAACATCTGGTCGAACGCGCCGATCGACGCCAGCACCGCCACCGCCGCGATGCCGACCGGAATGATCGTGAACCAGACGATCAGCGCAGTGCGCGACAGCTTCATGCCCGCCGCCGCCCGCAGCAGCGTCCAGGCCAGCATCCCGGCCATGATCACCGCGGTCAGCAGGAACGCGGTGCGGCCGCCAAAGGCGAGCAGCGCCGCGCATTGCAGGCCGATCATCGGCATCCGCAGATTTCGCCGCAGCGCCGTGCCGGCACCGCACAGCAGGCTGACGATATAGATGCAGGTGATCGTGGCGGCGTGGAGTGGATGGCTGAGGAAGGCGGTGGCGCGCGGCTCCACCGTCGTCATGCCGTCCGGCGAATAGGTGATCAGCGGAAAGATGTTGAACCCGATCGCGAGCTCGATCACCGCCAGCAGCGCATTGGCGAAGAAGAACCAGTGCAGGAAGCGTTCGAGACGGTCCATGTTGTCCGGCGACACGAATGGCAGCAGCATCGCGCACAGAAACAGATGCAGATCGGTGTCGAAGAACATGCCGAAGCCGTTGCGGCCGTCGGCGACGATGTTGACGACGGCGAACACCGACGCGCAGAGGAAGAACAGCGACCCGAGCTTGGTCGCCAGATAATAGCGGGCCAGATCGAGTTTCTGCGGATAGGTGACGACGAACACGCCGAACAAGAGAACGATGAAATAGGTCGAGACGTGAATCTTGGTGATCGGTGAACCGCCGATCGAGCTGTAATCGTAGCCGATCAGGTCGAGCACATTGGCCGACACGATGAACAGCAGCACGATATAGACGGCCATCATCTTCTGCACGAGCGGCCCGGCGAAGGGCAGCCGCAGCCGGACGATCGACGTGGAGGAGCCGGCAGGAGCGAACGCCGCCGGCGAATGCGGCGTGCCCTGCCCCTGCGCCGTCATGCCGCCACCGAGACGTCCGGCTCGATGATCACCATGCGGGCCTTGACCTGGCGGTGGCGCAGCAGATCCACCAGGATCGCCGCATCCTCGCTCTTGCCGCCCTCGCTCTTGCCGCCCTCGCCCTGCGCCAGGAACACGACCTCGTCGGCCATGTAGTACAGCCCATATTCGGAGGCAGACGCGCCCATTTCGCCGCCGTCGACGATGACGCGATCGAACACGCGGAGCTGCTGCAACGCTCCCGACAACGCCTGTCTGGCGGCGGGATCGTGCGCCGCGAGCGCCGACAATCCGACCGGCACCACGCGCATCGCGGTCGGCTGATGCAGCCGGACGACGTCGTGAATATCGGCCGCGCCGTTCATCACGTCGCGCAGGCCCGGCGCCTTGTCGAAACCAAGCCGGGAGGTGGTGGAGTGGCGCGCCAGATCGGCATCGACCAGCATGACATCCATCCGGTTGGCGATCACCGTGCGGGCGAGCTGCAGCGCGACGTCGTCGAGCCAGGCGCCGCGCTGCACCTGAACCAATACGATGGTGGTGCCCTTCGGCGCGGCGAGGATCTCTTCGCCGAGCGTAGCCAGGCGACTGGCCTGGCTTGGCATCGCGACGGGGCGTAGATGCGACGGCGGCGCGGTGTCGGCGGGCGCAAGCTCCGGCGCATCCGGCACGGCTTCGGGATCGGGCTCGCCGCCGGGGCGATCGAATGCATCGCGCGCCAGCGCCGCCGCGATGCCGATGGTGATGCCGGCGAAGATTGCGGCGGCCAGCATGATCATCGTCGGCGGCCAGCTCTTGTTCTCCGGCATGGTGGCGCGCGAGATCAGGCGGATATTGGTGGTGTCGATACCCTGCCGTTCCTCGGCGGTCTTCGCCTTGGCCAGAAACGTCTCGTACACGACGCGGCTCGACTCCGCTTTGCGCTCGAGTTCGCGCAGCGGCACCATCGCCTTGTCGTTGGTCTCCGACTGCTTCTTCAACGCGTCGAAGTTGGCCTCCAGGTTCTGCACATTGGTGCGCTCGCTGGCTTCGGTGTTGCGCACCGAGCGGGCGATGGTCTTCAGCTCGCGCTGAATCGCCGCCTGGGCGTCGCGCACCTGCGCACGCGCCGCTTGCAGCGCCGGGTGGTTCGGCCCGTCGATCTGCGCAAGCTGCGCTTCCTCGCGCGAGGCGTCGGCGAGACGCGACCGGAGCTGCACGATTGCGGCCGACTGGATCGCCTCGGGCAGCGCTTCCAGACCGGCATCGCCGTGCTCAATCGTCTCGATAAGCCGTACCCGCGCCTGCGCATCGGCAAGCCGCGTCTTGGCATTGGTGAGCTGGGTATTGGCCTCGTCGAGCTGCTGCTCGGTGACCATGCGACTACGCGAGCCGACGAGATTGTTGGCCGCCTTGAAGGCCGCAACGGCTTCCTCGCCGCGCCTCACTTCCTGCCGCAGCTTGCCGAGCTGTGCCGAGATCGCCTCCGAGGTCCGCCGCTGGAACGCAGCATTGGCGCCCGCCTGTTCCTCGAGATACGACGTCGCCACCGCGTTCGCGAGCGCCGCGGCGCGCGGCGCGGTGTCGGCCGAGGCCAGAATGTCGATGACGAAGGAGCGGTCGATCCGCTTGGTGGCGACGTTCTTGCGCAGGTTCCGCAGCGTCACCAGCGCGCGATCCTCGGTCCGGCCGAGGCCGATCACCGACTTGATCAGCCGCCCGATGGTGATCCGCTCGCCGTTGAATTCCGGATCGTTCTGCAGATTGAGCTGCTCGATGACGCGGTTGAGCACTTCGTTCGAGGTGATGATCTTGAGCTGGCTTTCCACCAGCAACAGGCCGTCGCCGGGAACCGAATTCTGCTGCTGCGCATCGTCCTTCGGCGTGTACTGATCGCGCGGATCGACGAAAACCTGGGCGGTTCCGGTGTAGGACGGATGCGCCACCAGCAGATACGCCACCACGATGCCGCACAGCACCGCGGGGATGCCGATCACCCAGCTCCGGCGCCGCGACAGAATGCCGAGGACGTTCCTGAAATCGATCCCGTCGGAGATCCGGTCGGTCGGCGCTTCTGGCGAAGTCGGCTTGGGCGACATGGTACTTTACAACTCGCTGGATCTACGAACCCGCATCATGAGCCGCGAGGACCGATGATGTAACTGCGACGTCGAGCCGCGACGGCGTCGATGCTGCTGACTCCGCCAGCCGCGAAACCAATCCGGACTCGGCCTGAGCCGCCTTGCACACTGACTACAAAGTAAAGAACTAGGGTTAATCGGGGGTTACGTGCCCGGCCGCCGGGTTGCATTGACGATCGGTTAACACCAATCGCAGCGCGCCGGAGCGCGCGACGTTTCGCGCAGAGATCCTTCAGATTAACCGCATACAACGATACTCACCCGGACTACGGACGTTTGCTGTAAACCGCAGACACAGATCGTAACACTTCATTAACCTGCACCCGGCCGCCTCGACCGTCCGGTTTCCTGGAAGTCGTTTTGCTGACGCCATCGTCGATGCCTCGCGATACCAACAGCCGCGCCGACCCCGGCCTCGATCTCGCGCGCCGTGAGTCCGGCGAGCGGCCGGCGGCGGCAAGCGGAGCGATCGCGGATCGGCCGCGCCGGGCGCGTGTGCTGTTGGTGCAGACCCAGGCCGAGAACGCCGGCGCGCAGGAGATCTCGCGGCTGGTCGGCGCCGGCCTCGCCGCACGCGGCTACGACATCCATAACCTGTTCTTCTTCCGGCAGTCACGGTCCTTCGACGAGCCGCCGCAGACCGTGTACTGCGCAGCGCGGCGCCCCGGCGATCCGCTGTCGTTCCTGCGCTTTCTCGGCAAGTTGCATCGGCGCATTCGCGAGATCCGGCCGGACGTCATCCTCACCTTTCAGCACTACGGCAACGCAATCGGCGGCGCGGTCGCACGGCTGGCGGGGCCTGCGCCGGTGATCGCCAATCAGGTATCGGCGCGGCTGACGATGCCCGCCTGGCTGCGCGGCATCGACCGCGTGATGGGACAACTCGGCGTGTTCGCACGGATCACCGTCAACTCGCACGACATGCTGCGCGACTACTCGCGCTATCCGAACGGCTATCGCACGCGGCTGACGCATGTTCCGCATGGCTTCGACCAGAAGCGCCCGACGATGTCGAAAGTCGATGCTCGCCGTCACTTCGGACTGGCGCCGGACGCGATCGTGCTCGGCTCGGTGGCGCGGCTGCATCCGCTGAAGCAACTCGACGCGGCGCTACGTGTGCTCCCCGCGCATGTGGACTGGACGCTGGCGCTCGCGGGCCAGGGGCCCGACGAGACGCGACTGCGCGATCTCGCCGCCGAACTCGGCGTTGCAGATCGGGTGCGCTTCGTCGGCGAGATCTCGCCCGAGCAGGTCGCGAATTTTCTCGCCTGCCTCGACGTCTTCGTATTTCCCTCCCTGGCCGAGACCTTCGGCCTTGCCGCCGTCGAGGCCTCCCACGCGGGCGTGCCGGTCGTCGCCAACGATCTGCCGGTGCTGCGCGAGGTGATGGCCTATCAGGGAGAGCCGGCCGCAATTCTGGTCGACGCTTCCGACACCACGGCGCTCGGCGCCGCGATCACCCGCGTGCTCGAAGAACCTGCACTCGCCGCACGACTGCGCCGCGCCGCAGAGGGCCTGAAGACGCGCTACTCGGTCGACGCAATGGTGGACGAATATGTCCGCCTCATCGAGCAGACGATCCCGCCCGCGGAGGGATCGCGCCGTGCTGGTTGAGCTCCGCTTCGACGATCGCCGTCCGCGGCGCTGGATGCGGCACCTGACGACCTTGGTGAGCGGCGCTGGACCACAATTGCAGATCGTCTGGGTGCACACCGACGCGGAGCGACCGGCGGGCCTGGAAGCGCTGCTCGACCTCGAACGCATGCTGCTGCGCCGCGGCCGCCCCTGCGGCGCGGATCGCGATCCCGCCTTCGCACAGCAGCCCCAGCACGCGGCGCAAACACCGGACATCATCGTCGACTTCACCGCGATGCCGCGCGATCCGGCGCGAACGCCGCGGCTGTACTTGCGGCCGCTGTATGACGGCGTGGCCGGAGAGGACGCGGCGCTCGCCGCGATCGTGGCCGGCGATCTGCCGCTGATCGAGATCCACGACGATATCACCGGCACGACCCTGTGGTCGGGCAAGCCGTCCGGCGAATCCGCCGAGGGGCTCGGCGGCGCGCTCGGGGCCGTGATGGCGCGCACCGCCACGCTGCTGAAGGGCGCCCTGGAGACGGGCGTGCCGACGGCCGCGCCGCGCCCGTTCACATCGCTCCGTGCTTCGCGTTCGCCGGCGGCTTTCGTGCTGCGCGGCCTCGCCTCCAGCCTGGCTCGTCGTATCTACCGGCTGTGCTGCTACTCACCGCATTGGCGCATCGGGTGGCGCTATACCGACGACGCCGGCATCTGGAAGTCCGGCGATCTCTCCGGTCCGGAATGGCGCGCGGTGACGAGCCCGGCCAACCGCTTCTACGCCGATCCGTTTCCGATCACCTGGAGGGGCCGCACCTTCGTGTTCGTCGAGGAGCTCGATCATCACGTCGGCAAAGGCTTCATCTCGGCGATCGAATTCGGCGCCGACGGCCCGATCGGCGCGGCGATCCCGGTGCTCGAAGAGCCCTGGCACCTGTCCTACCCGTTCCTGATCGTGCATCGCGACGAACTCTGGATGATCCCGGAGAGCAGCGCCGAACACGAGGTGACGATCTATCGCTGCGCCGAATTTCCGCATCGCTGGGAACGTCACGCGACGCTGCTGTCGGGCGTCGAATTCGCCGACGCGACGATCGCGCAGCACGACGGCCTGCATTACATGTTCGGCGCGACACGCGACGGCGCCGGCGGTTACTCCGACACGCTGTCGATCTATTATGCCGACGATCTGTTCGGGCCGTGGCGTCCGCATGCGCAGCGGCCCGCGCTGGTCGACCGCGCCAGCGCGCGGCCGGCCGGCCATTTCGTCCACCGCAACGGACGGCTGTGGCGTCCGGTGCAGGACTGCACCCACGGCTACGGCAGCGCGCTCGGTCTCGCCGAGATCACCGAATTATCGCCGGCCCGCTTCAGCCAGACCGTGCACCACACCGTCACGCCGGGGCCGCGCTGGCCCGGCCGCAAGCTGCACACGCTCAATCGCTGCGGACGTCTCGAACTGATCGACGGCACCACCATTCAGCCCAAGATCGAAGCGCTACGTCTGCCGATGCGGGCCGGCGAACCGGCGGTCGCGCAGAGCCGCTGAGGCGAAGCGCGTCAGCGGCGCGGAAGCCAGCGCACCAGCAGCCAACCGGCGGTCAGCCCGACCGAGCCGCCGACCAGTTTCACCGCGGCGTCGAACACGCGGCCATGCCGCGACGGAGTCAGCACCTGCAGAACCTCGAACAGCGCCGCCGCACCGAGCACGACGATCGCCGCCAGCACGATGTAGCGCGGATAGGCCATCGCGAACAAACCGCCGACCACGGCGAAGGCGAGAAAGCGCTCGATCGACGGCGGCCATCCCGTGGTCGGTCGAAGCCCCAGCGGACTGAGTGTCGCCATCGCAATGAACGCCAGACACAGCCACGCCGCGATCCGCAGCAGCATCTCGTATCTGGCCGGAAGCTGCTCCATCAACGCCTCGTCGATCGTGTGTCTATGGTTAACAGCGCGGCCTGTCGCGGACATTTCCGACGCGGCTACCGCGAGTCTTTACCGTACACGCAATTATCATTTTGCATGTCAGCGAAGTGACTCCAATTAGAGTAAGTTGCCACACGATGCCAGCGCGTCGATGTCACATCGTCGTGCCGGCACATCGTAGACGAAGCGCGGCGTCGCCGTCGTCTCGTCGGTTTTGCAGTTCCGCTCCGGTCAGGCTCAGTCAGTGAAGTTCAGCGTCCCGATCGATCGTTTTGCCGGCCTTCGCAGCAACGTCGCGGTTCGCACCATGACCGGTGCGTTCGCGCTGCGCGTGGCGATCACGATCGCAAATCTGGCGCTGGTGACGCTCGCGGCCCGGATGCTGAGCCGCCATGATTTCGGCACCTATTCGATGCTGTTCAGCGCCGCCGGCCTGCTCAGCGTCATCGCGACGTTCGGCCAGCAGATCTTCATCACCCGCTCGTGGAGCGAGTTCAGCGCGGCGAACGACGAAGCGACGCTGAAAGGCGCCATGACCTTCACGGCGCTCGCCTCGCTGATCGGCGTGCTGCTGATCGGCCTGCCGTTCTTCTTCTGGTTCGCGGCCGAACACGACACCACGCTGGCGCTCGCGGCGACGCTGTATCTCGTCTGCTATTCGCTGCTGCTGACCTCCTCGCATTTCGCACGCGGCGCGATCGGCGTCTGGGTCGGCGACGGCCTCACCTATCTGCCGGTGGCGCTGTGCCCGATGCTCTACATTGTGGGCAGTTATGTGCTCGGCGCGCCGATCGAGATGTATCGGATCTTCCTGAGCATGGCGGCGATGTCGAGCGTCACCATGCTGGTGCAAATGGCGCTGCTCCGCCGCCGCGTGCGCACACAGTTCCCGGGCATCGGACGCTCCCCGTCGCGCTTCGACCTGCGCACCTGGACGACGCGCTCGACCAAGCTGTGGATCTCCGGTGGCCTCGAAGCTGCCAACCAGTATGCGGACGTCGTCATCATCGGCTATCTGATGAGCCCGACCGTCGCCGGCGCCTATTTCGTCACCACCCGGATCGCCAATGCCTTCGCGATGGCGACCGGCGCGGTCTACATCTTCTCGACCCGCCACTTCCCCAACCTGTATTACAATCGCCAGTATCGGCAGCTCGACAGCCTGCTCGACTCGGTCGCGCTGATCACGCTGGCGATCGTGATCGGCGGGTTGATGGTCGTGCTCGGCGGCGGACACTGGATCCTGCTGGCCTTCAACTCCGACTATGTGCCGTACTACGGGGCGCTGGCGCTGCTGACGATCGGCACGGCCGCGGTCGCGGCCGCCGGACCGTCGGGCTCGATCCTGATGCTGACAGGACACGAGGGCAGCTATCTGGCGATCGTTGGCGGCACCGTGCTGATGCGCGCCGTCGGTTTCTTCATCCTGATCCCGATGTTCGGCATCACCGGCGCGGTGACCGCCACCACCATCTCGTTCGTCACCCTCGCTTTGCTGCTGCGCGGCGCCGCCAAGCGCATGGCCGGCATCGACGGCTCGGTGCTGCGCCTCGTCACCCGCCTGCGCCGCGGCCAGATCCCGCTGCGAGCGGAGTGATCCCCGCTCTTTCACCTGTCCAGGCGAACAATTACCGCGGACTGCAGATCGTTCTCGACGCCCGTCATGACCAGGCTTGTCCCGGCTATCCACGCCGTTGATGCGTCTCCTGCAGCGCGGCGTGGAGGCCCGGCACGAGTCCGGGCATGACGGAGATGGTCCAGCGTTGGAATCGAAGAGAAAGCTTCAGAACTGCTCGGGCGACGCGAACGCAGACCCGTTACGACGCCATGCTCGCCAGCCAATTGCGGAACAGCGTCGAGGCTGTGGCGGCGACCGCATCGGCGACGCCGGCGCGCATCGTCAGCGGCGGCAATTTGGCGATCAGCGCGGGATCGCGCCGCGTCTCGGCTTCGCAGCGTAACGCCCGCAAGGCCTGCTCGGTCGCCGCGTCGAAATAATCGACCGGCACGTCCGGATAGTCCGCGCGCTCGCCGGTGAGATAGCGGCCGATATCGCGCAGATATTCGCGCTGCAGCGACGCCGGATCGTATTCCGGGTGGCCCTGGAAGAACACGAAGCGGCTGCGGTTCTGGCGCGTGAAGATGTCGACGCCTGCGCCCGGTGCCTGCGTCAGCACCGTGTAGTTCGCCGCGACGAGCTTGTCCGCCGGCAGATCGTTGAGCCGCGAATGCGGCACCCGCGGCTGCGCCGGCAGACCCACGAGCAGAGCATCGTCGCCGGGCGCTTCGCAGTGATACACGCCGGCGCATTTGCGCGGCAGCCGCTGCCGTTCGACACCGTCGAGATGCAGCACGGCGGCATGCGCCGCGAGGCACGACCAGATCGTCGAGCGCGTATGCGCCTCGGCCCAGTCCACCAGCGCCCGCATCTCGTCCCAATACGGCTCGTCCTGCAGTCTTGCTGCGCGCGGCTCCGCACCGGTGACGATCAGGCCGTCGAGCCGCAATGCGTCGATGTCGGCGATGTCGGTGTAGAGACTGGCGATGCGCTGCCGGGTCGCGTGCGAGCGCGCCACCGACGGGAGCGCCAGGCAGTGCAGCCGCACGGTGGAGCTGCCGTCAGCGTCACGCAGCAGACGCTGGAATTGCCGCTCGGTGGCCCGCAGCGCCGCATCGCTCATGTTGTTGACGAGCCCGATCTCGATCACCCGGCGGCGCGAGCCGGTCGGCGCTTCGCTCTCGGCGGCATTCGCCGGCACCAGGGGCGCGTCGTCGCGGGGATCGGCCTTGTCGAACAGCAGGGTCATCCCGCCGCGCCTCTACTCGGCGGCAATCGGGCGAGATTGCTGGCCGCTCGCGCGAGCGAGCGCCTGATCGAGATCCTCGATGATATCGGCGATGTGCTCGATGCCGATCGAGAGCCGGATCGTCTCCGGTAGCACGCCAGCGACGCGCTGCTGCTCCGCCGACATCTGGCGATGCGTGGTCGAGGCCGGATGACACGCCAATGATTTGGCGTCGCCGATATTGACCAGGCGGGTGATCAGCTTGAGCGAGTCGTAGAACGCCTTGCCGGCCTCCATGCCGCCCTTGATGCCGAAGGTGAACAGCGACGACGCCCGACCGTCGAGATATTTCTGCACCAGTGGATAATACGGGCTGTCCGGAAAGCCGGTGTAGTTCACCCAGGCCACGCGGGGATCGTCCTTGAGGAATTCGGCGACCTTGCGGGCATTCTCGACGTGCCGCTCCATCCGCAGCGCCACCGTCTCGATGCCCTGCAGCAGCAGGAAAGCGTTGAACGGCGACAGCACCGCGCCCATCGTGCGCTGATAGATCGATCGCGCGCGCTCGATATAGGCGGTCGGCCCGAACCGCTCCGCATACACCATGCCGTGATAGGAATGATCCGGCTGATTGAACGCCGGGAACCGCTCCGGCTGCTTCGCCCAGTCGAACCGGCCGCTGTCGACGATGATGCCGCCCAGCGTCGTGCCGTGGCCGCCGAGAAATTTCGTCAGCGAATGCACGACGATGTCGGCGCCGTAATCGATCGGCTTCAGCAGGATCGGCGTCGCCACCGTGTTGTCGACGATCAGCGGCACGCCAGCGCGGTGCGCCACCTCGGCGATCGCCTCGATATCACAGACATTGCCGGCCGGATTGCCGATGGTCTCGCAAAACACCGCGCGGGTGTCGTCGTCGATCAGCCGCGCGATATCGTCGGGCTTGTCGCTGGCGGCAAAGCGGCCGGTGATGCCCTGGCGCGGCAGAATGTGCGACAGCAGCGTGTGCGTCGTGCCGTAAAGCTGCGGAACCGAGACGATGTTGCCGCCGTGGTCGGCGACGTTGACGAAGGAGAAATGCAGCGCCGCCTGCCCGGTCGCCACCGCCAGCGCGCCGACGCCGCCTTCGAGATCGGCAACGCGTTTTTCCAGCACAGCACTGGTCGGGTTGGCGATGCGCGAGTAGCGGTAGCCTTCGGTTTCCAGATTGAACAACGCCGCGCCGTGGTCGGCGCTGTCGAACGCGTAGGAGGCGGTCTGATAGATCGGCACCGCGACGGCCTTCGTCGTCGGATCGGGATCGTAGCCGGCGTGAATGGCAATCGTCTCGTTGCGCATGGGCTCACCTCCGCAGATCCGAACGAGCTGCACTTCGGGCAGCTTCCGGCACCGACGATAACTAAGGCAGCAAACTCGAATGCGACAACAAGTTTCAAAAACTTCGCGGTACTAACCCTAATATCGGATGATGAATTCGCTACAATTTGAATCAATTTATTCGAAACAGCTTTGTTTACCTTACGGATGCTTTGTCAGCGCCTCCGCAAGCATTTGCCAATTCAATTCGCGTAAGTTTGCGCCGATATTTCTCGTCAGATTGTCGGGCTCGCCTTCATGAACGTGCAACCAACAGCCATCGCCGCTGCGCCGCCCGAGGCGGGCCCGGGCGCGGCGCGGCCATCGGTCGCGAAAAGCTGGCTGAAGGCGATCGAACTGACGGCCCGCATCGAACAGACGCCGCACCGCCTGCTCGCGGATGTGATTGCCGATCACGCCGCCGCGGCGCCGCATCGCGCGGCGATCGTCTCGTCGCATGAGACGCTCAACTACGCCGAGCTAGCCGCACGCGTCGATCGCTACGCGGGCTGGGCGATCGCAAACGGCGTGGCGAAGGGCGACACCGTCGCACTGCTGATGCCCAATCGCGCGGACTATCTGGCCGCATGGCTCGGCATCACGAGGGTCGGCGGCGTGGTGGCGCTGATCAACACCCAGCTTGTCGGCGCCTCGCTGGCGCATTGCGTCGATCTCGCCCGCGCCGGCCACCTCATCGTCGCCGACGAACTCGCCGACGTTTATGCGGGCGCGCGCGAAAACATGAGGACGTCGCCGCGGCTGTGGCGTCATGGCGGCGCCCCCGATGAGCGCTCGATCGAAACCGCGCTCGCGGCCGACGATCTTCCGCCTTCGCCGACGCGGCGCGACGTCCAACTCGACGATCTGGCACTGCTGATCTACACCTCCGGCACGACCGGCCTACCGAAGGCGGCGCGCGTCACGCACCGGCGGGTGATGAGCTGGGCCGGCTGGTTCGCCGGACTGATCGATGCCACGCCAGACGATCGAATGTACAACTGCCTGCCGATGTATCACAGCGTCGGCGGCGTAGTGGCGCCCGGCAGCGTGCTGATGGCCGGCGGCGCGGTGGTGATCGCCGAGAAATTTTCTGCGAGCCGCTTCTGGGACGACATCGTCCGCTGGGACTGCACGCTGTTTCAATATATCGGCGAGCTGTGCCGCTATCTGCTGCAGGCCCCGACTTCTGCGCACGAAACCCGGCACCGGCTGCGGCTGGTGTGCGGCAATGGCCTGCGGGGTGACGTCTGGGAGACGTTCCAGGCGCGCTTTGCGATCCCGCGCATTCTCGAATTCTACGCGGCCACCGAGGGCAATTTCTCGCTGTACAATGTCGAGGGCGAGCGAGGGGCGATCGGCCGCATTCCGTCCTTCCTGGCTCATCGCTTCCCGGCAGCGATCGTCAAGTTCGACATCGCAACCGGCAAGCCGCTGCGCGACGCCGACGGCCGCTGCATCCGCTGCGCGCCCGGCGAGGCCGGCGAAGCGATCGGCCGGATCGGCGAAGCCGATAATCGCGGCGGCCGGTTCGAGGGCTACACCAGCGCGGCGGAGAGCGACAAGAAAGTGCTGAGCGACGTGTTCGCGCCCGGCGACTCCTGGTTTCGCACCGGCGACCTGATGAGGCAGGACGCCAAAGGCTTCTTCCATTTCGTCGATCGCATCGGCGACACCTTCCGCTGGAAGGGCGAGAACGTCGCGGCCAGCGAGGTCACCGACGTGACCGCCGCCTGCCCCGGTGTGATCGATGCCAGCGTCTACGGCGTCGCCGTGCCGCACGCCGACGGCCGCGCCGGCATGGCGGCGCTCGTCGTCGCCGATGACTTCGACTTGGCCCATCTGCATCGGCATCTCGCCGACCGGCTGCCGGCGTTCGCGCGCCCGGTGTTCCTGCGGCTGCGCCGGACGCTGGAGATCACCGGCACCTTCAAGCAGAAGAAGCAGGAACTGATCGACCAAGGCTTCGACCCCCGCGTCGTCGACGACCCGCTTTATGTCGCGGATGCGGGCGGCTACGTGCCGCTCGACGCCGCGCGCTACGCCCGCATCGAGGCGGGCGCACTCCGCCTCTGACAGCCGCATCTCACCGTCCAACACGAGACCCGACCATGATCCCCGCAACCGCACCCACCAGCTTCTCGAAGACCTGGACGTTCTTCGAGGGCGACTGGCACGAGGGCAATGTGCCGATCATGGGGCCGCGTACCCACGCAGCCTGGCTCGGTTCGATGGTGTTCGACGGTGCACGCGCATTCGAAGGCGTCACGCCGGATCTCGACAAGCATATCGCGCGCGTCAACTGGTCGGCGACGAACTTCAAGCTCAAACCGATGATCGACACGACAACCTGGCACGGGCTGGTGCAGGACGGGCTGAAGCGCTTCGACGCCAAGGCCGAACTCTACATCCGTCCGATGTACTGGGCGCAGAGCGGCTCCGGCGGCGGCGTGCTGTTCGATCCGGAGACGACCAACTGGTGCCTGTGCATCTACGAAGCGCCGATGCCGAAGCCGACCGGCCTGTCGATCACGCTGTCGCCGTTCCGCAAACCGAGCGCCGATTGCGCGGTGGTCGATGCCAAGGCCGGCTGCCTCTATCCGAACAATTCGCGGGCGATGATCGAGGCGCAGAGCCGCGGCTTCGCCAACTGCCTGATGCGCGACATGCTCGGCAACATCGCCGAGCTCGGCAACTCCAACATCTTCATGGTGAAGGACGGCGTGGTGTACACGCCAGCGCCGAACGGCACGTTCCTGAACGGCGTGACCCGGCAGCGCGTGATCGCGCTGCTGCGCGGCGACGGCGTCGAGGTGGTCGAGACAACACTGCGCTACGAGGATTTCGTGGCAGCCGACGAAATCTTCGCCAGCGGCAACTTCGCCAAGGTGCAGCCGATCGTCCGCATCGACGACCGCGCGCTGCAGCCCGGCCCGATCTTCACCCGCGCCCGCGCCCTGTATTGGGATTTCGCGCACAGCCACGGCTGACGCGGCGAGGCGCAAGCCGGAGAGCTGCCGATGCGCCGCCGGACTACGGCCCGTACAGCACCAGTTCGGTTTCGGTGAGATCGGCGAGCCGCGGCGGGTTCGGCCCCTTGAAGTATTTGCAGCCCCGCGACGCCAGATAGACACCCCGGAGGCCCGCAACCGGCCCGTTGGCATCGACGATCAGCATCGCGGCGCCGCGCAGGATCAGCGTGCGGCCGAGCGCCCCGGCGCAGCGCACGAGATCCGCCACGTCTCGGCAATACACCAGCTGCATCGCCGGCGTCGGATAACGGCCGTGCTTGATCCGCTTCGGCACCAGGATGAACGGGATGGCTTCGCCGCCGACGCGGCATACCAGCGACAGGCAGCCATAGGCCGCATGACCGCGCAACAGTTCGGCTTCGCTCTCCGGCAGGCCAGCAATGCCGCGCGTGGCCGCGGTCACGCGCTCCACCCGCATGCCGGGCTCGGCGCGCGACAGCAGCGGCAATGCCACGAACATGCCCTGGCAATAGCGCCGGAACCCCTGCGCCTCGATGATCGGCCAGGTGTTCACCGCCGGCGAGATGTTGATGTAGGTGACGGCCTTGTTCTTCTGCGCCATCGACGTCAGCATCGTCGCGTAGTTGCGGAACTCCGGCTCGACGTACCAGCTCGACACGTTGCAGCGCAGGCCGGCCGTATCGGAACCGCCGCGCTGCGCGTAGAGCAGCAGCAGCACGCCGACCGGCTCGCCGCCGGCTTCCAGCAGATATCCGTAGCGCGGACAATCGGCTGGAATGTCCCGCTCAGCCTGGCGCCGCAGCCCGCGCCGCCAGTAATCGGGCGTGCGGCCGACGAAGCCGCGGGTCAGCAGATTGGAAACAGCCTCGATATCCGCATCGGTGATCTCGCGGCAGCGTACTTTGCGAGCATCCATCGTCGTTTACCAATCGACCCGATTTGCGAACTACACGCATAGATTCGCTTCATCTTTGCGCCCTATGGTGTTGTCTCACGGATCGAGCAGGAAGGCGAAAGATCGATGTCTGTACGGTTAACAATCGTGACGATGATGCAGGAGATCGCCGCAGAGCAGAACCGCAAGCTGCCGCCGCTCACCGACGATCTGGTACTACACCAATCCGGCTTCGACTCGCTGTGCTTCGCCATCCTGGTGGCGCGGCTCGAAGACACGCTCGGCGTCGATCCCTTCACCGCAGCCGACGACGCGATCTTTCCGGTGACGCTCGGCGACTTCATCAAGGCGTATGAGAATGTCCCCGCGTGAGATCACCGCGCTACGCAACTATCTGGCGACCGGCCTGAACGGCCGCACTCTCTCCGGTAACACCGACACGGTCGCGATCTCCGACATCGCCGCGGGAACGATCCTGGGCGGCCGGTTGCCGGACCTCGCCGGCCGCTCGGTCGTGCTGTCGCTGGCGACGCAGCTCGCGAGCGGCATCGCCATGATCGAGCTCGACGGCGTCGCGCGGCGGATGCTGTTGTGCCCGCCGGACTTCGACATGGCGCACGCCGCGTCGCTGATCGCCGACGCCGAGATCGATGCGGTCGTCACCGACGACCCCGAGCGCTGGGCGAACCGCGGCGTCGAGCTGATCGTGCCCGCCGCCCTGCCGGTACGGCCGGCGCAGGCCGTCGAGCTGTCGCACACCACGCAGTGGCTGATGCTGACCTCCGGCACCACCGGCGCGCCGAAGATCGTCGCGCACACGCTGGCGGCGCTCACCGGCGCCATCGTCACCGACGGCGCTGCGCTGCGCGCGCCGCAGACCTGGGCGACCTTCTACGACATCCGCCGCTATGGCGGGCTGCAGATCTTCCTGCGCGCTGTGCTGGGCGGCGGCTCGATGGTGCTGTCGGCGCCGGGCGAAATGATGATCGATCACCTGGCTCGCCTCGCCGCGCGCGGCGTCACCCACATCTCCGGCACGCCCTCGCATTGGCGCAAGGCGCTGATGAGCGCGGCGGTCGCGAACTTCCGCCCCGAATATGTGCGGCTGTCCGGCGAGATCGCCGACCAGGCCGTGCTCGACAGCCTGCGGCGCGTGTTTCCCGACGCCTCGATCGGCCATGCCTACGCGTCGACCGAGGCCGGCGTCGGCTTCGCCGTCACCGACGGCCGCGAGGGCTTCCCGAAGTCGCTGATCGGCCCCAATCCGGGCGGCGTCGAGATGAAGGTGGTGGACGGCTCGCTGCGGATCCGCTCCGCCCGCACCGCACACACCTATGTGGGCGCGGCCGCGCCGTCGCTCGCCGATGCCGATGGCTTCATCGACACCGGCGACATGGTCGAGCTGCGCGACGACCGCTATTACTTCGTCGGCCGCCGCGACGGAATCATCAATGTCGGCGGCCTGAAAGTGCATCCGGAGGAAGTCGAGGCGGTGATCAACCGCCATCCCGCCGTGCGCATGGTGCGGATCCGCTCGCGGCGCAGCCCGATCACCGGCGCGCTGGTGGTCGCCGACGTGCTGCTGGCGAACGTCTCCGACTCCGGCCGCACCGGCGAGATCCGCGAGGCAATCCTCGCCGAATGCAAGCGCGCGCTGCCGCCCCACAAGGTGCCGGCGGTGATCAACTTCGTGCCGCAGCTCGACGTCACCCCGTCCGGCAAGCTGGCCCGCCATGCGTAACGTTGTGGTGACCGGCGGCAGCCGGGGCATCGGGCTGGCGATCGCGCAGCGTCTCGCCGCCGGCGGCTATGGCGTGATCGCCGTCGCCCGGCGCGAAACCGACGAACTGAAGGCGGCGATCGATGCCGCGGCGGCTGGTCCGGGCTCGATCGCCTTCAAGCCGTTCGATCTCGGCGAGATCGACGCCATTCCCGGCTTCGTCAAGGACCTGCGCCGCGCGTTCGGCTCGATCTGGGGCCTCGTCAACAACGCCGGCATCGGCACCGAAGGCGTGCTGGCGACGATGCACAATAGCCAGATCGAAACGCTGCTGCGCATCAACGTGACGTCGCCGATCACTCTGACCAAGTACATCGTCCGTAACATGATGGCGGACGGCGGCGGCCGCATCATCAACATGTCGTCGATCATCGGCTCGACCGGCTACAACGGCCTGTCGGTGTACGGCGCCACCAAGGCGGCCGCGATCGGGTTCACCCGCTCGCTGGCGCGCGAAGTCGGCCGGCTGAACATCACCGTCAATGCCATCGCACCGGGCTTCATCGACACCGAGCTGACCTCGGGCCGCGCCGGCGACGGCCGCGACAAGATCGCGAACCGCAGTGCCCTGCGCCGCCTTGCCGAAGCCGACGACGTCGCCCGCATGGTCGAGTACCTGCTCGGCGACGGCGGCCGGAATATCACCGGCAGCGTGCAGACCATCGACGCGGGGAATACGGCGTAGCGAGCTGATGCGCTCAGGCTTCCACCCGATCGCAGCACGCTCCCTCTCCCGCTTGCGGGAGAGGGCGGGGGTGAGGGCGCCCCATGCAGTGAGTTCGAGAATCGTGGAGAGGAGTGGGCGCCCCC
>NZ_JBMDXE010000017.1:0-32818 GCF_048594845.1 Rhodopseudomonas sp. | reverse complement strand
ACTTCGGCTCGACGCTGGAACCCGCCTCGCCGTGCCCACCCGTTAAATTTGTTATTTTGGATTCGGGGTTCGCGCTGCTCCGCTGCGCGCCCCGGAATGACGAACGAGAGGTCGTCGTTCAAGGCATGAACTAACAACTTTAACTAACCGCCCGCCTCCAGCCGGCGGATGATGTCGTCGAGCTGGTCGAGATCGGCGTAGCGGATCTGGACCGTGCCGGCGCCGTTGTGGTCGTCGATGGTCAGCTTCATGCCGAGCGCGTCGCTGATACGCTTTTCCAGTGCCAGCGTATCGGTGTCCTTCGGCGGTTTCGCCGAGGTGGTCGCACGCGGCTTCTGCGGCTTGCGCTCCGGCACGCCCTCCTCATGCGCCAGCGCTTCGGTCTGCCGGACGTTGAGGCCTTCGGCGACGATGCGCTTGGCGACGGCCGACGGATCCGGCACGCCGATCAGCGCGCGGGCGTGGCCCATGCTGAGATCGCCGGCGGCGATCAGCGACTGCACGTCCTCGGGCAGCTTGGTCAGCCGCATCATGTTGGCGACGTGGCTGCGGCTCTTGCCGACGATCTTGGCGATCTCGTCCTGGCTGCGCTTGAAGTCGTTGGCGAGCGCATGATAGCCGAGCGCCTCTTCGAGCGGGTTGAGGTCCTCGCGCTGCACGTTCTCGACGATCGCGATTTCGAGCGCGAGCGCGTCCGAGACTTCGACCGGCACGATCGGCACTTCGTGCAGCCCGGCGCGCTGCGCCGCGCGCCAGCGCCGCTCGCCAGCGATGATCTCGAACCGATCGGTCGCGCCCTTCACCGGCCGGACCACGATCGGCTGGATCACGCCGTGTTGCTTGATCGAATCCGACAGCTCGCTGAGTTCGGCGTCAGTGAAGGTGCGGCGCGGGTTGCGCGGATTGGCCTTGATGAATTCGATCGGCACCTTGCGCTGACCGCGCGGCCGCTCGACATGCGCAGCTTCGCCGCCGACATCCCCGATCAGACTCGCCAGGCCCCGCCCCAGTCGCGAACGGTGCTCGTCGGCCATCGCCGTCTCCCTTGGATTCACGTCGCTACTCCGCACAGATGAAACGAGACTTGGTAGTTAGATTGTCGTCAGTGCGAGGAGCGCAGCGATGAAGCAATCCAGCCTGGTGCTCGGCGCTTCCGTGTTGCTTCGCTTTGCTCGCAATGACGAGACACCCGGGTGGACACGCTTCGCTTTGCCCACCCGACGAAGGATGTGACGACGCTCAGTGCGTCGTGCGTAGTTCGCGTTCGCGCTGGATCACTTCGGTGGCGAGCTTGAGATAGGCTTCGCTACCGACGCATTTCAGATCGTAGACCAGCACCGGCTTGCCGTAGCTCGGCGCTTCCGAGATGCGGACGTTGCGGGGGATCATGGTGTCGTAGACCTTCTTGCCCATGAACTGGCGGACGTCGGCGACGACCTGGCTCGACAGATTATTGCGGCTGTCGAACATCGTCAGCACGATGCCGTGGATGGTGAGGTCCGGGTTCAGGGTCGAACGCACCTGCTCGACGGTCTGCAACAGCTGCGACAGACCTTCGAGGGCGAAGAACTCGCACTGCAGCGGCACCAGGATCGCATCCGCCGCAGCCATCGCGTTGACGGTCAAGAGGTTCAGCGAGGGCGGACAGTCGATCAGCACATAGGTGTAGTCGAGCGGCGGATCGATGTCCTTGTTGAGCATCCCAATCGCATCGCGCAGCCGGAAGGCGCGGTCGCGGCTGTGGCCGAGTTCGAGTTCGAGGCCCGACAGGTCCATGGTCGAGGCGGCGATGTGCAGCCGCGGCACCGCGGTCGCCACCACGGCGTCGCGCAGCGGCGCTTCGCCGGCCAGCACGTCGTAGGTCGAAGTATTGCGGTCGCGGCGGTCGATGCCGAGGCCGGTCGAGGCGTTGCCCTGCGGATCGAGATCCACGATCAGCACGCGCTCGCCGATCGCAGCCAGTGCGGTGCCGAGGTTGATGGCGGTAGTGGTTTTCCCCACCCCGCCCTTCTGGTTGGCGAGCGCGATGATGCGCGGACGGCCGGGCTCGGTCACTGCCCTATCCCCTTGATAAATCTCATCAATGATGGTCATGCGCGGAGTCTTTGCTGGCGGTGAGAGGTTGCCGGTCGATCCGATCGAGGTCGACCACCCATCCCTGACCGCCTGTCAGGCTGGCGTGCAAACGCGGCTCGATCTTCCAATACTTGGTAGCTTCAGTCAATTCCGCCTCTACATCTTGGCCCTTCAAAAACAGCGCTCGCGTGCCGGGGGCCATCAGGGGTTTGGCGAAACCGATGAGCTGATGTAGCGAAGCCACCGCGCGCGCGGTGATGCAATCGACCGGCTTGGGAAACCTATCCACATTATCCCCGATGTCCGCGAGGATGACTGTGCCCGGCGAGCCGGTCACGCGAAGCGCTTCGCGCAGAAATGCCGCCTTCTTGGCGATCCGCTCGACCAGAATGACGTGGCCGCCCACCTCCGCCATCGCGCAAGCCAGCACGATGCCCGGGAAGCCTCCGCCGCTGCCAAAGTCGAGCCACCGCCGCGCGTCGGGCGCGAGGGCGACGAGCTGCAGCGAGTCGGCGACGTGGCGGGTCCAGAGCTGAGGCAATGTCGAGGGTGCGATCAAGTTGGTCTTGGCCTGCCACAGTCGGAGCAGATCCAGATAGGCATCGAGCCGCGCCTCTGTTTCACGTGAAACAGGGATCAGCGCCAGCGCGGCGGCCTTGTCAGCTGCCAGATCCGCGGACTGGGTCGAGGAAGAATTGAGAGGGCTTTTCGCCATAGCTTTGCTGAAGTGAAGGCGCGGTATCTCCGCGCTCTTTCATATAATGGCGGCGAGCGATTCCAGCCATGATTTTAGGACGCGTTGTGCCTTTGCAGGAGGGGTCATGACGAACGGGACAACATTGCGAAGAATGGCCTTGGCTCTGGACGGCACGACTGCAGCACCGCACTTCGATCGCACAGCGTTCAAGGTCGCACGGACCTATGTCACGCTGGCTGCGGACGGCTTGTCGGCAAACTTTCGCTTCATGCCGGATGAGCAAGCCCTGAAGTGCATGCTGCTGACAGCCGCCTTTTCGCCCGTTCCCAATGCTTGGGGTGTGCAGGGCTGGACCACCGGACTACTAACGGCGATGACAGACGACGATCTCAAGGCTGCTCTCGAAACGGCCTGGCAGCACGCTCGCCCACGTCCGAAAGCCGCGCGGAAGGCCAAAGCGAAGTAAACGAGCGAGCTGGAACCTGTTTCACGTGAAACAGTGTCGGTTCCACCCCGTTTCACGTGAAACGTTATGGCGAGGTCGCTGATGACGGCCGCTTTCGGGCAACGCGGCGGATATAGGCCGCCAGAATGCCCAGTGCGGCCGGGGTGATGCCGTCAAGACGGCCGGCCTGCCCGACAGTGTGCGGCCGATGCCGCTCCAAACGGGTTCGGACTTCGTTGGACAGGCCCGGCACATCTGCATAGTCGATGTCGACCAGCGACAGGCTCTCGTCGCGGCGGAAGGCTTCGACGTCCGCCTTCTGCCGCTCCAGATAGACGTCGTATTTGGCGTCGATCTCCACATGGGTGGCGATGACGGGCGACACGGCGCCCAACTCCGGCCAGATCGCCCTCACCTGCTCCCAGCCGATCTCCGGATAGGACAACAGATCGAAGGCCGAACGGCGCTGGCCGTCGCGATTGAGCGCCAGACCGTGCCGGGCGGCTTCGTTCGGCGTGATCGACAGCGAGCGCGCCAACGCCTTAGCTTCCGCCAGCGCCGCCATCTTGGTCCGGTGAAACGCCGCCCGCTCGGTCCCGACGCAGCCGAGCGCCAGACCGCGGTCGGTCAGGCGCTGGTCGGCGTTGTCGGCGCGCAGCGTCAGGCGATATTCGGCCCGCGAGGTGAACATCCGGTACGGCTCGGTGATGCCGCGAGTGACCAGATCGTCGATCATCACCCCGAGATAGCCGTCGGCCCGGTCGAACACCGCCAGCTCGCCGCCCCCCGCGAGCAGCGCCGCATTGAGGCCGGCGACCAGCCCCTGGGCGGCAGCCTCTTCATAGCCGGTGGTGCCGTTGATCTGACCGGCCAGAAACAGCCCGCGCAGCCGCTTGGTCTGCAGCGTCGGCTCCAGCTCGCGCGGATCGACATGGTCGTATTCGATCGCATAGCCGGGGCGGATCATCACGGTCCGCTCCAGACCCGGGATCGTGGTCAGGATCGCGCGCTGAACGTCTTCCGGCAGCGAGGTCGAGATGCCGTTGGGATAGACGGTCGGATCGTCGAGGCCTTCCGGCTCCAGGAAGATCTGATGGCCGTCGCGATCGCCGAACTTAACGATCTTGTCCTCAATCGATGGACAATAGCGCGGTCCGGTCGACTGGATTTGCCCGGAATACATCGGCGAGCGATGCACATTGGCGCGGATCACCTCGTGGGTCGCCGGCATCGTCCGGGTGATGCCGCATTCGATCTGCGGTGTGTTGATCGCAGCGGTCAACACCGAGAACGGCTCGGGCGGATCATCGCCCGGCTGCATCTCGACTGCGCCCCAATCAATGGTCCGACCATCAAGCCGTGGCGGGGTGCCGGTCTTGAGACGACCGAGCCTGAAGCCGAGCGCCTCGAACGAAGCCGACAGGCCGAGCGCCGGCGCCTCGTCGATCCGGCCGGCGGGCCAACTTTGCTCGCCGAGATGGATCAGCCCGCGCAAAAACGTGCCGGTGGTAATGACCACCGCGCCGGTCGCGAGCTCACGGCCATCAGCCAAGCGGACACCGGTGACGCGGCCCTCGCCAGACAACAGCGCGTCGGCCTCGCCCTCAATCACCTCGAGATTCGGTATCGCCTGGATCGCGGTCTGCATCGCCGCGGCATAGAGCTTGCGATCGGCTTGGGTGCGGGGTCCGCGAACGGCCGGACCCTTGCGGCGGTTGAGCATACGAAACTGAATGCCGCCGGCGTCGGCGACCCGTCCCATCAGTCCGTCGAGCGCGTCGACCTCGCGGACGAGGTGGCCCTTGCCCAATCCTCCGATCGCCGGATTGCACGACATCGCCCCGACCGTCGCGAAGCGGTGAGTGACCAGTGCGGTGCGGGCGCCCGCGCGCGCGGCGGCCGCCGCAGCCTCGCAGCCGGCATGACCACCGCCGATGACGATGACGTCGAAAGTTGTCCACATAGCAGGGCTTCTAGCGCACAACCTGATGGCTTTGAAGCGGTATTGCCGAGGGGAGTTCGGCGATGTTTCACGTGAAACATTGGCGTCAGGTGCCGGCGCTCCGCTTACCTCCTACAGCGGTTACTTGCCGATGCAGAACCGACCGAAGATTTCGCCGAGCACATCCTCGACATCCACCCGGCCCAGCAGGCGTCCAAGCGTCCGCGCCGCCAACCGCAGTTCTTCCGCGACCAGCTCCGGTGCAAGCCCCGGCCTTATGCTGCGATGCAACATAGATGCAGCATCCTGCAACATGCCCCGGTGACGCTGCCGTGTAATGAGGCTCGTCTCCGCAGCGCCGAAATAATCAGCAGAGAATTGCTGCACCGCAGCAATCAGCCGCCCAAGCCCCTCTCCGGTCTCCGCCGAGATCGCGAACCTCGCGTTCTGTTCGCCCGCACCGAATCCCGCCAGGTCCGCCTTCGTGCGAATCCGCCAGATCGTCCCGTTGGGCATCACCGCCGCGTCTTCGCGCCCGTCATCCAACCACAGCACCAGATCGGCGTCCGCCGCCCGAGCTTGCGCCCGCCGGATTCCTTCCTGTTCGACCGGATCATCGCTGGCGCGAATGCCGGCGGTGTCGATCAACGTCACCGGATAGCCGCCGAGATCGAGATGAACCTCGATCACGTCGCGAGTCGTCCCGGCATAGGGCGAGACGATCGCCACCTCGCGGCGGGCGAGTTTGTTGAGCAGCGTCGACTTGCCGACGTTCGGCGCGCCCGCAATCGCGACCACCAATCCGTCGCGCAGCCGCTCGCCCCGGCCTTGCGCAGACAGAACGGCGGTAATCTCGGCGTGCAGCTCGGCGATCTTGCACAGCGCCGGCGCCATCAGGTCGCCCTGCACGTCGCCTTCGTCGGAAAAATCGATGCCGGCTTCGATCAGCGCCGCCGCTTCGATGATCTGCGCCCGCCATTGCCGCGCCCGGTCGCCGAGCAGCCCGCAGAGCTGCCGCATCGCCTGCCGCCGCTGCATCTCGGTGTCGGCGTTGATCAGATCGTCGAGACCTTCGGCCTCGGTCAGATCCAGTTTGCCGTTCTCGAAGCCGCGCCGGGTGAACTCGCCCGGCTCGGCCGGCCTGACGTTGTCGAACGAAGCCAGCGCAGACGTCAGCGCCGCCAGCACCGCCCGGCCGCCGTGAATATGAAACTCAGCGACGTCTTCGCCGGTCGCGCTTGCCGGCGCCGGAAACCACAGCACCACCGCATCGTCGATCGGCTCGCCGGCGCGATCGCGGATCACCGCGCGGCGCGCGATTCGCGGCACCGGCAATTCCCCGACCAATGCGTCCACGACATCGCCCGCGTGTGAACCCGACACCCGCACGATCGCGATCGCCGACGGCAACAGGCCGGTCGAAAGCGCGAAGATGGTTTGGTCGTTCGGATGCATGCCTTGTCTTGCCCAGCCCCACCGTTCAGCGCAACGGCCAAACAAAAAGGGCGTCCGGTCAGGACGCCCTTTTCAATCCGCTTAGCCTTGTCGTCGATCAGGTGTTCATCGACTCGAAGAACTCGGCGTTGCTCTTGGTGTTGCGCAGCTTGTCGAGCAGGAAGTCGATCGCATCCATGGTGCCCATCGGATTCAGGATGCGGCGCAGCACGTACATCTTCTTCAGCACCTGCGGATCGGTGATCAGCTCTTCCTTGCGGGTGCCGGAGCGCGAGATGTCGATCGCCGGGAAGGTACGCTTGTCCGAGACCTTGCGGTCGAGGATCAGTTCGCTGTTACCGGTGCCCTTGAACTCTTCGAAGATCACTTCGTCCATGCGCGAGCCGGTATCGACCAGCGCGGTGGCGATGATGGTGAGCGAGCCGCCCTCTTCGATATTTCGCGCGGCGCCGAAGAACCGCTTCGGCCGTTGCAGCGCGTTGGCGTCGACGCCGCCGGTCAGCACCTTGCCGGAGGACGGCACGACGGTGTTGTAGGCGCGGCCGAGACGGGTGATCGAGTCGAGCAGGATGACGACGTCGCGGCCGTGTTCGACCAGGCGCTTGGCCTTTTCGATCACCATCTCGGCGACCTGAACGTGACGCACCGCCGGTTCGTCGAAGGTCGAGGACACCACCTCACCCTTCACCGAACGCTGCATGTCGGTGACTTCTTCGGGCCGCTCGTCGATCAGCAGCACGATCAGATAGCACTCGGGATGATTGGCGGTAATCGAGTGTGCAATGTTCTGCATCAGCACGGTCTTACCGGTGCGCGGCGGCGCCACGATCAGGGCGCGCTGGCCCTTGCCGATCGGCGCCACGATATCGATGACCCGGGCCGACAAATCCTTGCGGGTCGGATCATCGATCTCGAGACGGAAGCGCTCGTCCGGAAACAGCGGCGTGAGGTTGTCGAAATTGACCTTGTGCTTGGACTTCTCGGGATCCTCGAAGTTCAGTGTATTGACCTTCAGCAGCGCGAAGTAGCGTTCGCCTTCCTTCGGGCTGCGGATGTGACCCTCGATGGTATCGCCGGTGCGCAAGCCGAAACGGCGGATCTGCGATGGCGAGACGTAGATATCATCCGGGCCAGGCAGATAGTTCGCATCCGGCGAACGGAGGAAGCCGAAGCCGTCGGACAGCACCTCGACGACGCCTTCGCCGATGATGTCGGTCTCCTTGGCAGACAGCTGCTTCAGGCAGGCGAACATCAGCTCCTGCTTGCGCATCGTGCTGGCGTTCTCGACCCCCAGCTCTTCCGCGAACGAGACGAGCTCGGCCGGCGTCTTCGCCTTGAGGTCTTGCAGTTTCATTTCCCGCATTGGGATAGTCCTGTGGAAAAGCGAGAGGGGAGATTCGTCAGCGGAAGAGCGGCGACTGGAAATACGGGGAGTCCGCAGGTCTTCAGGTCGACGACGTCTTGAGCAAGGAAGGTGCGAAGAGGCTTCAAACCCGATGCGGCGGCCGGCTCAAACACAACCGGATCGCAACCACATTCGCCTGCTTAGGTGGGACAATCGAACTATAGAAAATCGCCGGGAGCTTCGCAAGGCGTTCGATATCGGACCTTCGCCCGATTTTGCGGCATCAGAACGGCTTCACCACCACGAAAATCACCGCACCAATCATCAGAAGTGTCGGTATCTCATTGATAATCCGGTAGAATTTATGGGATCGCGTGTTCCGGTCTGCGGCGAAATCGCGCACATAGCGGCCCAGCATCACGTGGATCACCGTCATCAGCACCACGGCGGCCAGCTTGGCGTGAAACCAGCCGACGACGAAGTAGCCCTGCTCCCACGCGATCACCAGGCCCGCCACCCAGGCCACTATCATGGCCGGGTTCATGATCGCCCGATACAGCCGGCGTTCCATCACCTTGAAGGTTTCAGACTGAACCGATCCGACTTCCGCCGAGCAATGATAGACGAACAGCCGGGGCATGTAGAGCATCCCGGCCATCCAGGAGATCACCGCGATCACATGCAGTGCCTTCACCCAGAGATAGACATCTGACCAGTCGAACATGAAGGCGCCCACCACGCGGAGTTCGCGTGCCGATGCGGAACCCGCCGTCCTCGCCACGCGTTACTCGAATGCGCGATGACGGGCTTTTCCGCAAGCTCCACCCCTCTAAACAATATTTATAGATTCTTAGGGTTTGAGTCGTAGTGACAGGGGATAGGGCCGGCACAGAAGATGTCCCGGCTTGTCCGTGCATGATTCACATTTGCACAGGTCCTGGCGACTGCTGTCCAGAGCGCGCCGGGCGCCGTGGCGTCGGCTGTTGGCGGCGTCATGGTCTCGTATTATCAAGAGACAAATCCACATTCCCCCGTTAACCTCGGCTTCATCCCGAGACACTTTCCTCACCCCGAGGCCTGTGAAGAAAACGCCGGGTTATCCCGCCCGCGTCGGCTGCGGTGCCGCAATCCGGCGGTTTTCGCCCCGCTGTTCACAGGATACACAGGGTCATGATGCTGACCGACGGCAGCTATTTTCACCTCCATCTGGTGTCGGATTCGACCGGCGAGACTCTGATCACGGTGTCCCGCGCGGTCGCGGCGCAATACGCCAACGTCACGCCTGTCGAACATGTCTATCCGCTGGTGCGCAGCCAGAAGCAGCTCGATCGCGTGCTGCAGGAGATCGAGGAATCGCCCGGCATCGTGCTGTTCACCTTGCTCGAGAGCGAGCTGGTCAACCGGCTCGAGGCCAAGTGCCAGGAGATCAACAGCCCGAGCCTGTCGATCATCGGGCCGGTGATGCAGCTGTTCGAAGCCTATCTCGGCGCCTCGACCACCGGCCGCGTCGGCGCGCAGCACACGCTCAATGCCGAATATTTCCAGCGGATCGACGCGCTGAACTATTCGATGATGCATGACGACGGCCAGCACGTCGAAGGCCTCGAGGAAGCCGACGTGGTGCTGGTCGGCGTGTCGCGCACCTCGAAGACGCCGACCTCGATCTATCTGGCCAATCGCGGCATCCGCACCGCCAACGTGCCGCTGGTCGCCGGCATTCCGATTCCGCACCAACTCGAAACCTTGAAGAAACCGCTGGTGGTCAGCCTGCACGCCTCGCCGGAGCGGCTGATTCAGGTGCGGCAGAACCGCCTGCTCAGCATCGGCGCCGGCGCGGGCAACGACTCTTATATCGACAAGCAGGCCGTGACCGACGAAGTGCTGCTCGCCCGAAAGCTCAGCGCCAAGTATGGCTGGGCGCTGCTCGATGTGACGCGCCGTTCGATCGAAGAAACCGCCGCGGCAATCATGAAGCTGCTCGCCGACCGGCAGCGTCAGAGGGTTTCCGAATGACGCTGTGGCTCGGGCCACAGCCGCTGGTGCTGGCGTCGCAGAGCCGCGCGCGTCAGACCCTGCTGGGCAACGCCGGAATTCCATTCGACGCGAGTCCCGCCGACATTGACGAGCGCGGCATCGCCAAGGCATCCGGCCTGTCGTCGCCCGGCGAGATTGCGGGCCTGCTGGCGCGCGAGAAAGCTGCCTTCGTGTCGAACCGGCATCCCGGCCGCTTGGTGCTTGGCGCCGATCAGACGCTGGCGCTCGGCGCCCGCGGTTTCAACAAGCCGGCGGATCGGGCCGACGCGGCCAGGCAGCTCCGCGAACTCGCCGGTCGCCGTCATGAACTGCATTCGGCGATCGCGCTGGTTCGCAATGGACTGGTGTTGTTTTCCGACGTGGTCATTGCCCGGATGACGATGCGGCCGCTGACCGACGACGAGATTTCCGCCTATCTGGACCAGGCCGGCGACAAGGCGACGTCCAGCGTCGGCGGTTATCAGGTCGAAGGTCTTGGGGTGCATCTATTCGACGGCATCCACGGCGATCACTTCACCATTCTGGGCCTGCCGCTGTTGCCTCTGCTGGCATTTCTGCGTAGCCAGAAATTGCTGACGTTTTAGGGGAGCGGACGAAGCATGCTGGTGCTCGGGCTGACCGGGTCGATCGGAATGGGCAAATCGACCACCGCCAAGCTGTTTCAGGAAGCGGGCGTGCCGGTCTACGACGCCGACGCCACCGTGCATAAGATCTATGAAGGCGAAGCGGTGCCGGCGATCGAAGCGGCGTTTCCCGGCGTCGTCGTGAACGGCAAGGTCGACCGCGCGCTGCTCTCCGCCAAGGTTGTGCACGACGCCGCAGCGATGAAGCGGCTCGAGCAGATCGTGCATCCGATGCTGCGATCGCATCACCAGAATTTTCTCGATGACGCGGAATCCTCCGGTGCCGCGGTCGCGGTGGTCGATGTGCCGCTGCTGTTCGAGACCGGCGGCGAGAAGCGCGTCGATGCGGTGGTCGTGGTGACCACGTCGCCGATCGTGCAGCGTGAGCGGATTCTTGCGCGCGAGAACATGACGCCGGAAAAACTCGACGCCATCCTGGCTCGGCAGATGCCGGATGCGGAAAAGCGCAAGCGCGCGGATTTCGTGGTGGATACGTCGGATGGGCTCGACCCGGTGCGGGCACGGATCCAGGAAATCCTCGCCGCTGCTGCTAAAATGCCGCGTCGCCGGTCCTGATTCGCCGGCTCTGTTTTCGTCCACCGAGCTGTCCGGCCTCCGATGCGTGAAATCGTCCTCGATACCGAAACCACCGGCCTCGATCCGCTGCGCGGCGACAGGCTGGTCGAAATCGGCTGCGTCGAGATCTTCAACCGGATGCCGACCGGTCAGGTTTATCACCGCTACATCAACCCAGAGCGGGACATGCCGGCCGAGGCCTTCGCGGTGCATGGGCTGTCGAGCGAATTCCTCGCCGACAAGCCTCTGTTCGCCGAGATCGCCGACGAGTTCGTCGAATTCATCGGCGATGCGCCGCTGGTGATCCACAACGCCTCGTTCGACATCGGCTTCATCAATGCGGAGCTGGGGCGGCTGTCGCGGGCGGCGATCCCACGTGAGCGGCTGGTCGATACGCTGCTGCTGGCGCGGCGCAAGCATCCGGGCGTGTCGAACAGGCTCGACGATCTGTGTTCGCGCTACGCGATCGACAATTCACGCCGGACCAAGCACGGCGCGTTGCTCGACGCCGAACTGCTGGCCGAAGTCTATATCGACCTGATCGGCGCGCGGCAGTCGCAGCTGATTCTGGCCGAAGTGCCGTCGGAGCGGACCGGCGTCGGCGGCGACACCCCTCGCCGGCAGCGGCCGATCGCGCTGACGCCGCGGGTCACCGATGCTGATCTCGAAGCTCACCGCGCCTTCATCGGGCTGATGGGTGAGAAGGCGATCTGGAACGAGTACGCGGCCGGCGCCTGAGCGCGCGGACCCCGACGCGGCCCTGCTTTGAGTTTAGACCGGACGCTTCGGCCTCAGCGCACCATCCCAGAAACGCAAATGGCCGGGACAAGCCCGGCCATGACGAATTTTGTCCGTTCAAGCGAGCTCAGCTCGGCTGGCTCTGCGCCCGCTCGAGGTTCTGGCGATACAGGCCGACGAAATCGACCGGGTCGAGCATCAGCGGCGGGAAGCCGCCATCGCGGACCGCACTGGCGATGATCTCGCGGGCGAATGGGAACAGCAGCCGCGGGCATTCGATCATGATCAGCGGGTGCATGTTTTCTTCCGGTACGTTGACGATCCGGAACACGCCCGCATAGGCCAGTTCGAAACTGAACAGCAGGTTGCTGCCCGACTCGGCCTTGCCCTCGATCGACAGCGTCACTTCGTATTCGGTGTCGGCGAGCTTGTTGGCGCCGACATTGATCTGAATGTTGATCGCCGGCTGGTTCTGCTGCGGCGCCAGCGAGGCCGGGGCGTTCGGGTTCTCGAACGACAGGTCCTTGGTGTACTGCGCCAGCACGTTGAGCTGCGGAGGTGCGCCCTCCGGGGGAGCGCCGTTGCCGTTGGTCATCGATATCTCTCCTGGGCGAGCGCGGGAAGATGCGGCCGGAGCGGCGGCATTCACGCGAAGAGGCGGGGTGAAAGTGTCGGCGAGTGGCTATCATAGGCCCGCCGCCATCCACAAGGTCGACCGAAGCTGCAGCCGCCGGCACGACAGCAGGCCGCCGAGGCCGAATCCACCCACGGCAGCCAGACCTGCCTAAATCACTGGCGCAGTGAACTTTCTTACAATGATCCGGTTTCCCCGCTGCGACGAAGGGCTTACATTCAGCCGGTTGGAAGCCCGGGCGCGGCAGGACGGCACTTGCCAACCGGCCCGGCTGTGCCAAAACGCGCCATTGGACGGGCCAAGTTCCTCACTACATCTGAGGGCCGGCCCATCGTGATTCCGGGCCCTCGGCCGCAGGCGCTTTACGCGCCCGGCCGGCGCCGATGAGAAAGTGAAGCGACGTGGATATCTACACCATCATCTTTCTTGCGCTTGCGGTGTTCATTTTCCTGCGTCTGCGCAACGTGCTCGGTCAAAAGACCGGCAATGAGCGGCCGCCGTTCGATCGCGCGGCGGCGCGCGACGTGCTGTCCGGCAAGCAGGACGGCAATGTCGTGCCGATGCCCGGTTCGGTGATCGACCCGGTGCCGAGCGCGCCGAGCCCCGATGTCGTGCCGCCGTCGGATCGCTGGAAGGGCATCGCCGAGCCGGACTCGCCGCTGGCCCACGGCCTCAATGCCGTCGTCCAGCAGGACTCGTCGTTCGACGCCAACCACTTCCTCACCGGCGCCAAGAGCGCCTACGAGATGATCGTGATGGCGTTCGCCAATGGCGACCGCCGCGCGCTCAAGGATCTGCTGTCGAGCGAGGTCTATGACAGCTTCGACGCGGCCATCAAGGATCGCGAGAAGAACGAGCTCAAGACCGAGACCCGTTTCGTGGCGATCGAGAAGGCCGAGCTGATCAGCGCCGAGGTGCGCGAGCACACGGCCCAGCTTACGGTGAAGTTCGTGTCGCAGATGATCTCGGTCACCCGCGACAAGGCCGGTGCGATCGTCGATGGCACGCCCGACAAGGTCGCCGACATCACCGACGTCTGGACCTTCGCCCGCGACGTCAGCTCGCGCGATCCGAACTGGAAGCTGGTTGGCACCGGCGCCGGTCAGTAAGGCGCGCGGCGCATCCGGCGCCGCCTGGGCGCGCGGCGTCATCGCCGCCGCAGTGTTGCTGACGCCCGCCGCCGCGATGGTGGCAGCGACGGTGGCGGACGCAGCGCCCCGCCACCACGGCGCGAAGCACCATCATCAGCCTCACAAGCGCCACGTCAAACCGATCTGGCCGATCGAGATTCCCGGCGGCCAGTATGCGCCGGTGAGCTGGGACCAAGTCCCCGGCTGGGCCGCCGACGATCAACTCGCCGCCTTCAAGACCTTCCGCGACAGCTGCCGGCCGATCCTGGCCCGGCCACAGCCCGGAGCCGACAGCAAGCCGATCGGCTCCTCGCTGATTGAGCCCTGCCGCGCCGCGCGCGCCGCCGACGTCACCAGCGCCGAGCAGGCCCGCCGTTTCTTCGAACATCACTTTGTGCCGCTGCAAATCTCGCGCGTCGGCGAGGATTCCGGCTTCGTCACCGGTTACTACGAGCCGGTCGTCGAGGGCTCGCGGGTACGGACCGACATCTATAACGTGCCGGTGTATCGGCGTCCGTCGAATCTGTTCGTGCGCGGCTACGGCCAGACCGCCAGCCTGCCGAATGGCGGGCCGGTGTATCGCAAGATCGGCCGCCGCAAGCTGGTGCCTTACTACGACCGGGCCGAGATCGAAGACGGCGCGGTGGCCGGGCGCGGCCTGGAGATCTGCTGGCTGAAGAGCGAGACCGATCTGTTGTTCTCGCAGATCCAGGGCTCGGCGCGGGTGAAGCTGGAAGACGGCAGCTTCATCCGAATCAATTACGACGCCCATAACGGCTATCCGTACACGCCGGTGGGCCGCATCCTGATCGACCGCGGCATCATCCCCAAGGAGCAGATGTCGATGCAGCGCATCCGCGACTGGATGGAGGCTAATCCGGAAGGCGCCAAGGAGCTGCGCCGCGCCAACCGCTCCTATGTGTTCTTCCGCGAGGTCAAGCTGAAGGATGACGACGAGGCGATCGGCGCCCAGGGCGTGCCCCTCACGCCCGGCCGATCGATCGCAGTCGACAAGGCGCTGCACGTTTATGGCACGCCGTTCTTCATCACCGGCGAGCTGCCGGTGGCGGCGGTGGATTCCAAGACGGAGTTTCGCCGCCTGATGGTGGCGCAGGACACCGGCTCGGCGATCGTCGGGCCGGCGCGGGCCGATCTGTATTTCGGCGCGGGCGCCGAAGCCGGCGCGGTCGCCGGGCGGATGCGGCATCCGATCCGCTTCGTGATGCTGCTGCCGAACAGCCTCGATCCGCTGGCCCGCGGCCGTACGATGCCGCTGCCCGATCCGCGGCCGTCGGCTAAGATCGCCAAGCAGTTTCCCCAGGCCGGGACCAAGGACGTGGCCGCTTCGCAACCGCCGGCCAAACCTGGCGACACGACCGGAGTCACCGCGCAGGCTGTGCCGACGCCGCAGGCCCGCCCGGATGTCGCGCCGGCCGCGGCGAAGCGGAAATATCGTCGCCATCACTGGCGCTACCATCACCGCCACGTACACTGACCGCGATGAAGCGTGTCATTCCTCCGCTCGATGCCCCCGCGCCGCGGCGCAAGCGCCACCTCAGCGAGGACGAGCGGGCGCTGTGGGACAGTGTCGCCAAACAGGTCAAGCCGCTGCGCGGGCGGCCGCGGCTGACCCGGATCGAGCTGACCGTCGCGCCGGCTGAGGCGCCTGCTGCAAAAAGCCCGGCCGCCGCGCCCTCGCACCAGCCGATCAAGCGTCCGGCCAAGCCCGCGGCGCCGATGAGTCCGCCGCCGCTCGCCACCTTGGGGCGCCGCGAACGCTCGCATCTGTCGCGTGGCCGCAAGGACATCGATGCGCGGATCGACTTGCACGGCATGACCCAGGCGCGCGCCCATCTGGCGCTGCTGCGTTTTCTGCAGCGCGCCAGTCACGACGGAATGGCGTTCGTGCTGGTGATCACCGGCAAAGGCGGCCGGCCGGGCGATGGCGAACGCGGCGTGCTCCGCCGGCAGGTGCCGCATTGGCTGAGTCTGCCGGAATTCCGCGCCTATGTGGTCGGCTTCGACGAAGCCGCAATCGGCCACGGCGGCGAAGGCGCGCTGTATGTGCGGGTGCGACGGGCGCGCGGTTACTAAGCCGATGCGCTGTTAGTTGTCCCACAGGCCGCGCCACCCACTTGCCGTCATCACCCGCGCATGCGGGTGATCCAGTATTCCAGAGCGGTCATTACTTAGCCGCTGATACTCTGCAATACTGGGTCGCCCGGACGAGCCGGGCGATGACGTCGGTATATGGGGGTAAGGATAGTTGTTACTTGCGGCGCATCGCAAAACCAAACCCGTCATTGCCGGACTTGACCCGGCAATCCATCGTCTTGCGAACAAGGATGGATGCGCGGGCCTTCGCCGCGCCGAAAGGGCTTCGGCCCCGCAGGCGGGTCAAGCTCGCGCATGACGTCCGCAGTTGTTGTGGCGGTTGCGGGACAAACGCAGCGCTGACGCAACTGCCTACAAAATGAACCGGCTCAGATCCGTGTTCTTAGCCAGATCGCCGACGTTCTTCTGGACGTAGTCGGCGTCGATGCGGATGGTTTCGCCGCCGCGGTCGGGAGCGACGAAGGAGATCTCGTCGAGCACGCGCTCCATCACGGTCTGCAGCCGCCGCGCGCCGATGTTCTCGACCGTGGAGTTGACCGCTACCGCGACGTCGGCGAGCGCGTCGACGGCGTCGTCGCCGAATTCCAGCGTCACGCCTTCGGTCTGCATCAGCGCCACATATTGCTTGAGCAGCGAGGCCTCCGGCTCGGTCAGGATGCGCCGCATGTCGTCGCGGCTGAGCGCGTTGAGCTCGACGCGGATCGGCAGGCGGCCCTGCAGTTCGGGCAGCAGGTCCGACGGCTTGGCGATATGGAAGGCGCCCGACGCAATGAACAGGATGTGCTCGGTCTTCACCGCGCCGTGCTTGGTGGTGACGGTGGTGCCTTCGATCAGCGGCAGCAGGTCGCGCTGCACGCCTTCGCGCGAAACCTCGCCGCCGCTGCGGCCGTCGCGCACGCAGATCTTGTCGATCTCGTCGAGAAACACGATGCCGTTGTTCTCGACGACGCTGATTGCTTCCTGCACCAGCTGATCGTTGTCGAGCAGCTTGTCGGCTTCCTCATTGACCAGGATCTCGTGCGAGTCGGCCACGGTGAGCCGCCGCGTCTTGGTGCGACCGCCCATTTTGCCAAAAATGTCGCCGAGCGAGATCGCGCCGATCTGCGCACCCGGCATGCCGGGGATCTCGAACATCGGCGATCCGCTGCCGCCAGCCTGGGTGTCGACCTCGATTTCCTTGTCGTTGAGTTCGCCGGCGCGCAGCTTGCGGCGGAACGAGTCGCGCGTCGCTGCGCTCGATCCCGGTCCGACCAGCGCGTCGAGCACGCGCTCCTCGGCGGCGACCTGGGCGCGCGCCTGAACGTCCTTGCGCTTCTTCTCGCGCACCTGGGCGATGCCGACTTCGACGAGGTCGCGGATGATCTGCTCGACATCGCGGCCGACATAACCGACTTCGGTGAACTTGGTGGCTTCGACCTTCAGGAACGGCGCGCCGGCCAGCTTGGCGAGGCGTCGCGCGATCTCGGTCTTGCCGACGCCGGTCGGGCCGATCATCAGGATGTTCTTCGGCAGCACTTCCTCGCGCAGGCTGCCTTCGAGCTGCAGCCGCCGCCAACGGTTGCGCAGCGCGATGGCGACCGCGCGTTTGGCGTCGGCCTGTCCGACGATGAAGCGGTCGAGTTCGGAGACGATTTCGCGGGGAGAGAAGTCGGTCATGGGGCCTACGTAGGGTCGGTCGGAGTGAGGAGCAAGCGGTCAGATGCGAGCCGCCCGATGCAAAGCTGTCAGATAATGGGCGGTCCCGCCTGCCACTGCCGGATGGCATCGAACGGATGAATCAGCATGATGATGTTGAGCGTCAGGTTGTCGCGGATATGCAGCCCGACCAGCACTTCGAACAGCACCGCGACTGCGATGGTCGCGGCCACCGGCAGCCGCCACGCCAGCAGAAAGCCTGCGATCATCGCCAGCGTGTCGGCGACCGAGTTGACGATGCTGTCGCCGTAGTAATCGAGCGAGATCGTGCCGGCGCGGTAGCGCTCGATGATGAAGCTCGAATTCTCCGTCAGCTCCCAGGCGCCTTCGATCAGCACCGCCACGATCAGCCGCGCCGCCCACGACCAGCGCGGCAGCAGCAGCCGCGTGCCGGCGTAGAACAGGAAGCCGTGGATGATATGGGAGAAGGTGTACCAGTCGGTGAGGTGCTGCGAGTTCTCCGAACTCTGCACCACGCCGTGCCACAGCTTGACGGTGCCGCAGGTGCAGATCGGCACCCGTCCCATCGCCCACAGCGCCATGGCCTGACTCGCCAGCAGGGCCACGACGACGACAAGCGCCCAGCGGACCGGCAGGCCGGTCGCGGACGCCGCCGGCCGTTCGGCCCGCGCCATGCTCATGCGGGCAGTGACTCGATGGTGAGATTGCCGTTGGTGTAGACGCAGATGTCCGCGGCGATGCCGAGCGATTTGCGCACGATGGTCTCGGCGTCCTGGTCGGTGTCGATCAGCGCCCGTGCGGCGGCCAGCGCATAATTGCCGCCGGAGCCGATCGCCATCACGCCGGCTTCCGGCTCCAGCACGTCACCCGTGCCGGTCAGCACCAGCGACACGTCCTTGTCGGCTACGATCATCATGGCTTCGAGCCGGCGCAGATAGCGGTCGGTGCGCCAGTCCTTGGCGAGCTCGACCGCCGCGCGGGTCAGCTGGCCGGGATACTGCTCGAGCTTGGCCTCGAGCCGCTCGAACAGCGTGAAGGCGTCGGCGGTTGCGCCGGCGAAGCCGCCGATCACCTCGCCTTTGCCGAGCTTGCGGACCTTCTTGGCGTTGGCCTTGATCACGGTCTGGCCGATCGAGACCTGGCCGTCGCCGCCGACCACGACCTTGCCGCCCTTGCGGACCGTCAGGATGGTGGTGCCGTGCCAGCCGGGGCTTTGGGACGAGCCTTCGCCCGCCGCGGAATACATATTCATGGGAAACCTTTCGCGAGCGCTGATCTAGGCACGACCACGCCGGCTTGCAAATCTCCGGACCATCGGACGCGGCCGGGCGGTGCCTGCAAACCGGTCACCATAGGACGAAGATCGGGACGCCGTTGCGCCCCGTGCAGTAGCGAAGGCGTGATCCGCCTGTTAAAAGGACGCCGTTTTCGCAAGGAGAGGCCGATTTCATGCGCACGGCGACGATCAAGCGCAAGACCCGCGAGACCGACATCGAGGTGACCGTCAACCTCGACGGCACCGGCGTGTCCAATTCGGCGACCGGGATCGGCTTCTTCGACCATATGCTGGAGCTGCTGGCCAAGCACTCCCGGATCGACATCACCGTCAAGGCGGTGGGCGATCTGCATGTCGACTTCCACCACACCACCGAGGACGTCGGCATCGCGCTCGGCCAGGCGGTCAAGCAGGCGCTCGGCAACATGGCGGGCATCACCCGCTATGCCAGCATGCTGATGCCGATGGACGAAACGCTCACCCGGGTGGTGATCGACGTCTCCGGCCGGCCGTTCCTGGTGTTCAAGGCCGAGTTTCCGCGCGACAAGATCGGCGAATTCGACACCGAGCTGGTGCGCGAATGGTTCCAGGCCTTCGCCATCAATGCGGGCGTGACTCTGCACGTCGAGACCCTATATGGGCTGAACAGCCACCATATTGCCGAATCCTGCTTCAAGGGTCTGGCCCGGGCGCTCCGCGCGGCCGTGGCGATCGATCCGCAGACGGCGGGCGAAGTGCCTTCGACCAAGGGTCAGCTCGGCGGCTAGGCGCCGTCCAGCGGCGGAGAAGTCTTGATGCCGGTCTATACAGTTCACGCGCCCCCGGCGGATGCCGACGAGCGGAGCGCCGCGCCGGACCGTTTTGTGTTCGTGCGCGACGGCTTCTATTTCTGGGCGTTCGTGTTCGGGCCGTTCTGGCTGCTGACTCGCCGGCTGTGGCTGGCGCTGCTGGCCTATGTGGTGGTGACGGTGGCGGCCACGGTCGCGCTGAACGCGCTCGGCGTCGCCAGCGGGCCGCGCCTGCTGGTGTTGCTGCTGATCGCCGCTCTGCTCGGCCTCGAAGCCGGCAGCCTGTGGCGCTGGACGTTGGCCCGCCGCGGCTGGCGCCAGCTCGACGTCGTGGTCGGCGACGACCTGCCCTCTGCCGAGCGCCGGTTCTTCGACCGCTGGTCTGGCCGACAGCCGGCTCCGGTCAGCTTCTCGCTGCCGATCGACCGCGGTGCGCCGCCCCCAACCCGCGGCATGCCGTTGCCGGCATCGTCGATCCACGGCGATATCGTCGGCTCGTTCCCGCGTCCGGGAGGCCTGCGATGAGCGTCGCGATCGTCGATTACGGCTCCGGCAATCTGCACTCGGCTGCCAAGGCGTTCGAGCGCGCGGCGCGGAGCATGGAGAACCCCGAAAAGATCATCGTCACCCGCGATCCCGAGCAGGTGTTTCGCTCCGACCGCGTGGTGCTGCCGGGCGTCGGCGCCTTTGCGGACTGCCGCAAGGGGCTCGATGCGATCGACGGCATGGTCGAGGCGCTCAACGAGACGGTGCGGGTCAAGGCGCGGCCGTTCTTCGGCATCTGCGTCGGCATGCAGCTGATGGCGACCCGCGGCAAGGAGCACGTCACCACCGAGGGCCTCGGCTGGATTCCCGGCGACGTCGTCAAGATCGCGCCCAAGCAGGAAGATCTGAAGATCCCGCATATGGGCTGGAATACGCTCGACATGCTGCGCGAACATCCGGTGCTGGAGAAGCTGCCGCTCGGGCCGAAAGGCCTGCATGCGTACTTCGTGCATTCCTTCCACCTCGCCGCCGAGAACGAGACCGACATCCTGGCCCGCGCCGAGTATGGCGGCCCGCTCACCGCGGTGGTCGGCCGCGACACCATGCTGGGCACCCAGTTTCACCCCGAAAAGAGCCAGCGCTTCGGCCTGGCGCTGATCTCGAACTTTTTGAAGTGGAAGCCGTGATTCTCTTCCCCGCGATCGATCTCAAGAACGGCCAGTGCGTGCGGCTCGAACAGGGCGACATGGCGCGCGCCACCGTGTTCAATCTCGATCCGGCCGCGCAGGCGCAAAGCTTTGCGGCGCAGGGCTTTCAGTATCTGCACGTCGTCGATCTCGACGGCGCCTTCGCCGGCAAGCCGATGAACGCGCAGGCGGTCGAGGCGATGCTCAAGGTGGTGTCGATGCCGGTGCAGCTCGGCGGCGGCATCCGCGATCTGAAGACCATCGAAGCCTGGCTGAGCAAGGGCATCAGCCGCGTGATCATCGGCACCGCCGCGGTCCGCGATCCGGCGCTGGTGAAGGAAGCAGCCAAGCAATTTCCCGGCCGCGTCGCCGTCGGGCTCGATGCCCGCGACGGCAACGTCGCGGTCGAGGGCTGGGCGGAAAGCTCGCAAGTCACCGCGTTGGAAATCGCGCAGCGCTTCGAGGACGCCGGCGTCGCCGCGATCATCTTCACCGACATCGCCCGCGACGGCCTGCTGAAGGGCATCAACTGGGACGCCACCATCGCGCTGGCTGAGGCGATCAGCATCCCGGTGATCGCCTCGGGCGGGCTCGCTTCGATCGCCGACGTCGAGACGCTGCTATCCCCGCGCGCCAAGAAGCTCGAAGGCGCGATCGCCGGGCGCGCGCTGTATGACGGCCGGCTCGATCCGGCACAGGCGCTGGCGCTGATCGGCGCCGCCAAGGCCGCGTAAGGACGCCGCGATGTTCAAGGTCCGCGTCATCCCCTGCCTCGACGTCAAGGACGGCCGCGTCGTCAAGGGCGTCAACTTCGTCGATCTGCGCGACGCTGGCGATCCGGTCGAAGCCGCGATCGCCTATGACGCCGCCGGCGCCGACGAGCTGTGCTTCCTCGATATCACCGCCACGCATGAGAACCGCGGCATCATGCTGGACGTGGTGCGGCGCACCGCCGAGGCCTGCTTCATGCCGGTGACAGTCGGCGGCGGCGTGCGCACCGTCGACGATATCAAGACGCTGCTGCGCAGTGGCGCCGACAAGGTCTCGATCAATTCGGCCGCGGTGGCGCGGCGCGAATTCGTCAAGGAAGCGGCCGAGAAGTTCGGCGACCAGTGCATCGTGGTGGCGATCGACGCCAAGCGGGTGCCGGGCAAGGACCGCTGGGAGATTTTCACCCATGGCGGCCGCAAGGGCACCGGGATCGACGCCATCGAATTCGCGCAGGAAGTCGTCTCGCTCGGCGCCGGCGAAATCCTGCTGACCTCGATGGACCGCGACGGCACCAAATCCGGCTTCGACCTGCCGCTGACCCGCGCCATTGCCGACAGCGTCGGCGTGCCGGTGATCGCCTCGGGTGGCGTCGGCAATCTCGACCATCTGGTCGACGGCATCCGCGAGGGCCACGCCACCGCGGTGCTGGCGGCCTCGATCTTCCATTTCGGCGAATACACCATTCGTCAGGCCAAGGATCATATGCTGCAGGCCGGTTTGCCGATGCGGCTCGATCCCTAGCATCCCGTCGACCGGCGCGGTAATCTCGCACCGGCAGAATTGTAGAGTACGCGTATGGCCCGCTTCACCCTTCAAGACCTCGCTGGCGTCATCGACGCCCGGGCTGCCTCGAGCGGCGACGTCTCCTACACCAAGAAGCTGCTCGACAAAGGCGCCGAGCACTGCGCCAAGAAATTCGGCGAGGAAGCGGTCGAGCTGGTGATCGCCACGGTCGAAAACGACCGCAGCCACCTGATCGCCGAGGCCGCCGACGTGCTGTTCCACATGCTGGTGCTGCTGAAGGCGCGCGGCGTGACGCTCGAAGAAGTCGAGGCTGCGCTCGGCCAGCGCACCTCGATGTCGGGCCTGGAAGAGAAAGCCTCGCGCAAACGCGATTAGCAGATCCGCGCAGCCGGGCGGCTGCGCGCAAGAACGAAGTCACAATTCCCATCGGCCCAGAGCCGCAACAACAACAAAAGCCGGTCACGGACAAACAAGGCGAGGACCCCGCGATGGATGCCAGGTCGGAACTGCACCACTACAACCCCTACCGCATCTTCTCGCGGTCGGAGTGGGCCAATCTGCGCCAGGATACGCCGATGACGCTCGACGCCGCCGAGATCGCGGCGCTGAAGTCGATGCACGACCGGCTCGATCTCACCGAGGTCGAAGAGATCTATCTGCCGATGTCGCGGCTGCTGTCGATCCACGTCGCGTCGATGCAGCAGCTTTACTACGCGCAACGCCGCTTCCTTGGCGTGGTCGAACGCAAGATGCCGTATATCATCGGGGTCGCCGGCTCGGTTGCGGTCGGAAAATCGACCACCGCCCGCGTGCTGCAGGCGCTGCTGGCGCGCTGGTCGCCGCGCCCGAAGGTCGATCTCGTCACCACCGACGGCTTCCTGTATCCGAACGCGATTCTGGAGCGCGCCGGCATCCTGCAGAAGAAGGGCTTTCCGGAGAGCTACGATCTGCCGGCGCTGCTCGGCTTCCTCAGCGACATCAAGTCCGGACGCCGCAAGGTCAAGGCGCCGATCTATTCGCATCTCACCTACGACATCGTGCCCAACAAGTTCACCGTGGTGGATCGCCCCGACATCCTGATCGTCGAGGGCGTCAACGTGCTGCAGACCGGCCGGCTGCCGCGCGACGGCCAGGCGGTCCCGGTGGTGTCGGACTTCTTCGATTTCTCGGTCTATATCGATGCCGAAGAGCCGGTGCTGCGCGACTGGTACATCCGGCGCTTCCTGGCACTGCGCGACACCGCGTTCCACGACCCGCGCTCCTACTTCCACCGCTACGCGCCGCTGTCGGACGAAGAAGCCACCGCCACCGCGATCGCGATCTGGGAACGCACCAACCTGGCCAATCTCGAAGACAACATCCTCCCGACCAGGCCGCGCGCGACGCTGATCCTGAAGAAGGGCGCCGACCACGTGGTCGATTCGGTGGCGCTGCGGCGGTTGTAATTTCCACCGCCCGTCATGCGCGGGCTTGACCCGCGCATCCATCGCGCGCGATGGCGCGCATGAAGATGTGTTTTCTCGAAGAAGATGGATTGCCGGGTCAAGCCCGGCAATGACAGGTGTGTAGACGCCGCCCCACCCGCCACCGTCATCGCCCGGCTCGACCGGGCGACCCAGTATTCCAGAGCGCTTATTGTCAGCTAAGTGCTGAACGCGAACGCTCTAGGATACTGGATCCCCCGCATTCGCGGGGGATGACGACTGTCAGTGCGGAGAGGTCGCGATTACGCCGCGTGCCGGGTCGCGTCCGCGCCGAAGTGCTCGATGTAGCGGCTGCTGATCGCCGAGACCGGCATGATGATCAGCACGTCGGTGGTGCCGAACTGATGGTCGATCACGGCGCCCTCGCCGATCGTGGCGCCGAGCCGCAGATAGCCTTTGATCAGCGGCGGCAGTTCGCGCAGCGCGGCTTTCTGGTTGACCGCGTCTTTCGGCATCCGGTTCATCTCGACATAGCGCGACGGATGCGCCTTGGCGCGCCAGGCTTCGGGCGCGGCGGCGTAGTGATGCAGGAACGACAGCGGCAGCGCGAGGCGCTCAGGATCGGTGCCGTCGAAGCTGGCGCAGCCGATCATCACGTCGACGCCGTGCTGACGCACATAGCTCCAGATGCCGTGCCACAACAGCTCGACGGTGCGCTTGTTGCGATACGGCGGCAGTACGCAGGAGCGGCCGAGCTCGAGGAAACGCAGCTGCGGATGTTGCGCGATCATGCCGGCGATGTCGAATTCGTTCTCGGTGTAGAACCCGCCGTGGCGATCGGCGACCTCCTGACGAAGTAAGCGATAAGTGCCGACGACCGGCTGCTTCCCGCTCAGCGACGGCTTGGCGGCGTGATCGATCACCAGCAGATGATCGCAGATCTTGTCGAACGCGTCCTTGTCGCGCCGCGCCAGCAGCGTTGCGGCATCGGCGATCGCGGTGCCGTCCTTGTAGAACACCCGGTAGCGCAGCTTCTGGGCGCGCTTGATGTCCTGCTTCTTCTGCGCCAGCCGCACCTCCAGCGCGCCGAGCCGGCCGAGCGTCGCGGGCGTTTGCGCCGGCTGTGCGATCGGCTTGCCGTGGTCGCCGATTTTCAGCGCCGGCTTGAACCAGGTGATCGCGGTCTGCGCCGCGGCGCCGGCCATCTCGGGGCGCAGCAATTTGATGAATTTCTTCGAGCGGGCGAACTGATCGGTCTGCATGGCATCCTCGTGGCCGCCTGCAACCGAATCGAATGGTGCGCGGCCTGCGCGCATCAAAGATCACGGGGTTCCGACAGCGTTGTGACACATCGATTGCCGCCGCATGACACGTGGCTGAACTTCGACGCCCGGATGTCGGTTTGGTAACAGGTTGCCGCGACTACACAGTCATCGGACGTGCGGCGGTGAGTTCGGCCAGGACGTCAGCGAGCTTGTCGCGGTCGAGCGGCTTGATCAGCACGCCGTCCATGCCGGCGTCGAGGCAGGCGGCGCGATCCTCTGCCAGCGTATTGGCGGTCAGCGCCACGATCGGCGTAGGTCCCGCTCCGGCGGCAACTTCATGCGCGCGGATCTGCCGGGTCGCGGCGAGGCCGTCGAGCAACGGCATCTGCAGATCCATCAGCACCAGGTCGAACGGCGTGCCGTCGCTGCGTGCCGCCAGCCAATGCTGCACGGCCTGCCGGCCGTCGGTAGCGATCACCGCGCGATGGCCGAGCTTGTCGAGCAGCGCGCGGATCAGCAGCGCATTGATGTCGTTGTCTTCGGCGACCAGCACGGAGAGCCGATGCGATGGCGGCGGAAGCGCGAAGCCGGGCGGTTCGCCATCGGCAATCCCGGGCGCTGCGACATCGATCAGCGCGCCGCCGAGCCGCGCCGCCAGCGAGGCCCGACGCAGCGGCTTGACCAGATAGCCTGTGAAGGCGGCCGGCAGCTCCGGCAGCAATTCCGATCGCAACGAGGGCGTCAGCAGCACGATGCGTTGCGCCGCATGCGGTTCGGCGCTCTGCGCCAGCGCCTCGGCGACCTCGCGGCCGAAGCCGATATCGATCAGGATCGCGGCCCAGGATTGCGACCGTAATGCCGCACGAACTTGCTCCGGGTCCGTCAGCACGCGGACCTGCGCGCCCCAACGTTGCAGCCGCCGCGCGACCAGCTCCGCCTCGATGCTCTGCGGCGCGGCGATCAGCACCGCCTCGCCGGTGAGATCGGGCGCGGCGGAGCGGCCTGTGTCCCGGTCCTCGGCCGTAGTGAGCGGCAACGTCACGGTGAAAAGACTGCCGACGCCCGGCTCGCTGCGCAGCGTGATGCGTCCGCCCATGCGGCGGACGATGCGCTCGCTGATACTCAGGCCTAGCCCGGTGCCCCCATAGGTGCGGGCGATCGCCTCGTCGGCCTGTTCGAACTCGCCGAAGATGAGCTGCTGCGCTTCCGGCGCGATGCCGATGCCGGTGTCGCGGACCACGATATCGATCTCGCCGTCTCGCCCGCCGGGCTGGACGACCAGCGCAACGCCGCCCTCGGTGGTGAACTTGATGGCGTTGCCGGCGAGATTGAGCAGCACCTGACGCAGCCGCGCGGCATCGCCGATCACATGCGCGGGCAACCGCTCGTCGACGTCGGCGGCGATCTCGAGACCGCGCGCCTGCGCTCGCGGCGCCAGCAGTTCGGTGATCTCCTCGATCAGCGCCGTGAGTGCGAAGGGGGCATGGTCCAGCTCGATCCGGTTGGCGTCGATCCGCGCGTCGTCGAGGAATTGATCGATCAGCGACAGCAGCGCCTCGCCCGACGTCTTCACCGCGCGCGCGTAGGTCGCCTGTTCGGGCGATAGCGGCGTATCGAGTAGCAGCCGGCTCATCCCGATGATGCCGCCCAGCGGCGTGCGCATCTCGTGAGATGCCATCGCCAGCAGCCGCGACCTGGCGCCGGCCGGCGTTTCGCTTCGTCGCGGCGATGGGATCGCAGAGTCCTCGCGTAGGGCGCGGGCGTGTTCCTGCGCGGCCTCCAGCTCCCAGTTCCGATCGGCAAGCGATTCATTGTGCAGGGCCACGGAGTGATAGGCGCCGCGCATCCGCCGCAGCCGCAGGCTCTGCACCGCCAGCGCGACGCACAGACAGGCCAGCAGCACACTCACGCCGAGGGTGGCGAGCAGCGGCGTGGTGGCCGGCCGAGCGATGCCGATCACCGCCAGCACCGCAGCGAGCACGGCCGCGATCATCAGGCCGCCGCGAAGCGCGAACGCCAGCCGGGGAAACCGGCGCGCGAACGCCCGGCGTTCCGATCCGCTTCGCAGCCATTCCGTCATACGTCCACCCGATCCTCCGGCACTCAGCGTGCGGCAGTATCAAAGGCTGACGTTGCAAAGAGTTTGAAGCGCACGCACTGATCGGCGGTGCGATGCCGACAGGGTTGACCGAAGCTTAAGAGTCGCCAGCGAGGGAGGCGGTACTGATCGGCCGATGGCGCGCCGAGGCGCCGATCAGCAGCGCCGCGGCTTCGCGCTCGCTGAACCTGGTCGACCGCACAAAGATCCGGTAGTCGGCCGCGGTGCCGGCCTCGTGGGTCAGATAGATCACCGGCTCACCCGCCGAGGGATGCGCCGCGATGGCGACCAGGCGATGATCGGGAGCCGACCCACACGCGCTCTGCTCGTCATTGACGGCGTCGTCCGAAACCGCGAAGTCGGCGGCATCCGGATCGTCCACGATCTGCACCCGCACGGTAGCGCGCGACGGATCGTCGGTGAAGCCGACCCGGAACTGAGCCATCCAGGAGGCCGGCGCGATCTGCACCACGCGGTCGCCGGCGGCGATGCAGGGCTGCGGCCCGGCGATCAGTTCGCTATGGGCGAACAGGCCCAGCAGCATCAGCGGAACGGTCGAGGCCAGCACTCGAAAACGCAACATCACAACGCCTTGCCAACACCAGCCCCGAGACGAGGGGCTATGGTCAGCGAAGCGTAAACAAAGGTCGTTACCAGCAGGTTGATACGCGGGCGCGCCGATTCACCATCACGCCGCGTTGCGGACGTCTTCGCCCAGAGCCCGGTAGGACAGCGCTTCGGCGAGGTGCAGCCGGCCGATCGTGTCGCTGCCGTCGAGGTCGGCCAGCGTACGGGCGACGCGCAGCACGCGGTGATAACCGCGCGCCGAGAGCCGCATGGTTTCGGCGGCATCGCGCAGCAGCTTGAGCCCGGCCGCATCGGGCTGCGCCACGGTCTCGAGCGCCGCGGCCGGGGCTTCGGCATTGGTGCGGATCTGCGGCAGGCCGAGCGCCGCATAGCGCCGGCGCTGCAACTCGCGCGCCGCCGCCACCCGGGCCGCCACCTCGGCCGAGCCTTCTGCGGCCGGCGGCAGGATCAGGTCGGCGGCCGTCACCGCCGGGACTTCGATCCTCAGGTCGATGCGGTCCATCAGCGGACCGGAAATGCGCGACTGATAGTCCGCGCTGCAGCGATCGACGCGGCCGCGCTTGCAGGCATAGCCGGGCTCGTAAGCACGGCCGCAGCGGCACGGGTTCATCGCCGCCACCAGCATCACTCGCGCCGGATAGGTGACGCGATGATTGGCGCGCGACACCGCGACCTCGCCGGTTTCCAGCGGCGCCCGTAGTGAATCCAGCACGCGCGGATCGAATTCGGGGAGTTCGTCGAGAAACAGCACGCCCTGATGCGCCAGCGAGATTTCGCCGGGGCGCGCCTTGATGCCGCCGCCGGTCAGCGCCGCCATGCTGGCGGAGTGATGCGGCGCGCGGAACGGCCGCCGCGCCGTCAGTGCGCCGTCGCGAATCTCGCCCGCCACCGAGGCGATCATCGAGACCTCCAGCAGTTCGGCCGGCGACAGCGGCGGCAGAATCGAGGGCAGCCGCGCCGCCAGCATCGACTTGCCGGAGCCGGGCGAGCCGACCATCAGGAGGTGGTGCCCGCCCGCGGCAGCAATCTCCAGCGCTCGCTTGGCGCTTTCCTGGCCCTTGATGTCCCGCAGATCGAGCGTCGAGGTCTCCGCCTCGTGTACCCGCGGCTGCGGCCGGCCGAGCAGCTGCGTGCCCTTGAAATGATTGGCGAGCTGGATCAGCGAGCTGGCGGCGATGATCTGCAGGTCCGGGCTGGCCCAGGCGGCTTCGGAGCCGCAGGCGGCGGGGCAGATCAGGCCTTCGTCGCGGGCGTTGGCGGCGATCGCGGCCGGCAGCACGCCGGCCACCGCGGCGATCGAGCCATCGAGGCCGAGTTCGCCCAGCACGGTGAAGCCCGCCAGCACATCGGACGGGATGGCGCCGATCGCCGCCATCAGGCCCAGCGCGATCGGCAGGTCGTAATGGCTGCCTTCCTTGGGCAGATCGGCGGGAGCGAGATTGACGGTGATGCGCCGTGCCGGCAGGGCGAGGCCCGAGGCGATCAGCGCCGAGCGAACCCGCTCGCGCGCTTCCGACACGGCCTTGTCGGCCAATCCGACCACCGCAAAGGCCGGGAGGCCGGGCGAGACCTGGACCTGGACATCGACCGCGCGGGCCTCGATGCCTTCGAAAGCCACCGTGGATACGTGCTGGACCATGACGCCCCCTGCAGACGCCAAACGCTAGCGCGGCCGATGGAACCGCGCAAGAACATTAAGTGAACATCGTTCTCAGGACGGCGGGCGGCGAGCCCGCGTCAGGCCGTCTTCTTGAGCTTGGTCTCGAGCGCGATCTCGGTGAGATCGACTTCGAGCCGCGCCATCATCAACAGCTGCACCGCGGAGCCGATGCCGAGATCTTCGGCCTGCTCGATGGCGCGGTTGATGGTCGAGGCCAGCGCGTCGACCGACGCAGCCTTGTCGCTGCCGCCATGGTCGGCCGTGACGCCGCGAGCGGAGCGGGACTTCTGTGTCGCGGTCATGTCATCACCTGTTGACGCGCGAGGACATGATGGCTGGCCCGGCCGGAGACGATCGGACGGTCTGAGAGTACCAGGCTTCGGTGAGGAGCAATGAGAATCTGCAATGCGATCTCCCGAGACAATAAGGGGCGGGCGGAGAGCGCCGCGACCGGGTCGGCAACCAATACCTGAAAACCAAAGGTTAGAGATGGAAACGGCAGAGCGCCAGTGGCAAGACGCCGCTGACGCTCATCTACTACTTTTTACTTAGATACCGGCAATCAGTTCGCCGTCGCGAGTGTGCGCGACCTCACGCCCGCTTGGCTTCGATCACATCCCAGACCCGCGCCGCGATGTCCGGCCCGCCGAGTCGCGCCACGGCGCGGATGCCGGTCGGCGAGGTGACGTTGATCTCGGTGAGGTAACCGTCGATCACGTCGATGCCGACGAACAACAAACCGCGCTCGCGTAGTTTGGGGCCGAGCGTGGCGCAGATGGTCCGCTCCTTCTCGGACAGATCGGTCGCTGCTGCCGCACCGCCGCGGACCATGTTGGAGCGCAGATCGTCGGCGGCCGGCACGCGGTTGACCGCGCCGGCGAATTCGCCGTCGACCAGGATGATGCGCTTGTCGCCGTGCTTCACTTCCGGAAGGAAGCGCTGGATCACCCATGGCTCGCGGAACGTCACCGCGAACATGTCGTAGAGCGAGCCGAAATTGATGTCCTGCGGCAGCACGCGAAACACCGCGGCGCCGCCATGGCCGTGCAGCGGCTTCATCACCACGGCGCCATGCTCGGCGCGGAACGCGTTGATCTCGTCGAGGTTGCGGCTGATCAGCGTCGGCGGCATCAGCTCGGCGAAATCCATCACGAACAGTTTCTCGGGCGCGTTGCGCACGCTGGCCGGATCGTTGACCACCAGCGTGTGCGGATGGATGCGCTCGAGCAGATGCGTCGAGGTGATGTAAGCGAGATCGAACGGCGGATCCTGGCGCAGCAGCACGACGTCGAAGCCGCGCATGTCGACGCGCGTCGGCTCGCCGAGCGTGAAGTGATCACCTTCCTGGTCGCGCACCTGCAGCGACTGCACCGAGGCGACGACGTCGTTGCCGCGCAGCGACAGTTTGTCGGGCGTGAAGTACGAGATCGCATGGCCGCGCTTCTGCGCTTCGAGCAGCAGCGCGAAGGTGGAATCGCCGCGGATGTTGATCCGCGCGATGGGGTCCATCTGGACGGCGACCTTCAATGTCATGCACAGTTTCCGGGATTGCGAGCCGAACGACGATCGGCTCAAGGACTGTCGGCCCGAACGGCTATCGGCCGATCGGCCATTGCGGTCAAGCGCTGGCGTCGAACGCCGCGGCAGATGTTGCGGCAGCCGCTTCGGCGCCACCAGCACCGCGTCGAACCGCAGCTCGAACGCGGCGTGGTCGGGATGCTGCATCAGCCAGGCTTCGGCCGCCGCGATGATGCGCTGCTGCTGCCGCGGCGTCACCGCATAGGCGGCATCGTCGAGCCGCGCCCGCGCCTTGACCTCGACGAAGGCGATCAGCTTGCGTCGCTGCGCCACGATGTCGATCTCGCCGTACGGGGTTTTGAAGCGGCGCGCCAGAATGCGGTAGCCCTTCGCCATCAGCAGCGCGGCGGCGCGCGTTTCGGCCGAGAGGCCGGTCTGAAATGCGGCGACGCGTTCGGGCGCGGGGGTGCCGTCAGTCTTCGCCATCCGGAGCTTCGCCATCTTCGGCCTTGCGTTCCCGCACCAGTTCGAGCGCGCGGGCATAGATCTCGCGGCGCGGCCTGCCCGAAATCTCGACCGCCCGCGCCACCGCATCCTTGACGCTGGCGCCCTGCAGCGCATCGCGCAGCCAGGCGTCGAGCGCATCCCGCGTCATCGCCTGCGCGGCCGTATCGGGCGGGCCGATCACCACGACGAATTCGCCGCGGGTGTCGAGCGTTTCCGCCGTGTCGGCCAGTTGCTGCAGCGGCGCGCGGCGGACTTCCTGATGCAGCTTTGTGAGTTCGCGGCACACCGCGGCGTCGCGATCGCCCAGCACGTCGGCAAGGTCGCGCAGGCTGTGGTGGATCCGGCTGCCGGCCTCGAACAGCACCAGCGTGGCGTCGATCCCGGCGAGTTCGCCGAGCCGGTTGCGCCGCGCGCCCTGCTTGGCGGGCAGGAAGCCGTCGAAGAAGAACCGGTCGGTCGGCAGCGCCGCCAGCGTCAGCGCCGCCAGCACCGCGGAGGCGCCGGGCAGCGCGATCACTTCGTGGCCGGCCGCGGTCGCTTCGCGCACCAGCTTGAAGCCTGGGTCGGAAATCAGCGGCGTGCCGGCGTCCGATACCAGCGCCACCGAACCGCCGCGCGCCAGCCGGTCGAGAATCTTCGGCCGCGCCTGTGCGGCATTGTGCTCGTGATAGGCGGTCAGCGGCGCGGAGATGCCGTAGCGTTCGGTCAGCCGGTGGCTGATTCGGGTATCCTCGCAGGCAATCAGGTCGACGCCGGCCAGCGTCTCCAATGCCCGCAGGGTGATGTCGCCGAGATTGCCGATGGGGGTTGCGACCAGATAGAGGCCGGGCGCGGCGCGCGGTGCCGTCAGCTTCTGGCCCGCCACCAGAAAGCTTCGCGCCTCGGCGTCGGCGGGCGAATCGGGCGAAGCGGAGGGCATGGGTCGGGCGCGCATGGCTGCAGTCTAGGGGAAAGGCGCGATACCGGACATCACATTCGTTCGGTCACGGTGGGCAGCGTAAACCTTTTGTTTTGGTTAATCATTCGCCGAGATTATGATGAGGTGTCCGGCCTCGGGGGAGGACCGGACCCGGCCGCGGCCTCGGCCGGGCGAAACAGCAAGACTTCAATCAGTGCGACATCGGCAATCGGCGCCCCGCCGGCCCTACGTCGTTCGAAGAGGCGATATGGCAGACCTGCGCGACCCCAGTTTCAAGCCGCTGCGCACGACACGCCGGACGGCCGTCGGCCTGATCCTCGGCGCACCGATGCTCGCGGCGTGTTCGGGCGTGCAGCAGACCATGACCAGCCAGTTCGGCCAGCAGTCGCCGGACGCGGCGCAGCCGCAACAGCAGGGCCAGGCGGTCGGCAACGGCCGGGTCAAGGTCGGGCTGGTGCTGCCGCTGTCGGCCCCCGGCAATGCCGGCGTCGGCAAACGCTCCTACGCAGCGCTTTTGCCCGACAATGCCTATGGGGGCGTGGTCGAGGCGGCGTTCAAGCAGGTGGTCAGCAGCAAGGGCGGCCGCATCGCGGCCTTCGAGAAATACGGCGCCGATCGCGCC
>NZ_JBMDXE010000169.1:0-37654 GCF_048594845.1 Rhodopseudomonas sp. | reverse complement strand
CGGGCAGATGAGGTGCTATTTCACTGATAGGACCGAGCCGGGATCAGCGTCGTCGACCATCAGGACGCGAGTACTCCAGCCTCGCGCTGCCCGACTCACGGACATCTGGATCTGGGACGCCGGACGGCCAAGTCGCCCGTGATGGGGCCCAACGTCGGTAACGGGCATCAGCCCAAAAACGGAAAGGCCGGCGCGAGGCCGGCCTTTCTTGGAATCTGTCGTGTGGACGCTTGAGCCTCGCCGTCTTTCGGCGAGCGCGCGAAGCTCAGTACTTCGCGACGACCGGGCCGCCCCAACGATAGTTGATGCGGGCGGTAACAAGGTCTGCGTCCTGCTTGATGCGATCCGACACGCCGCTCGTGAAGGTCACGTCCTTCTTGTCGAGGAAGAGGTGATCGTACTCGACCGCGAACGACCAGTTCGGGGTGAAGCCGTATTCGAAGCCTGCACCGACTGCCGCACCCCAACGGGTTTCCGAGGCGGTGGCGACGGTCACTCCGGTTGCGGTCGGATAGTAGCTGTACTTGTCGCTGACCACCGCGGCGCCGCCCTTCGCGTAGAGCAGGGCGTTGTTCCAGGCGTAGCCGACGCGACCGGTGAACAGGCCGAAGGCTTCGATCTTGGACTGGTTGGTTGCACCCGCGACCGCCAGGCTGGCGTTCGAGCCCTTGAAGTCGGCCCAGTTGCCCTGCGCTTCGACGCCGAACACCCAGGCGCCGACCTGCCAGTTGTAGCCGATCTGACCACCCGCGGTGGCGCCCGAAGCGTCGTGCGAGCCCTCGCTGACGAGGCCGCCCGGCGCATACAGATCCCAGCTCTTGCGGCTGGTGCCCCAGCCGCCGTTGGCGCCGACGTAGAAGCCGGACCAGTTGTAGAGCGCGACGATCACCGGCGGAGCCTTGGTGTAAGGGCGGGCGGCGAGGTCGGCGGCCATCACAGGCGCCGCACCCAAAGCGAACAATGCAACAGTGCCGAGCAAAAGCTTTTTCATCGTAATAACCCCGGTTATCCTTGGCGGCTGCGTGTCCCCCGCAGAATGCCGCCCGGCGCGCACGCCTTGTCGATTTCGTGATGGAACTATACGCGGTTCCCGGAAAAATGCCGTCTCCGAAAAGTCACACTTGCGGATGAAGTGAGGCACGCCGAAAGCCCTGAAAATCCAGCGGTAATTTACCGTTCGAGGCACCGAATTACCTGTCGTGGCAAGCGTGCTCGACGTCCAGCCGGCGCCAGGCCCTGAGAAATGCCGTTGAGACCGCAGGTTCCAGTCTTGGCGAGAACAAAACTGGAACGTATATGTATGATCCCGGTGGATAACGGGGGCGGTCGCGCGGTTTGCGGCGCTCCGAGGATGGGCGTCGCGCGGCGGACAGCGTAAGCGCTATCGGGACAGCAAGGCGCCCGGCGCCTGAGCCCGCGCGATCACGGTGGGCGATTCGAATTTGAAGGAGACGGCGATGGCGGGAAGCGTGAACAAGGTGATCCTGGTGGGCAATCTCGGCGCCGATCCCGAGATCAAGCGGACCCAGGACGGACGACCGATCGCCAACCTGCGGATTGCGACCTCCGAGAGCTGGCGCGACCGCGCCTCCGGCGAGCGCAAGGAAAAGACCGAATGGCACCGCGTCGTGATTTTCAACGAAGGGTTGTGCAAGGTCGTCGAGCAGTACCTCAAGAAGGGTGCGAAGGTTTACATCGAAGGCCAGCTGCAGACGCGGAAATGGACCGACCAGAGCGGCGCCGAGCGCTACAGCACGGAGGTTGTGCTGCAGAACTTCAACTCGGTGCTGACCATGCTGGATGGCCGCTCGGGTGGCGGCGGTGGCGGCTACGGCTCGGATGATGCCGGCGGCGACTTCGGCTCCGGCGGTCCGTCGGGCGGCTACAGCTCCGGCGGTGGTGGCTACAGCTCGGGGGGCGGCTCGCGCCGTCCGGCGGCGGCCAGCAGCGGCGGCGGTGGCGGTGGCCGCCCCAACGATATGGACGACGATATTCCGTTCTGAGGTTTCAGCGGGGGTGGGGGATGCGCGGCCGCTCGGGCAACCGGGCGGCCGCTGCCGTTTGGAGCTGAGACGCGCTCAGTCGCTCAGCAGCGCGTGGCCGAGCAGCAACTGGCTGGCGGCGAACAAGGTGCCGAAGATCCGCTGGCTGTGACGGGCGAGCCAGGACGGCAGCCAGATGTCGAAATTGTCGGCGCGGTCGTCGGTGTAGCGTGCGGCGACGCTGGTCAGCGGGCAGCGCATCCGGTTGAGCAGCAGCACCAGCACTTCGCCCCAGACGAACAGGCTCATCCACAGCGCGGCGATGAGTTCGCCGCGCAGGGTGGCGATCGGGATAAGGACGATCGAACCGGCGAAGAACGCCCAGATCGCGGTGTGCGCAGCGCGCACGGCCGTCAGCGCCCGGGCGCGGCTGTGCGCCGTGCCGGCCGGCCTGATCATGCAGCCGCCTCGACGTCGGCCACGCGGGTGGCCAGGATCTTGTCGATGCGCCGGCCGTCGAGGTCGAGGATCTCGATTTCCCAGCCCTGATACTCGAACTTGTCGCCGATGTTGGGCAGCGCGCCGTAGTGCTGCAGCACCAGGCCGGCGACCGTGTGATAGTCGCGATGCGGCGGAATCGACACCGGCAGCAGATCGCCGAATTCGTCGACCGGCATCCAGCCGGCGATCAGGTAGGAGCCGTCGTCGCGACGCACCGCGGCGGGCTCCGGCGGGCCTTCCTCGTTGCCGAACGCGCCGACGATCGACTCCAGAATATCGGCCGTAGTCACGACGCCTTCGAACGCGCCGAACTCGTCGTAGATCAGCGCCATGTGCACCGACGACTGCCGCAGCGTCGCCAGCACGTCGCGGGCGTCGGCCGAGGAGGGGATCACCGGCGCATCGCGCACCAGCGCGCGCAAATCCGGCTTGTCGCCGCGCAGATAGACTTCGAGCAAATCCTTGGCCTGGATGATGCCGATCGGATCGTCGCGATCGCCGTCGGTCACAGGCAGGCGCGAATGCGGGCTGTTGAGGAAGGCCTCGCGGACCTGCTCCAGCGAGTCGCCGAGGTCGAACAGATCGACCTCCGGACGCGGCGTCATCACCGCGCCGACCGGCCGGTCGCCAAGCCGCATCACGCCGGCAATCATCTCGCGCTCGCCGGGCTCGAGCACGCCGGCGGTCTCGGCCTCGAGCACCAGATTGTGAATCTCCTCCTCGGAGATCTTGTCCTGCATCACGCCGCTCTGGCCGAGCAGGCTGAGGATCGCCTTGCCGGAAAAATCCAGCACGAACACCAGTGGCCGCGAGATCTTGGCGATCAGCGCCATCGCCGGCGCCACCTTGGCGGCGACCGCTTCGGGATTGCGCAGCGCGACCTGCTTCGGCACCAGCTCGCCGACAATCAGCGTCGCATAGGTGATCACCGCTACCACCAGGCCGAAGCCGAGGATATCGGCGAACGGCACCGACAGCGCGGCGAGATATTCGGTCAGGCGTTGCCCGAGCGTGGCGCCGGAGAACGCGCCGGACAGCACGCCGACCAGCGTGATGCCGATCTGCACGGTGGAGAGGAACTTGCCGGGGTCTTCGGACAGCTTCAGCGCCTGCTTGGCGCCGCGGACGTTCTTCTGGGCGAGCAGGGCCAGCCGGGCCGGGCGGGAGGAGACGATCGCCAGCTCAGACATCGCAAGCAATCCGTTGGCGACGATCAGCGTCACCACGATTGCCAATTCCACCGATAGCATGGCGCCTGCGCCGCCCCCTCTGCTGGTTACACCAGCGCTCAAGATAGGGTGTCGCAGGGCCGACCGGAACTGGCCGCGGCGGCTTTATCTCGCTTGATCGGCGAATTCGGTGGTCTTGGCCTCGTTCCACAGCGCGTCCATCTCGGCCAGCGAGGCGGTTTCCGGCGACTGGCCGCGTGCGGCGAGGGCCCGCTCGATATAGGCGAAGCGGCGTTCGAACTTGGTGTTGGTGCCGCGCAGCGCCATTTCGGGATCGGCACCGGTGTGGCGGGCGAGGTTGACCAGCGCGAACATCAGGTCGCCGGTTTCCTCGGCCATCTCGCTCTTGTCGCCGCGGTCGAGCGCGGCCTCGATCTCGTCGGCTTCCTCGCGGATCTTCTTCAGCACCTCGCGCGGATCGTTCCAGTCGAAGCCGACCTTGGACGCCTTGCGCTGCAGCTCCATGGCGCGCGACAGCGCCGGCTGCCCGGCCTTGACGCCGGCCAGCACCGAATTCGCCGGCGGTTCGACAGCGCCGCGGCGGGCGGCGCGCTCGGCCTTCTCCTCGGCCTTGATGCGATCCCACACGCCCTCGACATGCGATGGCGCAATGTTGCCGTCGGCGTCGGCGAAGACGTGGGGATGGCGGCGGATCATCTTGCGGGTGACCGCCTCGACCACGTCGCCGAACGCGAACGCGCCGCGTTCCTCGGCAATCCGCGAATGAAACACCACCTGCAGCAACAGATCGCCGAGTTCGTCACGCAGATCCTCCAGATCGTGCCGGGCGATCGCCTCGGCGACCTCGAAGGCTTCCTCGATGGTGTAGGGCGCGATCGTCGCGAAATCCTGCTCGAGGTCCCACGGGCAGCCGGTGCCGGGCGTGCGCAGCTGGGCCATGATCTCGATCAGGCGGGCAATATCGCGGGAAGGGGTCATGGCGGGGATCCGGTGTGAGGCGATGCCTTCCTATGCCGCAAGCCGGGGCGGCGGCCCAGCAAAAATCAGCGTGATTTGGCGGCGGCGGCGCGTGGTGCTACAGCCAGCCGCATGACTGAAACTCACTCCGATCAGACCGCGCTGGTGCTGTTCTCCGGCGGGCAGGACTCCGCGACGTGCCTCGCCTGGGCGCTGGCGCGCTACGCCCGCGTCGAGACCATCGGCTTCGAATACGGCCAGCGTCACGCCATCGAACTCGATTGCCGGGAGAAGCTGCTGGACGGCTTTCGCGCCATCAATCCGGAATGGGCCGCCAAGCTCGGCGACAGCCACACGCTGTCGATCCCGACGCTGAGCGCGATCTCCGACACCGCGCTGACCCGCGACGTCGAAATCGCGATGGGGGCGGATGGGCTGCCCAATACGTTCGTGCCCGGCCGCAACCTGATCTTCCTGACCTTCGCGGCGGCGCTGGCCTATCGCCGCGGCATCGCCGACATCGTCGGCGGCATGTGCGAGACCGATTACTCCGGCTACCCGGACTGCCGCGACGACACCATCAAGGCGCTGCAAAATGCCATCAGCCTCGGCATGGCGCGCGACGTCACGCTGCACACGCCGTTGATGTGGCTGGACAAGGCCGCGACCTGGCAGCTGGCGCACGATCTCGGCGGCGCCGCGCTGGTCGATCTGATCCGCGAGCACTCGCACACCTGCTATCTCGGCGAACGCGGCGCGCGGCACGATTGGGGCTATGGCTGCGGCGAATGCCCGGCCTGCGCGCTGCGCGCGAAGGGCTGGCGGGAATATCAGGTACGCGCGGGCTAGCTCGCGCAGAAATCATCGGCGGCACACCTGCGTATGATGGATTTTGACGCGCCAATCGCGTCATCATCGCCGCAGCATCAGCAAGCCTAAGGACTTTCGCGCTGTTCTCTCGATCAAAAATGCACGCCGCGACGCGTCTCGCCGGTGCGGCGCTGACGCTGCTCGCGCTGGCTGGTGCAGCGGCGGCAGCGGATTGCGAGCCAGATGCGACGGCGCCGGCGCACGGCCGCTTCAAAGCCGTCACCGCTTACTTCGACAACGAGATCGCCACCGGCAAGCTGCCGGGCGCCGTCGTGCTGGTGGAGCAGCGCGGCCATCCGCTGTATCTGCAGTGTTTCGGATTCCGCACGACGGCGCGCGTGCATCCGATGACGCCGGATACGCTGTTCGCGCTGCATTCGATGACCAAGCCGATCACCAGCGTCGCCGCGATGATGCTGATCGACGCGGGGAAGCTGTCGCTGCAGGACCCGGTGTCGAAATACATTCCGGCCTTCGCCGACGTGCAGGTCGGCATCGAAAGCGAGATGGCGGACGGCAAGCCGGTGCTGAAGCGCGTGGCGCCGAACCGGCCGGTGACGGTCGAGGACCTGATGCGCCACACCTCGGGCATCACGTACGGCTATATCGGCGGCGAGCTGATCCGGCAGGCCTACACGGAAGCGCATATTTTCGATGGCGCGTTCGACAATGCGGTGTTTGCCGAGCGCATCGCGCGGCTGCCGCTGGCGCGCCAGCCCGGCACGCTGTGGCGCTACGGCCATTCCACCGACGTGCTCGGAAGGATCATCGAGATCGTCTCGGGGCAGACGCTGTATCAGTTCGAGAAGCAGCGCCTGTTCGATCCGCTCGGCATGACCAGCACCAAATACGTGCTGGAAACCGAAGACGAGAAGACGCGGATGGCGGAGCCGCGGCCGGACGACGTCGTGCTGAACCGCGCCGAGCGCCAGCGCCGGGCGCATCCCGAATGGCAGTCCGGCGGCGGCGGGCTGGTGTCGACGATCACCGACTACGCGCGCTTCGCCCGCATGATCCTGAACGGCGGCGAACTTGATGGCCGGCGCTATCTCAGCCCGGCAGCGTTCACGGCGATGACCACCGATCACATCGGCCCGGGTTCGGGCGTCGAACGCGACTACTTCTATTTCCCCGGCGACGGCTTCGGCTACGGTTACGGCTTCGCGGTGCGCACCGATCCGGGCGAGGCGAAGCCGCCGCCGCCGGGCTCGCTCGGCGAGCTGAAATGGGACGGCGGCGCTGGTACCTACTTTGGCGTCGATCGCAAGCTCGGGCTGATCTACATCCTGATGGAGCAGACCGAGACGGAGCGCGGGCGGGTCGGCCCGGCATTCAAGAAGCTGCTCTATGACGGCCTGGCGGCGAGCGACTGAAGCAGCGCGCGGCGGCCCGCGAAGGTCGTCCACGCCGACAGCGCCATGCGGCCCTTGATGCTCATCGGCCGTTCCAGCGTCAGCAGCGGCTCCGCCTCGCAGCCGAGCCGCTTCTTGTAGTCGTAGCCGCCGGCGCCGAGATCGAACCGGCGCACGCCGTTCTCGATCAGCCAGCGGATGATCTCGCTGACCAGTACGATGCCGGGCGAGCAGCGGTCCCATTCGGCGCCGAGATGCGCCAGCCGCACCGTGGTGCAGCTCTGCTGATGCAGCAGGCTGTAGGCGATCGCCACGACGGTCCCGGCCGATTCCAGCACCGACAGCATCGCAAAGCGCTGCGCCGCGCCGTGATCCAGCACCGCGCGATAGAACTGCGAATAGGCCGGTCGATCGAGCACGTAGCGCTTGCCGCGGCCGGCGACGCGCTCGCGTTGCAGGCCGTCGAGCCGGTCGAGCAGCGGCAGCGCTTCGGCCGGATCGGTGATCATGCGGACGGTGAAGCCGCCATGCGCGTCGAAGGCGCGATGATGCTGGCGCAGTGCCTTGCGAAACTTGCGCGGCCGGGCCGCGAGGTAATCGTCCCAACTCGCCGGCAGCGCCGCGACATTGCGGACCGAGCCGTGCGCCGCATTGGCGAGCAGCGCCAGCGGATTGACGCGTCCATCGATGATGCCCGGCAGGTTGCACAGCCGCACCACGTCGACGGGCGGCAGCACAGCGAGCGCCGCGTCGAACGCTTCCGCGGCCGCCGCTGGCGTCGTCGGGGCCGCGGGGCCGAGCAGCGGAAAGCCGTAGTCGGACACCGAGAGATCGGCGAACTCGACCAGCGTGACGCCGTAGAACCGCCGCAGTACCAGCGGCAGCAGCATCGCGATCTCGCCGCGCATGCTGTCGCGCACCGTGATCAGCAGCGGCTCGGTCTCGGCCGACGGGCCGATCACACGAAGCCAGGGCGTGAGCCAGTTCACCGACTGAAAGGGCGTCGCCGCCGCCTGTGGACCCAGGGTCGCGGCGCGCGACAGGAAACGGCCGATGTTGTCGGTACAGTCCGCCACATAGCGGTCGGCTGCCTTCGCCACCCAACCGACGGACCGTTCGTACGTCTCGATCTGCAACATCGACATTCAACTCACCGCAGCCGCGCCATCGCCGAGCGATATCCGGGCGCGCCACAATGACCGATCGACGTGGCCAGATCGTTGATCCACGCAGCAATCGAATAGTTTTTAAAGCAGCAACCTTAACGCCGGCGAGGTAAAGTCGCTCGACTTGTCGTAAAACGCGGGCGTAGCGGCGACGGCGCAGGGTGAGCTACCGCCAGCCAGCTCTACGAACGCGCGTCGAAATCGTCCGGGAGCAGCTCGATCGGACGGCCGTGCGGGGTGCGGTCGGCAGCGCGGTCCCAGGCGTCGCGATACTGCGCCTGTGTGGCCGGACTAGCGACGCCCTTGGTGGCGACCATGCGTTCCAGCGTCGTGAGCCAGTGCTGATAGTAGGTCTCGCCGGTGTCGGGATCACCGCGCTGCTGCGCGCGGGTGATCTCGTCCGCGAGCGCTGCGGCCCATTCCGGCCAGGTGAACAGCCCGCGCGCGTGCAGCGTCACTGCCATCGCGAAGGCGTGCGCTTCCCAAGGCTCGCGAAACACCGGGCCGTCATCGTCGCGGGGCAGGCCGGGCACGCTGCCGGCGGCGACCGCAGAGGCTTGCGCGTCGACGCTCATCATGCCGGCTCCAGATAGCTGTCCCAGGCGTCGACCGAAACGCGTAGGCCCGGCTCCGCCTCATCGCCCCAGATGTCGCGGCCCTCGAAGGTCACGGTGTAGAGCGATTGCGGCCGCTCGCCTTCGCCGCGCGCGTTGCTGTCGGGAAAGACATGCGCGCCGTGCAGCAGTTCGATCACGCCGACATGGCCGCGGACATAGCGCGGCAGCCTTGTATGGCCACGCGGGTGCATCGTCTTGGTGCGGACGCGATCGCCAATCTTGAAGCGCGCCGGAGCGGAAGCTGGACGGTCGGTCGGACCGCCGCGCGCCAGCATCGGGCCGACCTCGTCCGCGCGCAGCGGGGCGAGGTCGCGGCGGCGATGCAGCGGCCGGGCGGCGACGACCTCGTCGGGCGTCACCAGATCGCGCTCCGCCATCAGCTGTTCGAGACCAGCGATCCAGATCTGGTAGTAGGTCTTGGAGAGATAGTCGGCCGGCGATCGGTTCTCGCGGGCGAACCGCGTCATGTCGAGATTCCAGCCGCCATGCCGGGCCATCGCCAAGGTGATCGCGAAGGCGCGGCGTTCCCAGGGCGCGTGGAACACCGGCTCGTTCGGCTCGGGAACGACGGGGCCGAAGCCATCCATCCCGCCCATATCGTGCGCGCCGTCCATCAGGCGATCTCCGCCGGCGAGCGGGCGAGCCCGGTGCCGATCATGCTGTCGCGGGTGACGAGATCAGCGAGGCGCTCTTCGCTGAGTCCGTCGGTGCCTTCGGGCCGCATCGGCACCACGAGGTAGCGGATCTCGGCGGTCGAATCCCAGACGCGGATCGCGGTGTCGTCCGGCAGCGTGACGCCGAAATCGGCCAGCACCGCGCGCGGCTCCTTCACGGTGCGCGACCGGTAGGGCGCAGACTTGTACCAGACCGGCGGCAGGCCGAGCACCGACCACGGATAACAGGAGCACAGCGTGCACACGATCATGTTGTGGGTGGCCGGCGTGTTCTCGACCGCGACGATGTGCTCGCCCTGGCGGCCGGTGTAGCCGAGTTCCGCGATCGCAGCCGTCGCGTCCTGCAGCAGCCGCTCGCGATACGCCGGATCGCTCCACGCCTTGGCGACGACGCGTGCGCCGTTGCGCGGGCCGACCTTGGTCTCGTAGGTCTCGATCAGCACGTCGAGCGCCGCCGGATCGACATAGCCCTTCTCGGTCAGGATGGTTTCGAGCGCGCGTACCCGCAGTTCGGTTTCCGACAGTTCGGAATGGTCGTGGTCGTGCGAATGGTCGTGGTGGTGATGATCATGTCCATGCATGAAACTGAGGATAGGCGGAAGTCGTGCGGACTGTCGAGCCGGGACTCTGCTAATCCTGCGCCATGATGTCGTTCGCGCGCGCCGTCGTCCTGATCTGTCTGACCCTGACCTGCATCGCCCTGCTGATGTCGGGCGAGGCGTGGGCGGCCAACGGTGCCTATGCGGTCGACGCGACGGACATTTCCGAACTCGGCTCGTGCAAGCTGGAAAGCTGGCTGTCCAGCGCCACCAACACCGACTTTTCGGCTGTCGCCAATCCGTCCTGCGTGGTCGGGCTCGGGCGGCCGGTCGAACTGACGCTGCAGACCAACCGCGCCCGCAGCGACGGCGACTGGACGACGACGCTGTCGCCGAAGGCCAAGACCGTGCTGGTGCCGACCGCGATCGGCCGGTTCGGGCTGGCGGTCGAGGCGGGCGGTTCGATCGATGCGGCGAGCGGGGTGGGCACGGTTGCCTTCGTGACGCTGCCGGCGACCTACCGGCTGTCCGAGACCATGCGGGTCAACATCAACAGCGGTTGGTATTGGGACCGCATCATCGACCAGCACTACTTCAGCTACGGCGCTGGCTTCGACTGGAAGTTCACCGACACGCTGCAGCTCACGCTCGAAGCCTTCGGACTTTCCGGCGCGCCCGACACGGTCGGCAAAGTCCGTCCCCGCGCGCAGGCGGGCGTGCGCTGGCGGCCGAACGAGATCTTGTCGCTCGACCTGATCGTCGGCCACAACATCACCGGCGAGAACGCCCGCTGGATCACGCTCGGCACCACGTTTCGGTTTCCCGACGCGTTCAAATAGCCGCCGCTTGGCGCGCCGCCCGAATTGGCTCACCATGCGCCCAACAAAAAATCGGGAGGACGCGATGGCTGAGTTCGTGACGATCGAGCGGGGTCTCGGGCCGGAGGGCCGCGTCGCCGTGGTGCGGTTCGACCGCGGCGACGGCATCAACGCGTTGTCGCCCGAGGCGATGCGGCAACTGACCGACGCGGCGCGCAGCTTCGAGGACGACGCGGACACCTCGGCCGTCGTGCTCGCCGGCAACGCCAGGGCGTTCAGCGCCGGCTTCGACCTCAAGGACCCCGAGGGCCGCAGCCGGGCCGGGATGGATCTCGGCGCGCTGCGCCGGCATCTCAAGCTCGGGCCACGGCTGACGCGGGCCTGGCAGGAGATGGAGCAGATCACCATCGGCGCGATCGAAGGCTTCTGCGTCGGCGGCGGCGTGGCGCTCACGGTGGCGCTGGATTTCCGGGTGATGGCGAAGGACGCGCATCTGCGCGTGCCGGAGATCGGGCTCGGCATGAACATGAGCTGGCAGAGCGTGCCGCGAATGTTGCACCTGATCGGGCCGGCGCGCACCAAGCAGGCGGTGATCCTGGCCGACGACCGGATCGGAGCGGATCAGGCCTACGAGTGGGGCCTGGTCGAGCACCTCGCCAAGCCGGGGGAGGCGTTTGCCACCGCGATGGCGCTGGCCGAGAAGGTTGCGGCTCAGCCACCGATGTCGGTGACCATGACCAAGCTCACCGTCAACCGGCTGGCGCACGCGCTCGACGATCTCGCCAGCCACATGGATCTCGACCAGTTCGCACTCGCCGGCATGAGCGAGGACCACAAGGAAGGCGTCGCCGCATTTCTGCAACGTCGCAAGCCGCGGTTTCGCGGCAGGTAGATCCGCGCATCAACTGAATCAATCGAGGCGAACCTGATCAGGAGGCACCCATGATCACCACCATCGTGCAGTTCGCTCTGACGAAGCCGATCAGCCTGGAAGACGCAGCCAGACTGTTCAAGACCAGTGCGCCGAAATATCAGAAGATGCCGGGATTGATCCGCAAGTACTACATCCGCTCCGAGGACGGACGCACCGCCGGCGGTGTCTATCTGTGGGACTCGCGCGAAGCCGCCGAAGCGGTCTATTCCGGCGAATGGCGAACGCGCGTGGCGCAGCTCTATGGCGCGGAGCCCTTGATCTCGTGGTTCGACAGCCCGGTGATCGTCGACAACGCCGCCGGCGGAGCGATCACGGCGGTGGCCTGAGCCGGGCGGCTAATGATCAGGAGCTGAGCGCACGACCGAGCGCCATGCCCAGCCCCAAGACCAGGCAGCCGCCTGCGGCGTAAGCGAGATATTCGGGATGCTTGCAGAACAGCGGCGACGCCCCGCACGCGCTGACGGCCCACGACGTGCCGTAGTAGAGCTGATCGCGCGCGGTGGAGAACACCGCCGCCGTCGCGCCAAGCACGACCGCGAGGAGAATGAAGGAGACTGCCATCGGTTGACGCCGGAATCGGATGGGGACGGGAACTCACCCTGCGCCAACGAGGGAACCCAGACAATTGGGACAAATCCGAGCAAACGGTCGGCGCTGCACCCATGCGGCGCCAGCTTCCTCGATCTTCGTTGCTACTGCCACATCCGGCGCATCCGCGCGCCGAGATCGATCGGCGGCGCCTTGCGTGTCGGATAGCCCGGGGTCGCCGTGGCTTTCGGCCAGCTCACGCGCTCGAAGGCCCCGAGCAGGCGGTCGGGGATGAAGCGGCTGCGCGACGCGTAGACGTGGCGGTCGCCCATCGCGGCCTGGCCGTGGGTGAAGAAGCGCTGCGGCACGACGAGGTGCAGATCGTCCTTGGCGCGCGTCATCGCCACGTAGAGCAGGCGGCGTTCCTCCTCGATCTCCGCCGAGGTGCCGGTGCCGAGATCGGACGGCATGCAGCCGTCGACGACGTTGAGCACGAACACCGATTTCCACTCCTGGCCCTTGGCCGAGTGGATCGTCGACAGGATCAGATAGTCCTCGTCGAGCATCGGCACGCCGGCCTGATCGGAGGTCGCGTCCGGCGGGTCGAGCGTCAGCTCGGTGAGGAAGCGCTCGCGGGACGGATAGCCGGATGCAATCTGCGCGAGTTGCACCAGATCGGCGCGGCGCGTCTCTGCATCCTCGTAGATGCGCTCGAGATGCGGCGTGTACCACGCGACCGCACTTTCGATTTCCGTCGGCCAGCCGGCGCTGCCACTGCGCAATTCGCCGACGGCGTCGACAAAGCCGCGCCAGTCGCCGGCGCGCGGCGGGGCCGGAAGATCGGCGAGAGCGCCGAGAGGATCGGCGGCGGTGTCGATGGCATCGAGCACCTTCTGGGCCGACGCCGGACCGACGCCCTGCATCAGCAGCAGCACGCGAAAACCGGCGACGCGGTCGCGCGGGTTCTGCACGAAGCGCAGCAGCGCCAGCATGTCCTTGACGTGGGCGGCGTCGAGAAATTTCAGGCCGCCGAATTTGACGAACGGAATGTTGCGGCGGGTCAGTTCGAGCTCGAGCGGCGCCGAATGCGACGAGGTGCGGAACAGCACCGCCTGCTGCTTCAGCGTGGTGCCGCTTTCGCGATGCTCGAGCACGCGCTCGACGATGTAGCGCGCCTGATCGGCCTCGTCGCGGACGCCGACCAGTTGCGGCGGCGAGCCGGCGGCGCGGTCGGTCCACAGGTTCTTGGTGAAGCGTTCGCGGGCGAGATCGATCACCGCATTGGCGGCGCCGAGGATCGCCTGGGTCGAGCGATAATTGCGGTCGAGCGTGACGAGGCGCGCCGGCGGGCTGAACGCCTTGGGGAAGTCGAGAATGTTGCGCACCGTGGCGGCGCGAAACGAATAGATCGACTGGGCGTCGTCGCCGACCACGGTCAGGCCATGGCCGTCGGGCTTCAGCCCGAGCAGCACCTGCGCCTGCAGCGCATTGGTGTCTTGGTACTCGTCGACCAGCACGTGATCGAACCGGCCGCCGATTTCCTCGGCCAGATCGGGCTCACTCATCGTCTGCGCCCAGTACAGCAGCAGGTCGTCGTAATCGAGCACGTTGTGGCGCTGCTTGGCGTCAACATAAGCGGCGAACAGTTGCTTCAGCTCAGCCGCCCAGCCGGCGCACCATGGATAGTTCGCGCCGAGCACCTGATCCAGCGGCTGGCCGGCATTGACGCAGCGCGAGTAGATCGCAAGGCAGGTGCCCTTGGTCGGAAACCGGCTCTCGGTCCTAGAGAAGCCGAGATCGTGCCGGACCAGATTCATCAGGTCGGCGGAGTCTTCGCGGTCATGGATGGTGAAGCCCGGATCGAGGCCGAGCCGTTCCGCATGCTCGCGCATCAGCCGGGCGCCGATGCCGTGGAAAGTGCCGGCCCAATGCAGCGCGCCGGTGAGGGCGCCGGCGCGATCGCCCATCACCTTGCGGGCGATGCGCTCGACCCGCTGCGTCATCTCGTTGGCGGCGCGGCGCGAGAAGGTCATCAGCAGGATGCGATACGGATCGGCGCCGTTCAGCACCAGATGCGCGACACGGTGCGCCAGCGTGTTGGTCTTGCCGCTGCCGGCGCCTGCAATCACCAGCAGCGGCGGGCACGCTGCCGCGCCGACGCCGTGCTCGACGGCGCAGCGCTGCTCCGGATTCAGGGCGTCGAGATAGGCAGCGGGCAAAGACACGAATCAGCGCCTGTCGGGATGAAAGCCGACGCTTCCAGATTCCTGCTTTGTTCGCAACGGCGTTGTGCACACACTGACGCACCGCCCGCCGTCATCCACGGCTTCGCCGGACACCTCAGACAAAAATGTCACGGACTGCCGACTATGCTGCGGCCGATGTTGGGTTATGCTTTTGGTCGGATCGCGGGCGGTCTGCGATCGACGGGCAAAGCGGCGGCCCAGCGCGGAGCCGCGAGCAGCGAGGGGAACTGGATGGTGCGAGGATCCATATTGGTCGGCGCGGCGATCGTCGTGATGACCTCTGCCAACGCGATGGCGCTCGATCTCGACACGGTCGCGATCGAAAGCGGCAAGCTGGTGATCACCGGCAAGACCACCAAGGCCGGCCAGGAAGTCGAAGTCGTCGGTCCCGGCGACAAGGTGAAGAGTTCGTCCTCGCGGCGTTTCAAGTTCTCGCTGAGCTATCTGCCCGAGACCTGCAAGCTCGACCTCAAGGCCGGCGACGAAGTCGCCAAGGACCTGATCGTCGCCAATTGCGGCCCGCGCGGGCCCAAGGGTGACACCGGCCCGGCCGGCGCTGCCGGTCCTGCCGGCCCCACAGGGGCTGCGGGTCCGGCCGGTCCTGCTGGTCCCACCGGCCCGAAGGGGGATGCCGGTCCGGCTGGTCCCGCTGGACCTGCGGGTCCGGCCGGCCCGGCGGGTCCTGCCGGCGCCAAGGGAGAGCAGGGCGAGGCTGCCCCGAAGAACTAATCGCAACGATCGATCGACCGCTGGCGTACCCCAATCGGTGCGTCACGCCAGCGGCATCGAAAGGTTTTCGAATATCAGGCTGCGTGGCAGCTCGGACGAAATGTCGGGCTCGACCACGCGAAAGCCGCCACAGGCGCAGCGCGCGCGGTCGCTGTTCAAATCCTCCGTGTTCTCGAACTGATTGGCGCTGTGCGGCGTGATCAGCCGCAGATGGCTGGCGCATGGGCGCGTGCCCAATCGCGTTGGCGCGGGCTGAACGAAAGTCGTCGTTCGGGCTTATCCGTGCCGTCATGTCCGTGCGCCGCTGCGATCTCCAGGAGTCCACATGAAGCCCCACGTCACCTGCCTGATGGCCTCCAGCGTCGATGGCCGCACGCTGCACAGCCGCTGGCGGCCGAAAGGCACGACGGGCGATCTGTTCGAGCAGGTGCACGACGAACTCGGCGGCGACGCATGGCTGATCGGCCGCGTCACCGGCTCGGAGTTTGCCAAGGGCCAGCCGTATCCGACCGGCACGACGCAGCGCTTTCCCCGCGAGCATTGGCTGCCGAAGCGCGATGCGGACAGTTACGGCGTCGTGCTCGATGCTCACGGCAAGATCGGCTGGGGCCGGTCCGATATCTGCGGCGATCCCATCGTGGTGGTGCTGACCGAGCAGGTCTCCGACGCGCATCTCGCAGGCCTGCGCGGCGAGGGCGTCGGCTACATCTTCGCCGGACAGCGCGAGATCGATCTGGCGCTGACGCTCGACATCCTCAATCGCGAACTCGGCATCGAGCGGCTGCTGCTCGAAGGCGGCGGTGGCACCAACGGTGCGTTCCTGAGGGCCGGTCTGGTCGACGAACTGCAACTCATCCTGTGCCCGGCCGTCGACGGCGCCAAAGGCGCGCCGAGCGTATTCGACTCGGCCGAGGGCGAGTCGGAGCAGCGCGCGCCGTTGACCGCGATGTCACTGGAGAGCACGCGTCCACTGGATGGCGGCGCGCTGCTGCTGACCTACCGGATCGAGAACGGGCGCTCTTAAGGAACCGACGCCGCGACCGGCGGTTGGACCCGCATCCAACTTGCCGGAGCAGCGCCTTGAAAGTCAGCGATTTCATCGTCGAGCGGCTGCACGCCTGGGGCGTGCGGCGGATTTTCGGTTACTCCGGCGACGGCATCAACGGTGTGCTCGGCGCGCTGCAGCGCGCTGGCACGATCGAGTTCGTGCAGGCGCGACACGAGGAGATGGCGGCGTTCATGGCTGTCGCACACGCCAAGTTCACCGGCGAACTCGGCGTCTGCCTGTCGACCGGCGGACCGGGCGCTACGCACATGATCACCGGTCTCTACGACGCCAAGCTCGACCACGTGCCGGTGCTGGCGATCTGCGGCCAGGCCGAGGCGACCGTGCGCGGCGCCAGCTATCAGCAGGAGCTCAACCTCGACCGGATGTTTGCCGACGTGGCGGACTTCGCGCAGGAACTGTCGGCCCCGGCGCAGGCACGGCATCTGGTCGACCGCGCGGTGCGGATCGCGACCGCGCGCAATGGCGTGTCTGTGCTGGTGCTGCCGAAGGACATTCAGGATCAGACCTATGAAGACCCGCCGGTCGCGCACGGCTTCACCCGCTCCGGCGTCGGCTACACGCGGCCGCGCGTGGTGCCGTATCCCGAGGATTTGCAGCGCGCCGCCGACGTGCTGAACGCCGGCGAGAAGGTCGCGATCCTGGTCGGTGCCGGCGGGCGCGGCGCGGCGAATGAACTCGTCGCGGTCGCAGATGCGCTCGGCGCCGGCATCGCCAAGGCGCTGCTCGGCAAGGACGTGCTGCCCGACGATATGCCGTTCGTCACGGGCGCAATCGGGCTGCTCGGCACCGAGCCGAGCTGGGACCTCATGCAGACCTGCGACACGCTGCTGATGGTCGGCACCGGCTTTCCGTGGGCGGAGTTTTTGCCGAAGGATGGCAAGGTGCGGGCGGTGCAGATCGACATCGAGGCCGCGATGCTGTCGCTGCGCTATCCCGCCGAAGTCAATTTGCACGGCGACGCTGCCGAAACGCTGAAGCTGTTGCTGCCGCTGCTGAAGCCGAAGACCGACGGCCAATGGCGCAAGACCATCGCGGAGGACATCGACCGCTGGTGGACCAAGCTCGAGGCGCGCGCGATGACGGCCGCGAAGCCGGTCAATCCGCAGCGCGTGGTGTGGGAGATGTCGCCGCAGCTTCCGGCCGACGCCATCGTCACCAGCGACAGCGGCTCCTGTGCCAACTGGTTTGCGCGGGACTATCGCGTCAAGCGCGGCCAGGCGGCGTCGCTGTCGGGCGGGCTGGCATCGATGGGCGCAGCGGTGCCCTACGCGATCGGCGCGAAATTCGCGCATCCGACGCGTCCGGTGGTGGCGCTGGTCGGCGACGGCGCGATGCAGATGAACAATCTCGCCGAACTGATCACCGTGCAAAAATACTGGCGGCATTGGGCCGACCCGCGTTTCGTGGTCTGCGTGTTCAACAACGAGGACCTCAACGAAGTCACCTGGGAGCAGCGGGTGATGGAAGGCAATCCGCGCTACGACGCGTCGCAGGCGATCCCGAATTTCGCCTACGCGAAGTTCGCCGAGCTGCTCGGCTTCACTGGTCTCTACATCGACAATCCGGATGCGCTCGCGGCAGCATGGCGGCGCGCGCTATCGAGCGCCCGGCCGGTGGTGATCGAAGTAAAGAGCGATCCAGACGTGGTGCCGCTGCCGCCGCATGTGACGCTGAAGCAGGCGCGCGGCTTTCTGTCGTCGATCGTCAAGGGCGATCCCGGCAGCGGCAGCGTGATCGCCGAGACTGCGGCGCAGCTCCTCAACGCCGTGGTGCGCAAGAAGGACTGAGCAGCGCCGACGTGACGCTGCTAGCGTTTCTGCGGCTTTTCCGTGTGCGGACCGGACGTATCGTCCTGCGGGCTTTCGGCCGTATCGCGGAACATCGCGGCGCGCGCCAGCAGCATCAGCGTCACCGGCGTGGTGATGGTGACGAAGCCGAGGATCAGCACCTCGTGCAGTAGCGGCCGCATCTGCAGCAGCGAAAAGCACAACATCGAGGCGCCGGCGATCAGCGCGGTGCCGAGCGAGGTGCCGAGCGTCGGCGCATGGGCGCGCTGGTAGAAGCTGCCGAGCCGCAACAGGCCGAGCGAGCCGATCATCGTAATGCCGGCGCCGGCCAGCAGCAGCGCCGAGACGGCCCAGGCCGCCCAGGCCGGAAGGTCAGCCGCGTGGGTCATTCGATCACCTCGCCGCGCATCAGGAATTTCGCCAGGGCGACGGTGCCGACGAAGCCGAGCAGGGCGATAATCAGCGCCGCCTCGAAGTATACGCTGCTGCCGGTGCGGATCCCGATCGTCAGCATCAGCAGCATGGCGTTGACATACAGCGTGTCGAGTCCGAGCACGCGATCCTGCGCGCGCGGGCCGCTCAACATCCGGTAAGTCGCGCAACCCATCGCGACCACCAGCATGACCTGTGCGATGCCGACCGAGACGGTCAAAACCAAGCTGCTCATTCGAAGATCTCCAACAGCAGACTCTCGTATCGGCCCTTGATGCGTTCGACCCACTCGCTCTCGTCGACGAGGTCGAGCACGTGAAGCTGCAGCACCCCGGACTCGCGGTTGAAGTCGATCCACAGCGTGCCGGGCGTCGAGGTGAGGATGCAGGCCAGCACCGCCAGCCCCTGCCGGCTGCGCATGTCCAGCGGAATGTCGACGAAGCCGGACGTGATGTTGTGACGCTGGCCGCCGAGGATGATGGCGGCTACCGCGAGATTGGAGCGGATGACGTCGACCAGCACCAGCCCGGTCAGCCGCATGATCGCAACGGGATTGCGGACTTGGCCGGCGTCGGGCTGCAGCAGCCGCAGCAGCCAGCCGCCCATCAGCGCGAACAGGCTGCCGAGCAGCACCGCGCCCGGTGTGATGCCCTGGCTCAGCCACAACCACATCGCCAACAGGCACAGAGAGATCAGCGGAAACGGCAGCAGCTTCTTCATGAGCCGCCTCCGGTCTTCACCCGCGTCTCCGCGGGCGCCAGCACGCTGCGCGTATAGGCGCCCGGGCTGTGCAGTTCGTCGGCCGCGCCCTGCATGTAGCTCATCGCCGAACGCGGCTGCACCGTCAGCGAGGCGCAGCCGAGCAAGAGCAGCGCGATCGGGACGATCTCCACCAGACGGACGCGCGGATCGGCGCGCTCGGTCGGCGTCCACAGCGTGCGGATGCCGGCGCGCGTCAGCGCGATCAGCATCGTCAGGCCGGACAGCATCAGCAATGCCAGCAGAGCCCAATGCAGCGGCGGCAGGCCGCCTGCGGAGTCGCCCTCGAGCAGCGCCGTCAGCATGGCGAATTTGGCGATGAAGCCGGACACCGGCGGCAGGCCGGCGATCACCGCGGCGCAGCCGACGAAGCACCAGCCGAGGATCGCCATCGAGGCCGGGATCACCAGCCCGATCTCCTCGGCGTCGGGGTCGTCGGGCATATCCTCGCCATAGGCTTCGCGTGTGACCGCAAGCATGTCGGCGCCGGGGTCACGGCCACGCTCCAGCAACTCGATGAGCATGAAGAATGCGGCGATCGCGAGCGTCGAGCTGACCAGAGAGAACAGCGCCGGCGCCGTCACCGTGGCGCGGCCGGCCGCCGCCGCAACGGCCACCACGGTGCCGGACGACACCAGCACCGCGTAGCCCGCGAGCCGCGACATTTCCTGCGAGGCGAGCGCGCCGACCAATCCGAAGATGATGGTGGCGATGCCGGCGGCGATCAGCCAGTCGTTGCCGAACAGCGCCGAGGCGCCGCTGGAGGCACCGAAGAACAGCAGCGACAGCCGGAGCAGGATGTACACGCCGACCTTGCTCATGATCGCGAAGATCGCCGCGACCGGCGCCGCCGCGGCCGAGTAGGTGGTCGGCAGCCAGAAGCACAGCGGCCACATCCCGGCCTTGACCATGAACGCCACGCCGAGAATGGCGGCGCCGGCTTCCAGCAGCGCGCGGTCCTGCACCGGCACCTGCGGAATGCGCAGGGCCAGATCGGCCATGTTGAGCGTGCCGGTGACCGCATAGATCAGGCTGACGCCGATCAGAAACAGCAGCGAGGCGGCCAGATTGATGGCGATGTAGTGCAGCCCGGCGCGCACCCGCGCCTGCCCGGAGCCGTGCAGCACGAGCCCGTAGGAGGCCGCCAGCAGCAGTTCGAAGAACACGAACAGATTGAACAGATCGCCGGTCAGGAACGCGCCGTTCAGGCCCATCAGCAGGAACTGAAACAGCGAGTGGAAGTGCGCGCCGCCGCGGTGCCAGCGCGCCAGTGCGAAGGTCGCCGAGGCGAGGGCCAGCGCGCTGGTGAGGGCCAGCATCAGCGCCGACAGCCGGTCCACCACCAGCACGATGCCGAACGGCGCCGGCCAGTTGCCGAGCCGGTACACTGCGATCGGTGCCGCGCCGCCGGCCGCCGCCGGAGCATCGGCCGCGTGCATCAGCAGCAGCGCGACAATGCCCATGATCACGATCGAGACGATGTTCGCCGCAGCCTTGATCCGCTGGTGACGCTCCTCGATCAGCAGCATCGCCGCGCCGACGAACAGCGGCAGCAGGATCGGCAGGATGATGAGATGGTCGGTCCAGTTGATCATTCGTGTTCCCGGCCGTCGACATGGTCCGTGCCGGTCAGGCCGCGCGAGGCCAGCAGCACGACGAGGAACAACGCGGTGGTCGCGAAGCTGATGACGATGGCGGTGAGCACCAGCGCCTGCGGCAGCGGATCGGCGAGCTGGGCCGGCACGGCGGCCTGTCCCTTCTCGAGCACGGCGGCGGCGCCGACGCGAAGCCGGCCCATGCTGAAGATGAACAGGTTCACCGCATAGGACAGCAGCGCGAGCCCGATGATCACCTGGAAGGTGCGGGGCCGTAGCAATAACCAAACTCCGGAGCCGGTCAGCGCGGCGATGGCGAGCGTGATGATCAATTCCATCACTCGACCTCCGGCGCTGCGGCACGGCCGCCCGGCGGCTGGCGGTGCGCGCGGATGGATTGATGGGCCAGAGCGATCAGCATCAGCGTCGTCGCGCCGACCACCAAGGCGAACACGCCGAGATCGAACAACGCGGCGCTCGCCAGAGGTACTTTGCCGATCCATGGGATGTCGGCATAGGCGAATGCCGAGGTCAGGAACGGCCGGGCGAATGGCATCGCGGCCGCGCCTGTCAGCAGCGCCAGCAACAGGCCGACGGCGATCCAGCGCAGCGGATGCACGCGCAGCCGTGCTTCGAGCCAGCGCGTGCCCCCGGCCATGTATTGCAGGATCAGCGCCGCAGCCATCGCAATGCCGGCGACGAAGCCGCCGCCCGGTTGATCGTGACCGCGCAGCAGCAGATACATCGCGGCGATGAAAATAAACGGAAACAGCAGCTGCATGATCACCGCCGGCACGGCGAGATAATCGGCGGCGGTGTCACCACGGCTGCGTCCGTCGCGGGCCTCGTCATGCTCGTCCTGCAGCCGCTGCTGCTCGGGAAGCTCGACGCTGTCGGCGGCGGGACGGAAGCGGCGCAGCAGCGCGAACACGGACAGCGCCACGACCGCCAGCACAGTGATCTCGCCCAGCGTATCGAAGCCGCGGAAATCGACCAGAATGACGTTGACGACGTTGGTGCCGCCGCCGTCCGAATACGCGTGACGGACGAAGAATTGCGAGATGCTGTCCGGCAGCGGCCGGGTCATCGCCGCATAAGCCAGCAGCGCGACGCCGGTGCCGGCCGCGGTCGCCACCGCCATGTCGCGAAGCCGCTGCGTGCGAAGCAGCAGGCTGCGTTCCGACGTCGTCTCGTGAGTCTCGAACTGCTTCGGCAGCCAGCGCAGGCCGAGCAGCAACAGCACCGTGGTGACGATCTCGACACCGATCTGCGTCAGCGCCAGATCGGGAGCCGAGAACCACACGAAGGTGAGGCAGGTTGTCAGCCCGGCGCCGCCGATCATGATCAGTGCGGCCAACCGATGGAACTTGGCGACGGCGGCGCCGCCGAGCGCGCAGGCGATGCCAACCGCCCAGACGCCCGCCAGTGCCGGCTCGATGCCGTCGAACGACACCGGGGCGAGGCCGAGCCCGCGCTGCAGCGCCGGCCAGGCCGCGGCCACCAGCGCCACGCACACCAGCAGCAGCAATTGCGGCTGCAGCCGGCGGGTGCCGATCACGCGCTCGACGGCGCGAGCCCAGCGCCACGACACCGTCACCAGCACACGATCGAAGATCCGCTGCGTCTTGAACCGGCCGTTGAACAGCGAACTCGTCAGCCCTTCCTGCAGCGGCTTGCGAAGCATCAGATACACCAGAGCGCCGCCGACCAGCGCGATCACGCTCATCAGCAGCGGCCAGTTGAAGCCGTGCCAGACCGCGAGGCTGTAATACGGCGTGGACGCGCCGAGCACCGACTGCACGGCGACCTGCAGGAACGGCCCGATGGTGAACGACGGCACGATGCCGACCACCAGACAGGTCAGCACCAGCAGTTCGACCGGGAAGCGCATCCAGCGCGGCGGCTCGTGCGGCACGCGCGGCAGGTCGACCGGCGGCGGGCCGAAAAACACCTCGCGGATGAAGCGCAGCGAATAGGCCACGGTGAACATGCTGGCGAGTGTGACGATATAGGGCAGGGCGTCGTCGAGCAGAGAGCCGTCGTGGGTCTCGATCGTCTCGGCGAAGAACATCTCCTTGGAGAGGAAGCCGTTGAGCAGCGGCACGCCGGCCATCGCTGACGCCGCTACGATCGCCAGCGCGCCGGTCTTCGGCATGAACTTCCACAGCCCGCTGAGGCGGCGCAAATCACGCGTGCCGGTCTCGTGGTCGATGATGCCGGCCGCCATGAACAGCGACGCCTTGAAGGTCGCGTGGTTGAAGACGTGGAAAATGGCCGCGACCAGCGCCAGCGGGCGGTCGAGCCCGATCAGCAACGTGATCAGTCCGAGATGGCTGATTGTGGAATAGGCGAGCAGGCCCTTCAGGTCACGCTGGAAAACCGCGAGATAAGCGCCGACGATGAAGGTGGCGAGGCCCGTCGTACCGACGAGCCAGAGCCATTCATTGGTGCCGCCCAGCACCGGCCACAGCCGCACCAGCAAAAAGACGCCCGCCTTCACCATCGTGGCGGAATGCAGATAGGCGGACACCGGCGTCGGCGCGGTCATCGCCCGCGGCAGCCAGAAGTGGAACGGGAACTGTGCGCTCTTGGTCAGCGCGCCGAGCAAGATGAGAGCCAGCGTCGGGACATAAAGCGCGTGGCTGCGGACTTGCGCACCGGCCGTCAGCACCGCGTCGAGATCGTAGCTGCCGACGATGTGGCCGAGCAGGACCACACCGGCGAACAGACACAGGCCACCCGTCCCGGTGACGGTCAGCGCCACGCGCGCGCCCTCGCGGGCCGCCGGATTATGGTGCCAGTAGCCGATCAGCAGGAACGAGAACAGGCTGGTGAGTTCCCAGAAGAACACCAGCTGAATCAGATTGCCCGACAGCACGATGCCGAGCATCGCGCCCATGAAGCCCTGCAGGAACGAAAAGAAGCGCGGCACCGGATCGGACGGCGACATGTAGTAGCGCGCGTAAAGCACAACCAACGCGCCGATCGCGGTGATCAGGCAGGCGAATGCCCAGGCGAAGCCATCGAGCCGCAGCGTGAAGGTCAGGCCATATTGCGGCAGCCAGGCGATCTGATGCCGCACCGGCGCCGCGTCGATGCCGGGCTACAGCGCCGCCAGCAGCGCCAGGCAGCCCAGTGCGACGGCAGCCGCGAGCCAGGCCTCGGCATTGCGGGCGTTAGCGGGCAGGAGGGCGGCGATCAGGCTGCCGATAAAAGGGAGAAGGAGAACCGCAAGAAGATAGTCGTTCTGCGGCATCCTGACTCCTTTCAATCCTGATTCGTGATTCCGCGGCCCTTTTTGGCGACGTTCTATGCTGTCTTTATGGTGGCGCCGGGCCCTTGGGGCAAGGGTAATGGCACTCAACGAAGCCTACTGAGCGAATCTCGTTTTGTCGGTAGCGTCGGTAGCGACAAATTGTGCCGCAGCCGTTGTCGCCCCAAAACACACGCGGAAACGCCAGCGCGGCGCGTTGACGCAGCGGAAAGCATCGAAGGGCATCACCTCGGAAATACCGGCGGGACGCCGGAGAGCTAGCAGCGGCCGAGCCGCAACTCGAATGGCGGCACCACGCCGTCGACCTCGCGGCCGCGACCGATCTTCGCGATCGCGTCGACCAAGCGGCCATTGCGGGACAGCAGGTCGTCGGCGAGGGCGACGACGAGTTTGTTCGGGGTCGCAGTGGGAGATGCTCGGCGCAACTCGTCCGCGATCCTGACTTCATCGCCCGGCGACCGCTCGCACGCCATCACATAGGCGGCTGCTGGCGAACGGCTCACGCCCATCCAGCAATGCACCAGCACATCCTCGTCAGCCCTGCAGGCACGCCCGAACTCGACGATCCGGCGCACGACCGCGTCGTCTGGCGCGACGTGCACCGAGTCCGTCACATCGACGTCGTTGAAAGCCAGGATCAGCCGCTCCGCGGGAAGCCAACTCGCGTCGAAAGAATCCCGCTGCGACGGCGCCATCAATGACAGCGACCGCGCCGGACGGCGCTGGGCAGCCAGGCGAGGGGCGTGATCGAGCGGACTGACGATGATCATGGCTGGCCGTATCCGGCAGGACGGCCGCCTGCGTCAAGCCTCCTCCATCCCATACGCCAGCAAAGCGACTGGCCGACCAAATACACTTCACAAGGATTGCCACGTAGGCCTGCATCGGCTTTGCGGCAGCCCGCGCCTTGTGTCGACGCCGAAGTCTGCGCGTACGGCTCAACCGCTCTGGACGCTCCGACCTTGTGGCAAAGGCTCCGGCATCGATCGCGCCGGTCGACTGTGAACGTCGTGGCGCACGACGGCGTGCTGGTGTTGATCTGCGAAGTCGTTCGCTTCGCTCAGGCAAGGATCTGCGGTCGTGAGGTCGGCCAATTCCCGACGGCTGCCGTGCTGCGTCTCGTATCGATCTGCGGCCTGCACCAGCCGCAGCGATCTACATCTCGCTCCCAGCCGCATCCGCTTGAAGCGGATCGCTCAGCGGCCGGCCGCAGTCTGAAGCGCTGCCACCCGGGAAAGGACAGAGGCGACGATTGCCAATCCGTGATGCCGTCAGCGGCGACAGGGTTCGATCCTTCGCCGGCGGACGCTTGAACCAAGTGGCACGGTGCAATGGAAGCAAGCGCGGCAGCCTGATCGAACGATCTCAGGCATCATTGTTGCCGAGGGCACATCGGCCTTGGGTTCCCAGCGCCATATCCGTAATTCGCATAAGGTATATTATGGAATATATAGATTAGCTTTATTACGCAAATGCTTGCACGCCATTTCGGATGTACGCCTCGTCGGATGCTTGCTTCTGTCGTCGCTCAGCTAGCGCGCTGGCCGTCACGTCATCCGATCCCGGATAGTCCGCATTCTTCTGCCAGGTCGCGCGTCCCGGACAAGGCTCAGCGCGCAGCGCTGGGCCGCCGATCCGGGATCCCGGTGCCTTCCCGCCGTCGATCCGTTCGAGCACGACCTTCCGGCTTAGCTTGGCGCCTCAGAAACCGGGGCCCCGGATCTGCGGCACATCACGCCGCCAAAGCGGCGCGCTGCGCCTTGTCCGGGGCACGTGTGGCTGAGCGAGTTGCGCGACATTTTGCATGGATCCCGGGCTGCGCAGCTCCCGAGCCATGTCGCTGAACGACGCCAAGGAGCACCTGGCTGATGCCAATGGCACCTAGCTGGCTGACCGGCCGAGACACGCCGCTGGACAAGTCCGGCGGCGCCCGACGGCACGCGGCTGGACAATTCCGGCTGCCATCGTCCGCCAGCCGGAAATCGCTTGACCGGCTGGGCCGAAATGATGACCAAAGGCGCGTCGACTTTTTGGGTCGGGTCGCAGAAAACAAGAAGCGTTATCGGAGGAAGCAGGATGAGCGTTTCACGCAGAATGGTGTTGAAGGCCTCGGCGGCTGCGGCCGTCGTCGGCGGCGTTGGAGCGCCGTGGGTGGCGCGCGCGGCGGAGGCCGAATTCGTCTACAAATACGCCAACAACCTGCCCGACACTCATCCGCTCAACGTTCGCGCCCGCGAGATGTCGGCGGCGATCAAGGCCGAGACCAATGGCCGGGTCGACCTGCAGGTTTTCCCGAACAACCAACTCGGCTCCGACACCGATATGCTGAGCCAGATCCGCTCAGGCGGCGTCGAGTTCTTCACGCTGTCGGGCCTGATCCTGTCGACGCTGGTGCCGGCGGCCTCGATCAACGGCATCGGCTTCGCATTCCCGGACTACGACACGGTCTGGAAGGCCATGGACGGCGAGCTGGGCGCACACGTGCGCGGCGAGATCCAGAAGGCCGGCCTGATGGTCATGGACAAGATCTGGGACAACGGCTTCCGCCAGACCACGTCGTCGACCCGGCCGATCAACGGCCCTGAGGATTTCAAGGGCTTCAAGATCCGCGTGCCGGTGTCGCCGCTGTGGACCTCGATGTTCAAGGCGTTCGATGCGGCGCCCGCCTCCATCAACTTCAGCGAAGTCTATTCGGCGCTGCAGACCAAGGTTGTCGAAGGCCAGGAAAATCCGTTGGCGCTGATCTCGACCGCCAAGCTGTACGAAGTCCAGAAGTACTGCTCACTGACCAATCATATGTGGGACGGCTTCTGGTTCCTGGCCAACCGCCGCGCCTGGGAGCGGCTGCCGGCCGACGTCCGCGAGATCGTCGCCAAGAACATCAACGCCGCGGCCGTCAAGGAACGCGAAGACACTGCGAAGCTGAACGCGACCGTCAAGGAAGAGCTGACCGCCAAGGGCCTGATCTTCAATCAGCCGACGGTGACGCCGTTCCGCGACAAGCTGCGCAGCGCCGGCTTCTATGCCGAGTGGAAAGGCAAATACGGCGATCAGGCGTGGTCGCTGCTCGAGAAGTCCGTCGGCAAGCTGGCGTAGCAACTGCGATGGCGCAGATCCCGGTCTCCGAACTGACGGCTGCCGAGCCGCTGGTGTTGCCAACGCGCCGGTCGCTGATCGGTGCGCTGGAGTCCGGGCTCGGCCGGCTGGTCGAAATCCCCGCGGCCATTCTGGTGGTCGCGGAGATCGTCGTGCTGTTTGCCGGCGTGGTGTCGCGCTATGTGTTTCACAGCCCGCTGATCTGGTCGGACGAGCTCGCCTCGATCCTGTTCCTGTGGCTGGCGATGTTCGGCGCGGCGGTCGCATTCCGCCGCGGCGAGCACATGCGGATGACGGCGCTGGTGGCCAAGGCGTCGCCACGGCGCCGGGCGTTTCTCGACCTGGTGGCGATCTGCGCCGCGCTGGCGTTCCTGCTGCTGATCGCGGCGCCCGCCTACGAATACGGTTACGAAGAAAGCTACATCACCACGCCGGCGCTGTCGCTCGCCAACAGCTGGCGCGCCGCGGCGCTGCCCGTCGGCACCGCGCTGATGGCGGCGTTCGCGCTGCTGCGGCTGATCCGGTTTGGCGACTGGCGGCTGGTCGGTGCGGCCGCCCTCACCGTCGCTGTGCTGATCGGCGCGTTCTGGCTGGCGCAGCCGCTGCTGAAGCCGCTCGGCAACATCAATCTCTTGATCTTCTTCGTCGGCGTCGCGGGCTGTTGCGTATTCGCCGGCGTGCCGATCGCGTTCGGATTCGGGCTGTCGATCTACGGCTATCTGGCGCTGACGACGCGCACGCCGCTGATGGTGCTGGTCGGCCGGATGGACGAGGGCATGAGCCACCTGATCCTGCTGTCGGTGCCGCTGTTCGTCTTCCTCGGCCTTCTGATCGAGATGACCGGGATGGCGCGGGCGATGGTGGCGTTTCTCGCCAGCCTGCTCGGCCATGTCCGCGGCGGGCTGCATTATGTGCTGGTCGGCGCGATGTATCTGGTGTCGGGCATTTCCGGCTCAAAGGCCGCCGACATGGCGGCGGTGGCGCCGGTGCTGTGTCCGGAGATGAAGGAGCGGGGCGCCAAGCCGGGCGATCTCGTCGCCCTGCTCTCCGCCACCGGCGCGCAGACCGAAACCATTCCGCCGAGTCTGGTGCTGATCACCATCGGCTCGGTGACCGGCGTGTCGATCTCGGCGCTGTTCACCGGCGGCCTGCTGCCGGGCGTGGTGCTGGCGATCACGCTGTCGGCGCTGGTGTGGTGGCGCTATCGCCACGAGGACCTCAGCCACATCAAGCGGGCCAGCGGCGCGCAGATCGGCAAGACCCTGATCATCGCCCTGCCCGCATTGGCGCTACCGTTCGTGATCCGCGCCGCGGTGGTCGAGGGCGTCGCCACCGCGACCGAAGTCTCGACAATCGGCATCGTTTACGCACTGGTCGCGGGCCTGCTGATCTATCGCAAGTTCGACTGGAAGCGGCTGATGCCGATGCTGATCGAAACCGCGGCGCTGTCCGGCGCGATCCTGCTGATCATCGGCACGGCGACCGGCATGGCCTGGGGCCTGACGCAGTCCGGCTTCTCGCGGTCGCTGGCGGCGGCGATGACCGGCCTGCCGGGCGGCCCGCCGACCTTCCTGGCGGTATCGATCATCGCCTTCGTGATCCTCGGCAGCGTGCTCGAAGGTATTCCGGCGATCGTGCTGTTCGGTCCGCTGCTGTTTCCGATCGCCCGCGCGGTCGGCATCCACGAAGTCCACTATGCGATGGTGATCATCCTGGCGATGGGCATCGGATTGTTCGCACCGCCGTTCGGCGTCGGCTATTATGCGGCCTGTGCGATCGGCCGGGTCGATCCGGCCGAGGGCGTGCGCCCGATCTGGGGCTATCTGCTGGCGTTGATGGTCGGCCTGATCGTCGTCGCGGCAGTGCCGTGGATTTCGATCGGATTTTTGTAAGGGCGCCGCGAGCTGGGCCGGCGCCATTGGAAAGTGGAAGGCAGGTCGTCATGAGCGCTCCGCAGGGTCATTACAGCATCGGGCTGGACAAGACGCCGGCCAACTACGTGCCGTTGTCGCCGCTGAGCTTTCTCGAGCGCTCCGCCAACGTTTATCCGGACCTCACCAGCGTGGTCTATGAGGGCCGGCACTACACGTGGAAGGAAACCCGCGCACGCTGCCGGCGCTTCGCCTCATGGCTGGTGCGCAGCGGCATCGGCCGCGGCGACACCGTGGCGGTGATGCTGCCCAACGTGCCGGCGATGGTCGAGGCGCATTTCGCCGTGCCGATGGCCGGCGCGGTGCTCAACGCGCTGAACATCCGGCTCGACGCGCCGGCGATCGCGTTCCAGCTCGAGCATGGCGGCGCCAAGATCATCCTGGTCGATCCGGAATTCTCGGCGGTGATCGCCGAAGCACTGAAGCTGATGAAATCGCCGAAGCCGTTGGTGATCGACGTCGACGACAAGATGTTTCCCGGCAGCCACCGCATCGGCGAGCTCGAATACGAATACGCCGTCGCGTCCGGCGATCCGTCCTTCGTCGGCGAGCGGCCGCAGGACGAATGGGACGCCATCGCGCTCGGCTACACCTCGGGCACTACCGGCAATCCCAAGGGCGTGGTGACGCATCACCGCGGCGCCTATCTCAACGCCGTCAGCAATATCCTCGCAGGCAATCTCGGCACGCATCCGGTGTATCTGTGGACGCTGCCGCTGTTTCACTGCAACGGCTGGTGCTTCCCGTGGACGCTGGCGGCGGTCGCAGGCGTCAACGTCTGCCTGCGCAAGGTCGATCCCGCGAAGATCTTCCAACTGATCCCGAAGCAGGGCGTCACGCACAGGTGCGGCGCGCCGATCGTCTACAACGCGCTGATCAACGCGCCCGAGGCACCGAAGGGCGCGGCGGCCAAGCCGGTCGTCGGCCTGATCGCCGGCGCCGCGCCGCCGATGGCGGTGCTGGCCGGCGCCGAGACCATCGGCATCAAGCTGACGCACGTCTACGGCCTGACCGAAGTTTACGGCCCTGCCTCGGTCTGCGCCGAGCAGCCCGGCTGGGACGAGCTGCCGTCCGCCGAACGCGCCAAGCTGAAGCGCCGGCAGGGTGTGCCCTACCCGCTGCAGGAAGCCGTCACCGTCCTCGATCCGGAGACGATGCAGGAAGTGCCGCGCGACGGCGAGACCATCGGCGAGGTGATGTTCCGCGGCAACATCGTGATGAAGGGCTATCTCAAGAACGAGAAGGCCACCAAGGAAGCGCTCGACGGCGGCTGGTTTCACACCGGCGATCTCGGCGTGCTCGATGAGCACGGCTACGTCATCATCAAGGACCGCTCCAAGGACATCATTATCTCCGGCGGCGAGAACGTCTCGTCGGTCGAGGTCGAGGACGTGCTGTACAAACACCCGGCGATCCTGTTCGCCGCCGTGGTCGCCAAGCCCGATCCGAAATGGGGCGAAGTGCCCTGCGCCTTCGTCGAGCTGAAAGACGGCGCCAGCGCATCCGAGGCCGAGATCATCGCCTATTGCCGCGAACACCTCCCCGGCTTCAAGACGCCGAAGAGCATCGTATTCTCGTCGATCCCCAAGACCTCGACCGGCAAGATCCAGAAGTTCGTGCTGCGCGATCAGGTGAAGTCGGCGAAGGCGATCAGCGAGTAGTTCGCGCTGCCGCATGCCGACCAACTGCAGGACTAAGCCATGAAGACTGCCAAGACCGCCGATGAGCTTCGCAGCATGATCCTGGCCGAGCTGGCGGAACATTTCTCGCTGCCGCCCGGCTTTGAGATTTCGGTGATCCCCGACGGGGAGTCGTTTCGCGCCATGGCTGTAGCGGATCGCGATCACGCCGAATTCGGCGAGTTGATCGCGAAGGCGGTCGAGATCGGTGATCAGCTCGCGCACGACTACCGGCTGGCCGCAGCCTCGGACTGATCGCCGTCGCCCCCTACTCATCGTCGTAACTGAGCGGTGATACAACCCGACCTCAGGCTTCGTCATGGCCGGACTTATCCCCGCCATCTAGGCCTTTGCCATCGCGTCCGCAGCGAGACGTGGATGCCCGGCCCTTCGCCGCGCCGAAGGGCTCCGGCCCCGCAGGCGGGACAAGCACGGGCATGACGGGTGGAGATGTTGCCGGGTTGATCTGAGCCTTGGTGCGCTGCCGCGCATTTGCTTTGCAAGCGGCAACGAGATGCGCTACTCGGTCGCACCAGCTACAAAGATCCCACGAGGAAACGATGAGGGCGGGGCTGATTTTCGCCCGCATCGCTGACACGCTCAGCGACGCGGCCGGCTATGTTGCGAAGTGGCTCGTCCTGCTGGCCTGCCTGGTCAGCGCCGGCAATGCCGTCATCCGCTATCTGTTCAACTACAGCTCGAACGGCTGGCTCGAGATCCAGTGGTACTTCTTCGCCGGCATCGTGCTGCTCGGTGCCGCACAGGCGCTGCGGCTGAATGAGCACGTCCGCGTCGACCTGCTGTACTCGTCGATCAGCGACCGCGCGCGGCTGTGGGTCGACGCCATCGGTCTGACGATCTTCCTCCTGCCGGTGATGGGCTATCTGGTCTACCTCACCTGGCCGTTCTTCCTGAATTCCTGGCAGTCCGGCGAAGTCTCTTCCAGCGCCGGCGGGCTGATCCTGTGGCCTGTGAAGGCGCTGCTGCCGCTCGGCTTCCTGCTGGTGTGGCTGCAGGGCCTTGCCGAGCTGATCAAGCGCATCGCCGGCCTCGCCGGCGTGCTCAAGGTCGAGACCCACTACGAAGCCCCGCTGCAGTAAGCCGGACCCGCACGCATGTTCTCCTACGGCATCATTCCGCCGACGATGTTCGGCACCATGGTCCTGTTCATGCTGCTGGGTTTCCCGGTCGCATTTTCGCTGGCCGCTGTCGGGTTGTTCTTCGGCCTGATCGGCATCTACACCGGCCACTTCGATCCGGCGTTCCTGCAGGCGCTGCCGTTCCGGTTTTACGGCATCGTCTCCAACGACCTGTTGCTGTCGATCCCGTTCTTCACCTTCATGGGCGCGATCCTGGAGCGCTGCGGCCTCGCCGAGGATCTGCTCGAAGGCACCGGGCAATTGTTCGGCAAGATCCCCGGCGGCCTCGCCTATGCGGTCATTCTGGTGGGCGCGGTGCTCGGCGCCATCACCGGCACGGTCGCCGCCTCGGTGATCGCGATGGGCGTGATCTCGCTGCCGATCATGATGCGCTACGGCTACGACATGAAGCTGGCGACCGGCGTGATCGCCGCGTCGGGGACGATCACCCAGGTGATCCCGCCGTCGCTGGTGCTGATCGTGCTGGCCGATCAGCTCGGCCGCTCGGTCGGTGACATGTATCTCGGCGCGATCGGCCCGTCGATCATGCAGGTGACCATCTTCATCCTGTACATCGCGGTGCTGTCGATCCTGCGGCCCAAATCGATGCCGCCGCTGCCGCCCGAGGCACGCGAGCCGATGAGCTGGAAGCTGGTGCGGCGCGTGCTGATGGGGATGATCCCGTCGATCGTGCTGATCTTCCTGGTGCTCGGCACCATCGGCCTCGGCCTCGCCACCCCGACCGAAGCCGGAGCGATGGGCGCGGTCGGCGCCATGGGCCTCGCCGCCCTGCACCGCCGGCTGACCTGGCCGCTGGTCGAGCAGGCGATGACCTCGACGATGCGGCTGACCACGATGGTGGTGTTCATCCTGATCGGCTCGACATGCTTCAGCCTGGTGTTCCAGGGCATGGACGGCGCGCGCTGGATCGAACATCTGCTCACGGGCCTGCCCGGCGGCCCGGTCGGCTTCCTGGTGTTCGTCAATATCTTCGTGTTCTTCCTGGCGTTCTTCCTCGACTTCTTCGAGATCGCCTTCATCATCATCCCGCTGCTGGCGCCGGTCGCCAGCAAGCTCGGGATCGATCTGGTGTGGTTCGGCGTGCTGCTGTGCGTGAACATGCAGACGTCGTTCATGCACCCGCCGTTCGGCTTCGCGCTGTTCTATCTGCGCGGCATCGCGCCGCGCGAGGTGAAGAGCTCGGACATCTATTGGGGCGCCCTGCCCTGGGTGGCGATGCAGCTGATCCTGGTGCTGATCGTGATCATGTGGCCGCAGTCGGTGACCTATTGGATCGACCAGACCAAGGTCGACACCACCAACGTCAAGATCGACGTGCAAATGCCCGACCTGCCGCCGCTGTCGTTCGAGCCGTCGAAGTAATCACCCAGCTTGATCGAGCGGCGGCCGATCGCGGTCGGCCGCGCGTCTTGGTCGTATCAGGCGCGCTTCGACTGCCTGCCGCGTGCGGAGCGCAGGTCGTTGTCGACCCGCTCCATCTGGTGATGCAGCATCCGGAGCTGGGCGATACTGACGGCGCGTGCCAGCTCGCCGGCCGGCACCGGCCGCGAGAAGTAATAGCCCTGAAACGTCGAACAGCCGCGCGACAGCAGGTGCCTGACCTCCTCCTCGCGTTCTGTCCCTTCGGCCAGCACGTTGATGCCGAGACCACGCGACAGCGCGATCAGCGCATCGCAAATCGCCTGACTTTCGCCGGAACCGTCGACGTGACTGACGAACTCACGGTCGATCTTGAGCTTGTTGAACGGCAGCTTCCGCAGATAGCTCATGCTGGCGTAGCCGGTGCCGAAATCGTCGAGCGCGATGCCGACGCCGAGATCACGGAACGCGGTGAAGACACGCCGGGTGTGCGCATGGTCGGCCATCGCTGCCGTCTCGGTCAGCTCGATCTCGAGCCGGTCGGGGCTGATCCTGGCGGCGTCGATGGCGTCGCGGACATGCGGCACGAGATCCTTGTCTAGAAACTGGCGCGCCGACAGGTTCACCGCGAGGCGAACGTCGGCGAGCTCCGTTTTCGACCAGTCGCGAATCTGCATGCAGGCGCGCGACAGAACCCAGAGGCCGATCGGCTGAATCAAATCGGTTGCCTCGGCGACCGGGATGAACTCGGCCGGCGAGACCATGCCGCGCTCCGGATGCCGCCAGCGCAACAGCGCTTCAGCGCCGATCACGCACTGATCCGCAAGATCGACGATCGGCTGATAGTGCAGATCGAGCTGGCCTTCCGGCACAGCGCGGCGCAGGTCGTGCTCAAGTTCGAACCGCGATTGGGCCGCGCGCGTGGCCGCGGGCGAATGCAGCACCAGCGGCGCGGCCGGACCGCTCTGCGTCGCCGCAGCAGCCGCAGCGTCGAGCAGGTCCTCGGCCGTGACGCCATCGGTGGGATAGAACGCGAGGCCGGATTGCAGCGTCGGGTCCAGCACGATGCTCCCCAACGTCAGGTCGCCGGACGAGGACTCAATGACGTCACGGATCCGAGACGCCAGCGCCGCCTGGGCCGTGGGATCGTCACTGGTCGTGCCGAGAATCGCCAGCTCCGCGCGGCCAATTCGCGCCAGGATCTTGCCCTCGGCGACGAACGAGCCGAGCCGCCGCGCCAGCACGGCCATCGCATGCTCGGCGATGCTGTTGCCATAGGCGTCCTTCACGCGCTTGTAATCGGCGAAGCGCACCACGGCGAGAGCCACGGCTACGCCTTGCGTCAGGTGCTCATTGGTCGTCGTGAGCAGTTGCCTGCGGTTCGGCAGGCCGGTCGCCTCGTCGACGTGTTCGAGCCGGTCGAGCGTCGTATCGAGATGATCGATGGTCTCTGCTGCGCTGGCCATCAGCCGGCCCGCCTCGTCGGTGTAGTGACGCGGCAGCTCGCCGAGACTGCGATCCCGGCGGAAGCCCTCCAAGGCTGTCGCGGTAAGCAGCACCGGGCTTAACAACTTGTTCAGCACAAACAAGGTCAGGCCGGTTCCGATCAACGTGGCGAGCAGCGTGACCACGAGCGTCTCGACGAATTGGCCCCAGTGGCTCGCATTCAGTGCGGCGATGTAGAGCACGAGGGCCAGCAACGGGACGTGGATGCCGACGAACGCCACCAGCATGATCTTAAATCGGTAACTCAGGAAGCCAATTCGCGACATTCTGTCGTAAAGCCAAAGGTCGGGCACATCGTTCTCCGTGCACAGCAAGCATTTTGCGTACTATGCGCCGATCAGATGTTAGCAAATCCCGAACGGCCGCCGTCGCCAATGCAATTCGCGCCTTGTGTCACACGTCGCATCGCGCGAGCCGCAACTATCAATCACGCGGCTGTTGAAGATATGCCAAAAACGAGGAAAAGGAACTAGGTAGTTCCGAAGCCGGAACTTCGGTCCTGAGCGTATTCCGGTAGTTAGTAGAGATCATGACCGTCATCACCCCGCACCTTCGGCGCGAGACGATCGACTAACTCAGCCCAAAGCTGACCTAGCCCTCGATATCGAGCCGCATGCCATCGAACCCCGGCACCACGCCGTCCGGCAATTCTTTCCGCAGGGTCTCGTAGTCGATGTCCGCGTGCATGTTGGTGATCACGGCGCGCTTCGGTTTGAAGCGTGCGATCCATTTCAGCGCGGTCTCCACATTGAAGTGGCTTCCATGATGCTTGTAGCGGAGGCCGTCGATGATCCACAGCTCGAGGCCTTCGAGATGCGGAAAGCTCTCGGCCGGAATGTCGTGAACGTCGGGCGTATAGGCCGCGCCGCCGATGCGATAGCCGAGCGCCGGGATATCGCCGTGCTGGACCAGGAACGCGGACAGAGACAGCGCGCCGCCCGCTCCTTCGATGCTTCGGCCCTCGCCCGCCTCGATCGAATGTGCGTCGAGGATCGGCGGATAGGAGCTGCCGGGGGGCGTCTCGAAGCAATAGGCGAAGCGCAGCAACACGTGGTCGGCGGTCGACTTGTTCAGATAGACCGGGATGCGCCGGCGCATCGCCATCACCACCGAGCGGAGATCGTCGATGCCGTGGGTCTGGTCGGCGTGTTCGTGGGTGAGAAACACAGCATCGAGATGATCGACGTCGGCATCGATCAGTTGCTCGCGCAGGTCCGGCGAGGTGTCGATGAGAACGCGGGTGATGCCGTCCGGCGTCAGGCGTTCCGCGAGCAGCGAACAACGCCGGCGGCGGTTCCTCGGATTGGAGGGATCGGCAGCGCCCCAGCCGAGCGCCGGGCGCGGCACGCCGGCGGACGAACCGGAGCCGAGGATGGTAAGCGTCAGCGTCATGCGGACTCCGTCGCGGAATGGATCAGGCAGCGGCGGGCGCCGGCACCTTGCCGAACAGGCGGAAGAAGTTCTCGGTCGTCTGGCGCGCGATCTCGTCGAACGTGACGCCGCGCGTCTCGGCCAGCACCTTTGCGGTCTCGACCACGTAGGACGGCTCGTTGCGCTTGCCGCGATACTTGCCAGGCGCCAGATACGGCGAGTCCGTCTCGACCATGATGCGGTCGGCCGGCAACTCGGCGGCGAGATCGCGTAGGCTTTGCGATTTCTTGAACGTCAGAATGCCGGTGAACGAGATCAGCAATCCGAGATCGATGGCTTTCATGGCGAGCTCGCGGCCTCCGGTGTAGCAATGCAGCACCGCGCGAAAAGCTCCCTTGGCCATCTCGTCTTCGAGGATGCGGCCGCAATCCTCGTCCGCCTCTCTGGTGTGGATCACCAGCGGCAGGCCGGTCTCGCGTGCTGCCGCGATGTGAGTGCGAAATCCCCGCTCCTGCGCGTCGCGCGAGCCGTGCTCGTAGAAGTAATCGAGCCCTGCCTCGCCGAACGCCACGACTTTCGGATGCTGCGCCAGCTTGACGAGTTCGTCGGCGCTGATGCCGTCTTCCTCGTCAGCCTGGTGCGGATGCGTGCCAACCGAGCAGTACACGTTTGGGAAACGCTCGGCGATCGCCAGGAGATCCGGCAGCTTCTTCACGCGCGTCGAGATCGTCACCATCCGTCCGACCCCGCTGGACTCGGCGCGGGCGACGATGCCGGCGAGGTCGTCGGCAAAGTCGGGGAAATCGAGATGGCAGTGGCTGTCGACCAGCATGACGTCAGCTTGCCGCCGGCTCGACATAGCGGGGGAAGATCGGGGCCGGCGCCGGCAAGGGCGTGCCGGGCGCGATCCGCGTCGGCAGTGCCGCGAAGTCGCGGGCATCCGCGGCGACGCCGAGGATGTCGAGCAGCTTCGTCGCCGCCGTCGGAATGGCGGGCTGCGCCAAAATCGCGATCTGCCGCAGCACTTCGGCGGTGACGTAGAGCACCGTCTTCTGCCGGGCCGGATCGGTCTTGGCGAGCGCCCATGGCGCCTCGCCCGCAAAGTAACGGTTGGCTTCCGCCACCACGGCCCACACCGCGTTGAGCGCCTGATGGATCTGCTGTGTCGCCATCGCGCCGCGCGCCTGCGCGATCATGTCGTCCGCCATCGCCAGCATCGCCTTGTCGGCTTCGCTGAACTCGCCGTGCGGCGGAACCTGCGCGTCGCACTGCTTGGCCACCATGGTCAGCGAGCGCTGCGCCAGATTGCCGAGGTCGTTGGCGAGGTCAGCGTTGATGCGGTTGACGATCGCCTCGTGATTGTAGCTACCGTCCGAGCCGAACGGCACTTCACGCAGGAAGAAGTAGCGCACCTGATCGACGCCGTACTGGTCGGCGAGATTGAACGGGTCGACGATGTTGCCGACCGATTTCGACATCTTCTCGCCCTTGTTGAACAGGAAGCCGTGGGCGTAGACGCGCTTCTGGATCGGA
>NZ_JBMDXE010000168.1:0-3130 GCF_048594845.1 Rhodopseudomonas sp. | reverse complement strand
GATCGTGTCCGAAAACCGGTATCCGCTTTTCGGGATCATCCGCCAAGCATATCGCAGCGCGGTGGCGGCGTCAGGCGTTGCGAGCCGCCCGACGCCGCGACGCGTTCAGGTTTCCTTGAAGCGATAACCGACGCCGTACAGGGTCTCGATCATCTCGAAGTCGTCGTCGACCATCTTGAACTTCTTGCGCAGCCGCTTGATGTGGCTGTCGATGGTGCGGTCGTCGACATAGACCTGATCATCATAGGCGGCATCCATCAGCGCGTTGCGCGACTTGACGACGCCCGGGCGCAGGGCGAGCGCCTGCAGGATCAGGAATTCGGTGACGGTCAGCGTCACCGGCTCGTTCTTCCAGGTGCAGGTGTGACGCTCCGGGTCCATCCGCAGCAGGCCGCGGTCGAGCGCCTTGGCATCGTTCTCCTTCGGCACCGCGGCGGGATCCTTCGGCGCCGAGCGCCGCAGCACCGCCTTGACGCGCTCGACCAGGAGGCGCTGCGAGAACGGCTTCCGGATGAAATCGTCGGCGCCCATCTTGAGGCCGAACAGCTCGTCGATCTCCTCGTCCTTGGAGGTGAGGAAGATCACCGGCAGGTCGGACTTCTGCCGCAGCCGCCGCAGCGTCTCCATGCCGTCCATCCGCGGCATCTTGATATCGAGGATCGCCAGGTCAGGCGGTGAGGTGCGGAAGCCATCGAGGGCCGACGCGCCATCCGTGTAGGTCATGATCCGGTAGCCCTCGGCTTCCAGAGCGATCGAAACGGATGTGAGAATGTTGCGGTCGTCGTCGACCAAGGCGATTGTCGGCATGAAGCTCTTTCCGAAAGGCGTGGCTAGACCGCGAAGCGATTCGGCGATCCGGGTGAGGCGGTTGCCCAAAAAGCACAGTCAACGAGCAATGCAAGCTGGGCTGAAATGTGGCCGGTTCCCAAAACCCGCGAGCGGAGGCGGGCGGGCATTGATATAGGCCCGTTTTCTGGGCATCAACACCCCTCCGGTCACGATTGGCGGAATAAACCCGATGCAGCCGACTGACGATTTTGATCCCGTCCGGGTCGCCAAATCGCTCCTGCGCCGCCGGCGGGAGGGCGCGCTGGCGACGCTGATGCGGGACAGCGGTGCGCCGTATTGCTCACTGGTGAATCTGGCCAGCGCGCCGGACGGCTCGCCGGTGCTGCTGATTTCCCGCCTGGCGGTCCACACCCGCAACCTGCTGGCCGATCCCCGGGTGTCGCTGATGCTGGACGAACGTGCCGCCGGCGATCCGCTGCAGGGCGCCCGCATCATGCTGATGGGCGACGCGGTGGCGGCGGAGGACGCCGAGCTGCCGGCGCTGCGCAGGCGGTATCTGGCCGCACATCCGGGCGCCGAGGCCTACATCGATTTCAAGGATTTTTCCTTGTACCGGATTATTACCAGCGGCGCGCATCTCGTCGCCGGGTTCGGCCGCATCGTCGATCTGGCTGCTGCTGAGTACCTGACCGATCTGTCCGATGCACAAGATCTGCTCGATGCCGAACAATCAGCCGTCGAGCACATGAATGTAGATCATTTGATCGCATTGAACCTGTATGCGACCAAGCTGCTCGGCGCCGCCGCGGCAGATTGGCGCTGCACCGGGCTCGATCCGGAAGGCCTCGATCTGCAGGCTGACGCGATGACGCTGAGGCTGGAATTCCCAAAACGGGTCACGACTGCGGCGCAGCTTCGCGACATGCTCAAACGCATGGCAGACATGGCGCGCAACGCGCCGTGACTTGAGCCACCTCAATGTCTTCCGGCGGTAAACGAAATACTGCCGCCCGGCTTGGCAACGCCATCGTTCGCCACTATTTAGTCGCGCCACTGGACACAGCCGGTATATATTGGCGTCACCGCGGGCTGAAGCGCATTGGCGGCAATCGCGCGACCGGGACAACGCGGACTCGAGGAGGATCTATTCGTGCAAGAGACGGGCGTGCATAACGGTGCTCATGGCGCCGATAAATTCGGGCTTAAAAATCTCAAAGGCGTGTACTGGAATTTCGGCGCGCCGCAGCTCTATGAGCATGCGCTGGAAAACGGCGAAGCCGTGCTGTCCGCCGATGGCGCGCTGTGCGCCGACACCGGCGTGTTCACCGGCCGCAGCCCGAAGGACAAGTTCACCGTCCGCGACGCCACCACCGAGAACACCATGTGGTGGGGTGGTAATCAGTCGATCACCGCCGATCAGTTCGAGACATTGTATCAGGACTTCCTGAAGCACGCCGAAGGCATGCAGCTGTTCGCGCAGGATCTCTACGGCGGCGCCGATCCGTCGTTCCAGATCAAGACCCGCGTCTTCACCGAGCTCGCCTGGCACTCGCTGTTCATCCGCACGCTGCTGCGCCGTCCCGAGCGCGCCGACCTCGCCTCCTTCGTTCCCGAACTCACCATCATCGACCTCCCGAGCTTCCGCGCCGATCCCAAGCGCCATGGCTGCCGCTCCGAAAACGTCGTCGCGATCGACTTCGCCCGCAAGATCGTGCTGATCGGTGGTACGCAGTACGCCGGCGAAATGAAGAAGAGCGTGTTCACCACGCTGAACTACTACCTGCCCGAGAAGGGCGTGATGCCGATGCACTGCTCGGCGAATGTCGGCCCGCAGGGCGACACCGCGATCTTCTTCGGCCTGTCCGGCACCGGCAAGACCACGCTGTCGGCCGACCCGAACCGCACCCTGATCGGCGACGACGAGCACGGTTGGGGCAAGGACGGCGTGTTCAACTTCGAAGGCGGCTGCTACGCCAAGTGCATCAAGCTGTCGCCGGAAGCCGAGCCGGAGATCTTCGCGGCCTCGAACATGTTCGGCGCCGTGCTCGAGAACGTCGTGCTCGACGAAGTCACCCGCAAGCCGGACTTCGACGACGGCTCCAAGACCGAGAACACCCGTTCGGCCTATCCGCTCGAGTCGATCCCGAACGCTTCGCGCACCGGCCGTGCCGGCCAGCCGAAGAACGTGGTGATGCTCGCCGCCGACGCCTTCGGCATCATGCCGCCCATCGCCAAGCTCTCGCCGGCGCAGGCCCTGTACCATTTCCTGTCGGGCTACACAGCCAAGGTGGCCGGAACCGAGCGCGGCGTGACCGAGCCGGAGGCGACGTTCTCGACCTGC
>NZ_JBMDXE010000167.1:0-2211 GCF_048594845.1 Rhodopseudomonas sp. | reverse complement strand
TCTCGCCAAGATGCCGTGGTGGGCGCCGCTCGGCGGACTGATCGGCGCATTCGCGGTGGTCGCCGGATTGATGTTCGTCGGCCAAGTCGGCGCCGGTGCTTTCGCCGGACTGACCATCACCGCCAACATCCTGATGTCGCTGATCATCGACCGCTTCGGCCTGTTCGGCATGACGGTGCACGAACTCAGTGCCGGCCGCATCGCCGGCGCCGTGCTGATGGTCGCGGGCATCACCCTGATCTCGAAATTCTGAGGACGCCGTGACACCGACATCGTCGCATCAGCAGCGCGCGCTGCGGCCGCTGCTCGCGCTGAACTTTTTCATGGCCGACATGCAGGCCGGGATCGGCCCGTTCCTCGGCGTGTTTCTGCTGGCGCACGGCTGGCAAAGCGGATGGATCGGCACGGTGATGACCGCGGGCGGCGTCGCCGGGATGCTGATGACCACGCCGGCCGGCGCGCTGATCGATGCCACGCGCAGCAAGAAACTGTTCGTCATCATCCCCGGCGTGTGCACCGTGCTCGCCTCCGGCATCGTGCTGCTGTCGCAGGAGTTCTGGCTGGTCGCCACCTCGCAGGTCGCCACCGCGATCGCCGGCGCGGCGATCGGTCCGGCGGTCGCCGGCATCACGCTCGGCATCGTGCGGCAGGCCGGATTCAACCGCCAGAACGGCCGCAACCAGGCCTTCAACCATGCCGGCAATGTCGTCGGCGCCGCGCTGTCCGGTCTGCTCGGCTGGGCCTATGGCTTCACCGCGGTGTTCTGGCTGGCGGCGGCGTTCGGCGTACTGTCGATCGTCTCGGTGATGATGATCCCGAGCGACGCGATCGACGACGATGCGGCGCGCGGGCTCGAGCATCGCGGCGGCAGCGACGACAAGGCCAGCGGCTTTCGCGTGCTGCTGGAGTCGAAACCGCTCTTGATCTTGGCGGCCGCCTTGTTGTTCTTTCATCTCGGCAACGCGGCGATGCTGCCGCTCTATGGTCTCGCCGTCGTCGCCGATCAGAAGGCCGATCCGGCGACCTTCGTGGCGATGACGATCGTGATCGCCCAGACGGTGATGATCGCGACGTCGCTGGTGGCGATGCGGATGGCGGAGAAGGAAGGCTACTGGCTCGTGCTGCTGATTTCGTTCATGGCGCTGCCGCTGCGCGGCGTGATCGCCGCCTGGATGCTCAACAAATCGGGCGTCTATCCGGTGCAGATCCTCGACGGCATCGGCGCCGGGCTGCAGAGCGTCGCGGTCCCCGGCCTGGTGGCACGCATCCTCAGCGGCACCGGACGGGTCAATGCCGGCCAGGGCGCGGTGATGACCGTGCAGGGCATCGGCGCCTCGCTCAGCCCGGCGATCGGCGGCTGGATCGCCCAGGAGCTCGGTTATGGCCCGATGTTCCTGATCCTCGGCGCCTTCGCGATCGGCTCGGTGGCGCTGTGGGTCGGCTTCGCGTCGCTGCTGCGGCCGGCCTGCGCCGGCACGCCCGATGAACTCGGCTCCGCCGCGCCCGCGGGAGCGGCGTGATGATCACTGTGACGGCTGTGACCTGCAGCATCGCCGCGCTGGCTACGCTGGGCGTGGTCGCGCGCCCGTGGAATTTGCCGGAGTTCATTTGGGCCGCCGCCGGCGCAATCCTGCTGGTGGTGCTGCAGCTGTTGCCCTGGCAGGACGCGCTCGCCGCCGCCGGCAAGGGCCTCGACGTGTACTTCTTCCTGATCGGCATGATGCTGCTCGCGGAAGTGGCGCGGCAGGAAGGGCTGTTCGACTGGCTCGCCGTGCAGGCGGTGCGGCAGTCGCGACACTCGGCATCGCGGCTGTTCACCATCGTCTATGCGGTCGGCACGCTGGTGACGATCTTCCTGTCCAACGACGCCACCGCCGTGGTGCTGACGCCGGCGGTCTATGCGGCGGCGCGCGCCGCCAAGGTCGAGCCGCTGCCGTATCTGTTGGTGTGCGCCTTCATCGCCAATGCGGCGAGCTTCGTGCTGCCGATCTCCAACCCAGCCAACCTCGTGGTGTTCGGCGATCGCATGCCGACGCTGCTGGAATGGCTGCGGGTGTTCGCGCTGCCGTCGCTGGTGGCGATCGTCGTCACCTTCGTGATGCTGCGCTTCACCCAGCGCCGGCATCTGCGCGGCAGCGTCGATACCGACGTCAAGGCGGTGGAGCTGACCCGCGGCGCCGCGATCGTCGCCGGCGGCATCGCGCTCACCGC
>NZ_JBMDXE010000166.1:0-4388 GCF_048594845.1 Rhodopseudomonas sp. | reverse complement strand
CACGTCCGGCGGCGTCGCTTCGTCCACCAGCGCCGCGATGGCCTCGGTGGTCGGCAGCACGCTGGAGCGTTCGCTGCCGAGGCGGCGGACGGAGACCGAGTGAGTCTCGGCTTCCTTCTTGCCGACCACCAAGAGGGCCGGGACCTTGGCCAGCGAATGCTCGCGCACCTTGAAGTTGATCTTCTCGTTGCGCAGATCGATGTCGGCGCGCAGCCCCGCCTTGCGCAGATCGGCGAGCACCTTCTGGGCGTAGTCGTCGCCTTCCGACGTGATCGTGGTGACGACGACCTGGACCGGCGCCAGCCACAGCGGGAAGTTGCCGGCGTAGTGCTCGATCAGGATGCCGATGAAGCGCTCCATCGAGCCACAGATCGCGCGATGCACCATCACCGGCGCCTTCTTGGCGCCGTCGGCGTCGATGTAGAACGCGCCGAACCGCTCCGGCAGGTTGAAGTCGACCTGCGTGGTGCCGCATTGCCAGTCGCGGCCGATGGCGTCGCGCAGCACGTATTCGAACTTCGGCCCGTAGAACGCGCCTTCGCCCGGGTTGATCTCGGTCTTGATGCGGTTGCCGCCGTTGGCCTTGATCTCGCTGAGCACCGTGGCCATCACGCGCTCGGCGTGATCCCACATCTCGTCGGTGCCGACGCGCTTTTCCGGACGGGTCGAGAGCTTGACGGTGAGCTCACCCTCGAAGCCGAAATCCGAGTAGGTCGACAGAATCAGATCGTTGATCTTCATGCACTCGTCGGCGAGCTGCGCCTCGGTGCAGAACACGTGCGCGTCGTCCTGCGTGAAGCCGCGCACGCGCATCAGGCCGTGCATCGCGCCCGACGGCTCGTAGCGATGCACGATGCCGAACTCGGCGAGGCGCAGCGGCAGGTCGCGATAGCTCTTCAGCCCGTGCTTGAAGATCTGCACGTGGCCGGGGCAGTTCATCGGCTTCAGCGCGAACCAGCGCTTGTCCTCGGCGTCTTCACCGGCGGACTGCGCCGCGAACATGTTTTCGCGGTACCACTCCCAGTGACCCGACGTCTCCCACAGCACCTTGTCGAGAATCTGCGGCGCATTGACCTCGTCGTAGTTGCCGGCGAGGCGGCGGCGCATATAGGCGATCAGCGACTGGAAGATGCTCCAGCCCTTGGCGTGCCAGAACACGACGCCGGGGCCTTCTTCCTGGAAGTGGAACAGGTCGAGCTCGCGGCCGAGCCGGCGATGGTCGCGCTTCTCGGCTTCCTCGATCTGGTGCAAGTAAGCGTCGAGGTCTTCCTGCTTGGCCCAGGCGGTGCCGTAGATGCGGGTCAGCATCGGATTGTTGCTGTCGCCGCGCCAATACGCGCCGGCCACCTTCATCAGCTTGAAAGCGGTGCCGATCTTGCCGGTCGAGGTCATATGCGGGCCGCGGCACAGATCGAACCATTCGCCCTGCTTGTAGATCTTGATGGTCTGATCTTCAGGGATGGCGTCGACCAGCTCGACCTTGAAGGCTTCGCCGTTGTCGGCGAACACCTTCTTGGCCTCGTCGCGGCTCCAGACTTCCTTGGTGAACGGCTTGTCGCGCTGGATGATCTCGCGCATCCGCTTTTCGATCGCGGCGAAATCCTCGGGCGTGAACGGCTCGTTGCGGAAGAAGTCGTAGTAGAAGCCGTTTTCGATGGTCGGGCCGATGGTGACTTGCGTGCCCGGCCACAGGCTCTGCACCGCTTCGGCGAGCACGTGGGCGCAGTCGTGCCGGATCAGCTCGAGCGCACGGGCGTCGTCGCGGGCGACGAAGTCGATCGCCGCGTTCTCTTCGATCGGATCGGCCAAATCGGTCAGCGCGCCGTTGAGCGCCATCGCCACCGTGCGCTTGGCCAGCGACGGCGAAATGCCCTTGGCGATGTCGAGCCCGGTGGTGCCGCGCGGATACTCGCGGGTCTTGCCGTCGGGGAAGGTGATGATGATCTGGTCGGCCGGCACTGCGGGCTTCAGATTGGACAGCGTGAACTGGAAGCCGGAGGCGGGCGCAGCTTTGTCGGCGGGAGTCTTGTCGGTCATGTCATGCTCCTGTGGCTCACTCCTGCACACGAGCGCAGGTAAGCGGAAAGGCGTTGTATAGCAGACGTTTGCCGAGGTGCAACGGCACCGGGTTCCGGCCCGGCGGCATCTGCAGGCACCGCTTTCCGACGCGCGATTCAGCCCGCGATTGTCCTGCCGACCTTGTTGAAACCGGGGCCGCCAGGTTCAAATGGACCAGCCGGTGGCCGGCCGGGCGGGGAGGCAGTGGATGACGAAGCGTCGGATCGCGGGCTATGTCGTGGTGATTGCCGCGGTCCTCGGTCTTGCCGTCGGCATCGGCATCGGCGCCGGCGCGGGATGGTCGCGCGAAGGCTCGGCACAAGGCCGCAGCGACGCCTGCTTCGAGGCAGATGTCGGACTGGCGATCAAGAGCAGCCTCGACAAACTCGACGCCTGCAGCCGGCTGCTGCGCGACCGTCGCCTGACGTCCAAGCTCCGCGCCGATGCGCTGGCGCAGCGCGCGGACGCGCAACTGCAACTGCGCCGTCCGGAGCGCGCAGTGGCCGACCTCAGCGAGGCGATCCGGCTGCAGCCGACCGATCCGGCCTTGTTCGGGGCGCGGGCGGAATCCTACAAACGGATGGGCCAGTTCGCCCGCGCTTATGCCGACAGCGAACGCGCCGTCGCGCTCGCACCCGACGCGCCGCGGCCTTATCTGCTGCGTGGCCAGATCGCGCTCGAACTCGGCCGGCCCGATCAGGCGCAGGCCGACGCCGCCACGCTGATCCGGCTGGTGCCGAACCGGGCCGAGGGCTATCTGCTGCGCGGCGATGCGCTGCTCGCCAAGGGGCAATACGACGACGCGGTCGGTGCGTTCGATCGCGCCGTCGCGCTTGATCCAACGAGCGGCGCGGCCTACGGCGCCCGCGCGCATGCGCGGCAGATGCGTGGCAATCTCGACGCCGCATTGGCCGACATCCGAAGTGCGATCGACCGCCAGCCGATGTTCGCGTTGTGGCACGCGTATGAAGGCGACATCCTGCGCTACATCGGCGATCTCGACGGCGCGCTCGCGGCGTTCAACCGCGAACTCGTCATCCATCCCGATTTCGGCGCTGCCCTGGTCGGCCGCGCGCTGACTTACGAGCGCAAGGGCGACGTCGCCGCGGCGCGCGCCGATTTCGAGCGTGCGCTCAATCACTCGTCGGATATTTGGGACAAGGCCGCCTCGGCGCGCGAGACGGCGCGCGCCCGGCTCGCCGCGCTGAAGTCCGGCGCGCCGGTCCCGGTGACTCTGCCGGCGCCGCGCAAGGCGGAGAATCAGACCTCGCTGCCGACGCCGACGATCGCCACCGCGAGCCTGGCTCAGCCGGCGCCGGCGCCTCGTCCCGCCGCGGAGCGCGCAAAACCGCAGATGCAGGGCCGGCGCATTGCGCTGGTGATCGGCAATTCCGCCTATCGCAACGTGCCGGCGCTGGCCAATCCGCAGAAGGATGCCGCCGCCGTCGCCGCCGCGCTCCGCACGATCGGCTTCGAGCAGGTGACGCTGAGCGTCGATGTCGACCGCGCACGGATGGCCGAGACGTTGCGCACCTTCGCCGCCGACGCCGCCAAGGCGGATTGGGCGATGGTGTACTACGCCGGTCACGGCATGGAGGTCGGCGGTCAGAACTACCTGATCCCTGTCGATGCCAAGCTCGCCACCGATCGCGACGCGCCCACGCAAGCGATCGCGCTGGCGGAGATCATGGCGGCGATCGACGGAGCCAAGAAACTCAAGCTGGTGGTGCTCGACGCTTGCCGCGACAACCCATTCGCGCCGGCGGCTGGCGATAGCCGCCACGTTGTCGCGGCGATCGGCACCGGCGTGAGCGGCAGCACCGTGACCCGATCGGCCGCCCGCGGTCTCGGCGAGCCGACGCTCGCCGGCGCCTCGCTGGTGGTGTTCGCTGCCAAGCACGGCCAGGTCGCGCTGGACGGCGAGGGCGGCAATTCGCCCTTTGCGGTCGCCTTCGCCCAGCGCATCGTCACGCCCGGCGTAGAGATCGACAAGATCTTCCGCCTGGTGCGCGATGACGTGCTCGAAGCGACCGCCGGCCGCCAGGAGCCCTACACCTACGGCTCGCTGCCGGCCCGCGAAGAGTTCTTCTTCCTCGCCGCGCGCTAGCGGCAAGAATGTTAATGCATCTGCATGTAACCTGTGCTAGAAGCCGGGCGTGTCTCGCCGCTTCGCTCCCACCGCCCTGATGCTCGGCAATTTCGTCACCGGAACGTCGGTTCTGGCGCCGGCCGGCATGCTGCTCGAACTGTCCAATGGGCTCGGCGTCAGCGTGCGCGATGCCGGGCTGCTGATCACGTTCGGGGCGGTGGTGCTGTGCATCGGCTCGCCG
>NZ_JBMDXE010000165.1:0-16153 GCF_048594845.1 Rhodopseudomonas sp. | reverse complement strand
AGCTTCCTCGGCACCTATATCGAGAAGGGCATCTTCGCTGTCGATCCATTCGTCTCGGTGGACCGCGACGGCGTCGGCGAACTGGTCAAGATCGGGGTCGAGCGCGGCCGCAAGACCCGCCCCGACCTCAAGCTCGGCATCTGCGGCGAACACGGCGGCGACCCGGCCTCGGTGGCGTTCTGCCACGAAGTCGGCCTCAACTACGTGTCGTGCTCGCCCTACCGCGTCCCGATCGCCCGCCTCGCCGCGGCGCAGGCGGCGCTCGGCAAGGCGATCGCCAGCCAGGCGTAAGCTGCGCAGACCGCAAAACTCGAGCGTAGCGCTGAGGCGCTGCGCTCAGCCCCAGCACCCAACCGTCATCACCCAACCGTCATCACCCGCGCATGCGGGTGACCCAGTATCCCAGTGCGCTCGTTATAAGCAATTGGCGCTCTGCAATACTGGGTCGCCCGGTCAAGCCGGGCGATGACCGAAGAGGGCTGGGTTACTCTCCTGCTTGCCCATCAAAGCGTGTCCTCTCCGTCACGACGAGGACTCTCCCCGACATTGCGAGCGAAGCGAAGCAATCCAGCGCCGCGCACGGGGCTGGATTGCTTCGTCGCTGCGCTCCTCGCAATGACGGGGAGAGGCGGTGCTCCGCCGAAGTGTCTAGCCTGAGCCGCCTGCCTCCGGTCCTCCCCGCATCTTCCGCGCCGCCGCAAAATATGCGATCTTGCACACCGTGACCCTGTTCCTCGCCATACGCCGGCTGCTCGCGGCCGTGATGGTCGCCGGCCTTGTGCTGGCGCCGCTGGCGCGCCCGGTGATGGCCGGCGGGCCGTCGACGGTGATGGGCGGCGTGAGTGGCCACGACATGGCCGGACACGGCACCGCGATGGCTGCGATGACGCATCACGCCATGGCCGGCCAAGACGCGGCCGCCGCGGCGATGGACCAAATGTCCGCGTCCGGGTTCGACGAAGTCGCCGAGATGCCGTGCTGTCCACCCGAAGCTCCGAAGTCACCGGCCGATTGCGGCAAGTGTCTGTCGATGGCCGGTTGTTCGGGCGGTTTTCTCACCGGCATGACGGGAACGGTTGCCGTGCCGCTGCCGATCCTGACGGGCGGCGTCGCCCTCGCGAGCGCCGACTTCGCTCCGGACGGCTTGGGTCATCCGCCGCCCGAACATCCACCTCGATCGCTGGTCTGAGCGGCGCCCTGCGCCGCGCTTCGTCGCGTGACTGAGGTCGCGCGACGCTATTGCTGCCGCGTCTGCGGCCAGATCAACTGATCAGAGGTTACTCACATGAACACCGCATTTTCGCGAGCCCTGCGGGCCGCGCTCGTCGGCGTGGCCGTGCTCGGCTTCGCGGCGCCCTCGTTCGCCGACATCAAGGACTACGAATTCCGCCTCGCCGAGCCGACCGTCTCGGTCGGCCGCGACAAACTCGTCACCGTGCAACTGATCAACAAGACCACCGGCAAGCCGGTGCCGGATGCGGTGATCTTCGCGATGCGGCTCGACATGGCGCCGGACGGCATGGCCGAGATGGCCACCAAGATCGTGCGCGAGCCGGGCGGCGAGCCCGGCACCTACCGGTTCAAGGCGGCGTTCGGCATGGAGGGTCGCTGGCTGCTGTCGCTCGGCGCCAAGGTGCAGGGCGAGACCGGCACGGTCGAAGGCAAGCTGGTCATCACGGCCAACAAGTGAGCCGCATCGGCCTCGCGGCCGCCGCCACCGCAGCGATTGCGGTGGCGGTGGGCGGCCTGCCGGGTGTGCGCGAGCACCTGCATCTTTCGACGTCGCTGATCGCGCCGGCCGCGGCGCAGCAGAGCAGCGACGAGCCGATCTATTACCAGGACCCCGACGGCAAGCCGGCCTACTCGCTGACGCCGCGCAAGACCGCCGACGGCCGCGATTTCCGGCCGGTGCCGGCCAGTGCCGATGTGAATTTCGACGACGACGCGCCGCAGATGCCGCCGCAGCCACCGGTGTCGACCACACGCACGGTGAAGTTCTATCGCAACCCGATGGGCCTTGCCGACACCTCGCCGGTGCCGAAGAAGGACTCGATGGGGATGGACTACATCCCGGTCTACGAGGGCGACGATGCCGACGACGGCGCGGTGAAGCTGTCGCCCGGCAAGATCCAGCGCAGCGGCGTCAGGTCGGAGCCAGCGACGCGCAAGCAGCTCCGCGCCATCATCCGCGCGCCCGGTGTGATCCAGCTCGACGAACGCCGCGTCTCGGTGATCGCGATGCGCGCGGAGAGCTTCGTGCAGAGCGTCGCCGACGTCACCACCGGCAGCCGCGTCACCAAGGGCCAGCCGCTGATGCAGATCTACAGCTCGGCGATCGCGGCCGCGTCGGCCGAGTACATTTCGACGATCGGCTCCAAGACCACCAGCAGTGTGCCGCTGTTCGGCCGCGGCTCGCGCCAGCGGCTGATCAATCTCGACGTGCCGGAGGCGGCGATCGCCGCGATGGACAAGACCGGCGTGGCGCCGGTGACGATCGAATGGCAGGCGCCGCGCGACGGCGTCGTGCTGGAGCGAACTGCGATCGAAGGCATGCGGGCGCAGCCCGGCGACGTGCTGTTCCGCATCGCCGATATCTCGAAGCTGTGGGCGACGATTGAGATCGCCGAGCGCGACCTCGGCGCTGTCGCGCCGGGCCAGATGGTGATGATCCGCGCGCGGTCGTTTCCGGGCCGCAGCTTCCACGGCGAGGTCAAGCTGATCTATCCGCAGCTCAACAAGGAGGCGCGCACCGCGCGGGTGCGGATCGAGCTCGACAATCCGGATCTGGCACTGCTGCCGGAAATGTATGTCGATGCCGAAATCGACAGCGGCAGCGCTGCGCCGGTGCTGGCGGTGCCGGACAGCGCGGTGCTGGATTCCGGCAGCAAGCGCATCGTGTTCGTCGACAAGGGCGACGGTCGCTACGAGCCGCGCGTAGTGCACACCGGCCAGCGCGGCAGCGGCGCCGTCGAGATCCGCGACGGCCTCAGCGAAGGCGAGCCGGTGGTGACCTCTGCCAACTTCCTGATCGACGCCGAGAGCAATCTCAACGCCGCGCTCAAGACCTTCTCGGCCGAAGGAGCGCAGCCATGATCGCACGTCTGATCAGCTGGTCCGCGCGCAATCTGCTGCTGGTGCTGTTCGGCGCCGGCTTCGCGGCGGCGGCCGGCCTTTATGCGCTGAAGCACCTGCCGCTCGACGCCATCCCGGATCTCTCCGACACGCAAGTGATCGTCTACACCGACTATCCCGGCCAGGCGCCGCAGGTGATCGAGGATCAGGTCACCTATCCGCTGACGACCGCGATGCTCACGGTGCCGCGCTCGAAAGTGGTGCGCGGCTTCTCGTTCTTCGGCGTGTCGTTCGTCTATGTGATCTTCGAGGACGGCACCGACATCTATTGGGCGCGCTCGCGCGTGCTCGAATTCCTCAACGGCGCGGCGTCGCGGCTGCCGAGCGGCGTGACGCCGACGATCGGGCCGGACGCCACTGGCGTCGGCTGGGTGTATCAATACGCGGTGATGTCGAAGGAGCTGAACCTCGCCGACACCCGCGCCATCCAGGACTGGAATCTGAAATTTGCGCTGGCCCGCGCCGAAGGCGTCGCCGAAATCGCCAGCGTCGGCGGCTTCGTCCGCCAGTACAACGTCGTGCTCGACCCGCAGCGGATGCGCGACCTCGGCATCACCATGCCGAATATCCGCGACGCGATCCGCGCCAGCAACGCCGATGTCGGCGGCCGCACTGTGGAGCTATCGGAGTTCGAATACGTCATCCGCGGCAAGGGCTATCTCAAGGGCATCAACGATCTCGGCAATATCGTGCTGAAGGTGACCGGCGGCACGCCGGTGCTGCTGCGCGATGTCGCCCGCGTCGAACTCGGCCCCGACGAGCGGCGCGGTCTCACCGAGCTGAACGGCGAGGGTGAGGTTGCGAGCGGCATCGTGCTGCAGCGCTTCGGCGTCAACGCCCGCGACGTCATCGACAACGTCAAGAAGCGCTTCGCAGAGATCGCCTCAAGCCTTCCCAAGTCGGTCGAGATCGTCCCGGTGTACGATCGCTCCCACCTGATCGACGCGGCGATCGCGACGCTGAAGAGCACGCTGGTCGAAGAGAGTATCGTGGTGGCGCTGGTGTGCATCGTGTTCCTGCTGCATGTGCGCAGCGCGCTGGTGGCGATCATCATGCTGCCGGTCGGCATCCTGATCGCCTTCGGGGCGATGAAGCTGCTCGGCATCGGCGCCAACATCATGAGCCTTGGCGGCATCGCGATCGCGATCGGCGCGATGATCGACGCGGCGATCGTGATGATCGAGAACGCCCACAAGCATCTGGAACGCGCGCCGCCGGAGCAGCCGCGCGTCGAGGTGCTGATCGAGGCTGCGGCGGAAGTCGGGCCGGCGCTGTTCTTCAGCCTGCTGATCATCACCGTGTCGTTCATGCCGATCTTCACGCTGGAGTCGCAGGAGGGCCGGCTGTTCAGCCCGCTGGCGTTCACCAAGACCTTCGCGATGGCGGCGGCGGCGCTGCTGTCGGTGACGCTGGTGCCGGCCCTGATGGTGATCTTCGTCCGCGGCCGCATCGTCCCCGAGCACAAGAACCCGATCAACCGCGTGCTGATCGCAATCTATCGGCCGGCGATCGATGCCGTGCTCAAGGCCAAGCTGCTGGTGATCCTCGCGGCAGTCGCAATTCTTGTCGTGACGATCTGGCCGGCGCGGCAGCTCGGCACTGAGTTCATGCCCAACCTCAACGAGGGCACGCTGCTGTACATGCCGACGACGCTGCCGGGAATCTCGATTACCAAGGCGGCGGAGCTGCTGCAGACGCAGGACCGCATCATCCGCTCGTTCCCGGAAGTCGCCTCGGTGTACGGCAAGGCCGGCCGCGCCGCGACCGCGACCGACCCGGCGCCGTCCGAGATGTTCGAGACCATCATTAACCTCAAGCCCAAGACGGAGTGGCGCGCCGGCGTGACGCTGGAGAGCCTCACCGCCGAGATGGACCGCGCGCTGCAGTTCCCCGGCGTCTCCAACGCTTGGACGATGCCGATCAAGTCGCGCATCGACATGCTGTCGACCGGCATCCGCACGCCGCTCGGCATCAAGGTGATCGGCACGGATCTGGGCGAGATCGAGAAACTCGCCAAGCAGATCGAGCAGGTGCTGAAGAAAGTACCCGTCACGTCCTCGGCCTATGCGGAGCGCGCACTCGGCGGCTACTATCTAGAGATCACGCCCGACCGCGCCGCGATGGCGCGCTACGGCCTGGTGATTCAGGACGTGCAGGACGTGATCGCCACCGCACTCGGCGGCCAGACCGTCACCACCACGGTGGAAGGCCGCCAGCGCTTTAGCGTCAACATGCGCTACCCGCGCGACCTGCGCGACAGCCCGCAGGCGATCGGCCGCGAGGTGCTGGTGCCGATGCCGGCCGGCGGCGCGGTGCCGCTCGGCGAAGTCGCCAGCATCACGCCGGCGCGCGGCCCGACGTCGATCCGCACCGAGAACGGCCAGCTCGCGGTGTACATCTACATCGACATCCGCGACCGCGATCTCGGCGGCTACGTCACTGAGGCTCGCGATGCGGTGAAGGCCAGCGTCACGTTCCCGCCCGGCTCATATCTTGTCTGGAGCGGGCAGTACGAATATCTCGAACGCGCCGCGGCGCGGCTCCAGATCGTGGTGCCGGTGACGTTGCTGATCATCTTCCTGTTGCTATATCTCAACTTCCGCTCGATCGCCGACACGCTAATCGTGATGCTGTCGCTGCCGTTCGCGCTGGTCGGCGGCATCTGGCTGATGTGGGCGCTCGGCTTCAACCTGTCGGTCGCCGTGGTGGTCGGCTTCATCGCGCTCGCCGGCGTCGCCGCCGAGACCGGCGTGGTGATGCTGATCTATCTCGAGCATGCGCTGGACGAGATGCGCGCGCGCCGCGCCGCGGAGGGCAGGGCGCTCGACCGTGCCGATCTGGCCGCAGCGATCAAGCACGGCGCAGTCGAGCGGGTGCGGCCGAAGGTGATGACCGTGGTGGCGATCATGGCCGGCCTGCTGCCGATCCTGTGGAGCACCGGCACCGGCTCCGAGATCATGCAGCGCATCGCCGTGCCGATGATCGGCGGCATGGTGTCGTCGACGCTGCTGACCCTGATCGTGATCCCGGCGATCTACGCACTGGTCAAAGGGGTCGCGCTGCGGCGGACGATGCCAGAGGTAAAGCCCGTCGCCGGTTAGTCACCACAGCCCCTCCCCATCGTCATGCCCGGGCTCGTCCCGGGCATCCACGCCGTGCAGCTTGCAATGCACGAAGGCGTAGATGGCGGGGCCTTCGCCGCGCCGAAGCGGCTTCAGCCCCGCAGCCGGGACAAGCCCGGCCATTACGGCGCACGGGGGATGTTAACAGGCCATCATCTGCGGACGCGGCGTCAACGGTTCGTTTACGCTTTTCGAAAAGCCCGCGTTTACCAGGCCTTTCGATCGCCCTCGGGCGATGACGAGTCCGGCTTGCGTGTGGCCTGTGCGCATCGCTGATTAACCGCTGAGCAACTTTAATTGGATATCACCAACAACGATCAACTTGTCCGAAATCGTCGGACGTGGATCCGAGTAAGCGTTGCGTGAGCGTACCGATGTCAGTCATGCGTAACCGGCCGAAGGTCGCACGGATTGCGGCCTTCGGCCTCGGTCTCTGCGTGTTCGCGGGGATGCCGACCGAAATCGGCTATCAGGATATCGCGTCGCTGCTGGTGCGCCAGCCGGGCGTCACCGAGCGCTGGCAGAAGCGCATGTTCGCCTCGTCGGTCGGCTCGATCCAGGTCGCGACGTTCTCGTTCGGTCGCCCGATCGGCACCTGGTCGCCGCAGGGCTCGACCTATCAGCTCGCCAGCCTCGACGGAAAGCTCGGCCTGTCCGGCGCAAGCAGCCGCAACCGGCTGATGCAGCCGCCGTCGCAGTACCAGGCCTCCGACTTTCCCGCCGTCGATCGCACGCTGAAGGGCGACCGGCTGGCGATTTTCAAGCCGGACCAGACGCCGGCCGAAGCGGCGCCGGCCAGCGACGATTCGGCCGCGCCGAACGTCGCCGGCGCCAAGACCGCCGAGCAGGCGCCGAGCGATACGACGCCGCTCGATCCCGAACTCGCCGAAGCGCTGACCTCGGAGCCGCTGCCGCAATACGGTGCCGATATCGATTCGGTTCACGGCCCGGCCTCGGCCAGCGCGGCGGCGCCCGGTGCGCCGGCGCGCGATCCGTTCACGGTGAAAACCTCCAGCCTGTTCTTCGGCACGGGTTCGCTCGGCGGCATGCAGGAATCGCTCGAGCAGTGGGAGCCCGGCGAAGAGCCGATGATCGTGGCGCCGAACGGCGCCGACCCGGATATGAAGTCGCCGCTGACATCGGCAGCGATTAGTCCGGAGGCGGCCGGCGAAACCATCGCCGGCAAGGGCGAGGTGAATGTCGATCACCACGCTCGCACCCCGGCCGAGCGGCTGGGCCTGACCGATCCGAAGCTGCGCGCCAAGCACGAGAAATGTCTCGCCGAAGCGGTGTATTTCGAGTCGCGCGGCGAGAAGGTGCGCGGCCAGATTGCGGTGGCGCAGGTGGTGCTGAACCGCGCGTTCTCCGGCTTCTATCCGACCAACGTCTGCGGCGTGGTGTATCAGAACAAGCACCGCCGCTATGCCTGCCAGTTCACCTTCGCCTGCGATCGCATCGCCGACGTGGTGCGCGAACCGGAGATGTGGGATCGCGCCAAGCGGATTGCCGCGGCGATGCTCGACGGCAAGCTGTGGCTGCCGGAAGTCGCCAAGTCGACGCACTATCACGCCTACTGGGTGCGTCCGTCCTGGGTCCACGAAATGAAGAAGATGTACAAATTCGGCGTGCACACCTTCTATCGCCCGCGCGCCTGGGGCGACGGCAGCGACGCCCCGAGCTGGGGCTCCGCCGAACAAACCGCCGCGATCTCCGAACAACTCACGGAAGCCGCCAAAAGCTCGGCCGAGATCAACGCCGCGAAGAACTAAGCTCTGACGTAGTACCACTGAGTCCGCACCACCGGCAGCGCGCTCCCTCTCCCGCCTACGGGAGAGGTGCGCAGCGGCTGGGGTGAGGCCGTACCCCAAGCACGGCGCGCTCCCTCTCCCGCTTGCGGGAGAGGGCTGGGGTGAGGGCGCCCCAGGCAGTGAGTTCAGCATGCGTGGAGAGGAGTGCCCTCACCCGACGCGCTTCGCGCGTCGACCTCTCCCGCAGGCGGGAGAGGTGTGCGCCGTGCTACGCGTCGATATCCAGCGCGACGTCGAAGTTCGGCGCCGAATGCGTCAGCGCGCCGGACGAGACGTAGTCGACGCCGGTGTCGGCGATGGCGCGGATCGACTGCAGCGTGACGCCGCCCGAGGCCTCGAGCACGACACGGCCGGCACTCATCGCCACCGCCCGCGCCAGCGTGGCCAAGTCCATGTTGTCGAGCAGCACAACGTCGGCGAGTCCGGTGTTCAGCACCTCTTGCAGCTGATCCAGCGTATCGACTTCGATCTCGACCTTGACCAGATGGCCGATCCTGGCGCGCGCCGCTTCCAGCACGGGACGGATGCCGCCGGCGACGGCGATGTGGTTGTCCTTGATCAGCACCGCGTCGTCGAGGCCGAAGCGATGGTTGAAGCCGCCGCCGCAGCGCACGGCGTATTTCTCCAGCGCGCGCAGGCCCGGCGTGGTCTTGCGCGTGCAGCAGACCCGCAGCTTGGTGCCGGCGGTGTGGCGGACGTAGTCGGCCGTCAGCGTCGCTATGCCGGAGAGCCGGCCGACGAAATTCAGCGCGGTGCGCTCGGCGGTGAGGATCGCCCGCGCCGGACCCGATAGCGTCAAGAGATGCACGCCGGCCGCCACCGTCTCGCCATCGCGAACATGGGCGGTGATGGCGACGTCGGCCGATAGTTGATTGAGCGCTTCGATTGCCAGCGGCAACCCGGCGATCACGCCCGCCTGCCGCGCCACCATGATGGCGTGGGCCTGCGTCGCCTCGGGGATGGTCGCGAGCGAGGTGATATCGCCGGCGCGGCCGAGGTCCTCATCGAGCGCGCGGCGCACCGCATCGGCGATGGCGAGCGGCGACAGGAATGCGTCGGGATGCAGCAAGGCGGTCGGGGTCATGAAGGCTGCTCCTGAAGCAGACGGATGAGGATGTCAGACCAGCGCGGTCTGCGGCTGGGTCGGAAACGGCAGGATGACGGCGCCGCTGGAGAATTCGGCGGCGCGTGCGCGCGCCTCGGCCAGCGTGGTGAGGGTACGCTGCGCCTGTGCCGGATCCTCGGTCGGATAGTCCGCGCGATAATGCGCGCCGCGGCTCTCGGTGCGGGCCAGCGCAGACGTTGCGACCAGCAGTGCGGCGGTCGCGCTGTTGGCCAGAGCCGGCGAGGCGGCGTTGCGCTCCAGCTGAGCGATAGTGCGCACCGCGTCGATCAGTCCGCTGCGCTCGCGGATCACGCCGACCTTGGCGGACATCAGCGTGCGCAGGCTCTGTTCCTGAGCGAGATCATGCGCATCGTCTCGCGAAACCTGCGCCGGATCTATCCGGCTCTTGCTTGCCGCGAACTCGCGGCCGGCAATGTCCTCGGCGATCCGCGCCGCATACACCACGGCTTCGAGGAGTGAGTTGGAGGCGAGACGGTTGGCGCCGTGGGCGCCGGTCGACGACACTTCACCCGCCGCCCACAAGCCGGCGAGGGAACTGCGGCCGTGCTGATCCACCGCGATGCCGCCCATGTGGTAGTGCGCCGCCGGCGCGATCGGGATCGGCTGCGTTGCGGGATCGATGCCGGCCGAGACGCAGCTCTCGTAGACGGTCGGGAATTCGTCCGCGAACCTGGTGCCGAGCGCCTGCGTGGCATCGAGAAACGCGCCGCGGCCGGCGGCGACTTCGGCGAATACGCCGCGGGCCACGATGTCGCGCGGCGCCAGTTCGGCGAGCGGATGCAGCGCCGGCATGAAACGCTCGCCGGCGCCGTTGATCAGCGTCGCGCCTTCGCCGCGCAGCGCCTCGGTGGCGAGCGGCGCCGGATCGCGGCCGACCATGATGGCGGTCGGATGAAACTGCACGAACTCCGGATCGGCGATCAGCGCGCCCGCGCGCGCCGCGATCGCCAGACCCTGGCCGGAGGCTTCGGCCGGATTGGTGGTCACCGCATAGAGATGCCCGATGCCGCCGGTGGCGAGCACCACGGCGGAGGTCGCGATCAGCACCGGCGTCGACGAGCCGCCGACCTTGCGCAGTTGCAGGCCGCTGACGGCGTCGCCCTCGGTGAGCAGCGCCTCCGCGCTCCAGCCTTCGAGCACGCGGATCGACGGCGTCGCGCGCACCGCTTGTGTCAGCGCGGTGATGATCGCCTGCCCGGCCATGTCGCCGCGGACATGGACGATGCGGCGCGCTGAATGCGCGGCCTCGCGCGCCACCGCGAGCCGGCCTTCAAGGTCGCGGTCGAACGGCACGCCGTAGCCGAGCAGATCGTGGATGCGTGGCGCCGCCTCGCGCGCCAGCCCCAGCGCTACGGCCTCGTCGACGATGCCGGCGCCGACCGCGATGGTGTCGGCGGCGTGCGACTCCGCGGTGTCGCCTTCGCCGACCGCGGCGGCGATGCCGCCCTGTGCCCAGGCCGTCGAGGCGCCTTCGCCGAGCGGCGCGGCGCTGATCACCGTCACCGGCCGCGGCGCCAGCTTCAGCGCGCAGAACAGCCCGGCGAGACCGCCGCCGACGATGACGATGTCGCCGTGGCGGCCGAGCGATTCAAAATCGGGAGTGATACTCATCGGCGATCCAACTCTCACACGCTGTCTCGCGAACGCACTTGGCGCGGACGACGGCCGGAGATCGCACAGAGGCGCCGTCGTCCGCTTCGCCGCAAGGTGCGGCGTCAGTTCTTCAAATTGATCATCCGCTCCACGGAGCGGCGCGCCGGCGCGATCAGCGCAGGATCGACCGTGACCTCCTCGCGCAAGTACACGAGGCTGTCGAGAATCTTCGCCAGCGTGATCCGCTTCATGTGCGGGCAGAGATTGCACGGCCGCACCATCTCGACGTCCGGCAGCTCGGCCTGGACGTTGTCGGCCATCGAGCACTCGGTGATCATCACCACGCGCTTGGGGTGCTTGCTCTTGACCCAGTTGATCATATGCGCGGTCGAGCCGGTGAAGTCGGCTTCGGCCAGCACGTCGGGCGGGCATTCCGGATGCGCGATGATCTTCACGCTCGGATCAGCCTCGCGATACACGCGCAGCTCGTCGCCGGTGAAGCGCTCGTGCACTTCGCAAGCGCCCTTCCAGGCGATGATCTTCACCTGCGTCTGCGACGCCACGTAGCGCGCCAGATACTGATCCGGCACCATGATGACGCGGTCGACGCCGAGGCTTTCGACCACCTGCACGGCGTTGGACGAGGTGCAGCAGATATCGACCTCCGCCTTCACCTCCGCCGAGGTGTTGACGTAAGCGACCACCGGCACGCCGGGGAATCTTTCACGCAACAAACGCACATCCGCGCCGGTGATCGACGACGCCAGCGAGCAGCCGGCGCGCGAATCCGGGATCAGCACACGCTTCTCCGGGCTGAGGATCTTGGAGGTCTCCGCCATGAAGTGCACGCCGCACTGGATGATGGTCGATGCCTTCACCTTGGTGGCCTCGATCGCCAGCTGCAGCGAGTCGCCGACGATGTCGGAGACACAGTGGAAGATCTCCGGCGTTTGATAGTTGTGCGCCAGGATCACGGCGTCGCGCTCGCGCTTCAGCTCGTTGATCGCCTTGACGTAGGGTGCCATGAACGGCCACTCGACAGGCGGGATCACGTTCTGCACGCGCGCATAGAGATGCGCGGTCGCGGCCTCGACCTCGGGCGTCCATTCCAGCGACGGCATCGGCAGCGCGCGCGCGGTTTCGGACGGCGTCGGGACGGTGCGGTGCAGCGGAGCCGCCCGGTCATGTGCCGGCTGGCCGAAATTCTCCGGCCCGTACAATTCAGCAAGCGGCATCCCGGCCTCCTGTTACGCTCCAATATATGCTCAATCTGAGCATATATTGGGTTTGAGAAATCCGGCCTCGAAGGGCCGGCGTCAAACGGTTCACTGCCACCGAGGAGCTTTCCACCCCGGAGCGCTCAGAAGGGACGATTTATCCTCATTAAGAGCAAATCTAACATAGCATGCAGGTCCGGGTTCCGCCAGTCGCCCAAAGGATCAAATCGTCACAGCAGAGCATCGGAATTGCATCGCTGCGACGCAGCGATCTTTACAGCGGGGCGCGGCTTTCTCTAACTCACGCCGGCAGTCTTCAAGAACACCACAGGGGAAACGACATGGCGACGTTCAAGGCGATCCGCATCGACAAAGCGGAGAAGAGCACCACCGCAGCGCTGACCCAGTTCGATGAAGCCGAGCTGATGGATGGCGATGTCACCGTCGCGGTCGAGTGGTCCACCGTGAATTACAAGGACGGCCTCGCCGTCACCGGCAAGTCGCCGGTGGTTCGCCGCTTTCCGATGATCGCCGGCATCGACTTCGCCGGCACCGTGCTCGACTCTTCGCATCCGTCGTGGAAGGCCGGCGACAAGGTCGTGTGCAACGGCTGGGGGATGGGAGAGACGCATCTCGGCGCCTATGCGGAGAAGGCGCGGGTGAAGGGCGACTGGCTGGTACGGCTGCCCGATGGCATCAGCGCGCGCGACGCGATGGCGATCGGCACCGCCGGCTACACCGCAATGCTCAGCGTGCTGGCGCTGGAGAAGCACGGACTGACGCCGAAGGACGGCCCCGTCGTGGTCACCGGTGCGGCCGGCGGCGTCGGCTCGGTGGCGATCGCGCTACTGTCGAAGCTCGGCTACCACGTCATCGCCTCGACCGGCCGTACATCCGAAGAAGCCTATCTGCGCGAGCTCGGCGCCGCCGAGATCATCGACCGCAACGAACTCTCGGCTCCCGGCAAGCCGCTCGGCAAGGAGCGCTGGGCCGGCGGCATCGACAGCGTCGGTTCGACGACGCTGGCGAATCTGCTGGCGATGACCAAGTATCGCGGCGCCATCGCGGCCTGCGGGCTCGCGGCCGGCATGGATCTGCCGGCGTCGGTCGCGCCGTTTATTTTGCGCGGGGTGTGTCTTTACGGCATCGACTCGGTGATGTGCCCGCTTCCTGAGCGTCAGCAGGCCTGGAGCCGCCTCGCAACTGATCTTGATCGCGCCAAACTCGGGCAGATGACCCAGGAAATCGGTCTGGATCAGGTCATCGACACCGGTGCCAAAGTATTGGCCGGCCAAGTGCGCGGTCGAATCGTGGTGAAAATTGCGTAGCGTTCAGACTTTACCAACCAAGCTGCGCCAATGTTGCCGCAGTTTGTATGGTAAGGAGCGGGTTAACGGAAGAAACCCCGCGCCAGTAGGAGTTCAGGCATGTTCGTGCGTTTCGTTTACGGAGCCCTGATGGCTGGCGCCACCGTTCTGCCGGCGATGGCAGGTTCGATGAACGCCGACGAAGCGCGCAAGTTTGTCTCCGGCAAGGTGTTCGCCTTCACCTGCTTCGATGGGACGCGCGGCGCCCGCCGCGTGTTCGACGACGGCGGCGCCGCCGGCTCGGTGCAATTCTCCGGCTCCGGCCCGAACCGCTTCATGCGGCTGCCGGGCAATACGCTGCAGGTGCGCGGCCAGTCGATTTGCGCATCGATCAAGGGCATCCCGTTCGATCCCTGCTTCAACCTCGACAAGACCAGCGAGCGCAGCTTCCGCGGCTCGGTGTCGGGCATGGGCTTTGCCTATTGCGACTTCCGCCACCAGGGCACGGGCCAGATGATGATGGCCCGCGCGCTCGCCCGTCAGCCCCGCGCCCCGCGCCCGGCGCGTTCCGCCGACGCCGCCCCCAAGGAGGTCGTCGCCAGCGTCCCGACGCCCCGCGTCGAAGCCACCCGCCTCGAAGCCCCGAAGGAAGCCGCCAAGGTCGAGGCGGCATCGGAACTGCGGCGTTCGACGGACTGATCAGCAAGGCGTCTCGAACGCTCGCCACACGCACAACCTCATGCTGAGGAGGCGCGCAGCGCCGTCTCGAAGCATGGGCCACTGTTACGGCGTGGCACCATCCTTCGAGACGCCCGGCTGTGCCGGGCTCCTCAGGATGAGGGCTCAGTGCTTGCGGAGGTCGCGACGCATCCACTACGCGACACATGCTTCAGCCGGTTAGTTGCTCTGCACTGACTTCGTCATGGCCGGGCTCGTCCCGCCTGCGGGGCCGGAGCCCCTTTCGGCGCGGCGAAGGCCCGGCCATCCACGCCTTTTCTGCGTCTCCGTCAGCAAGGCGTGGATGCCCGGCATAAGGCCGGGCATGACGGGGAGAGGCTGCGCGGATATCGCAGGCTTGTCACTCTGCAGGCCCATCACTCCGTCTGCATCTGCTGCTCCTGCGGCGCTGGCCGCGACCGGAACAGGATGCGCTGATACAGCCAGCCGATCGCCACCAGCACCAGGCCGAGGCCCATGAACGACAGCGCGCGGTACACGCCGGTCAGTGTCGACATGTCGATCAGGAAGGCTTTGCAGATCGTCAATCCGATCACCACCGCGGAGGCGAGGCGGGCGCGTTGCGAGTCGAAGACGAGGCCGGCGCCGAGCAGCAGCACGCCGCAGCCGAGCCAGGCGAGCGAATAGGTGTATTGCTCGGCGTCGCTGGTGTCGCCGATCGACAGCACCGGGCCTTGATACAGCCGCCGGATTTCCAGCGAGACGTAAGCGAGGCCCATCAGCAGCGCGAGAGCCGCAAAGCTGTTGGCGTAGGACGGGCGACGCACACCCGCGACCGCGTAGGACAACAGCAGCGCCAGCAGTGCCGGGGCGGCGTAAGCGAGCAGCAACTGATTGAGCACAGCGCCGCCGATATAGGCCGACCAGAACAGCGGGTTCTCGAACAGCAGCAATCCGCCAAGGCTGGCCAGCGCGGCGAACACTGCAAGCAGCACCGCGGCGACGTTGTGGATGATGCTGCCGCTGCGACGGCGCAGCCGTTCCAGTCCGATCGCCATCGCCAGCGACACGCAGACCTGCAGCGCGACCTCGGTGAGTCCGGCGTTGTCGCTGTACACGTCACCGCCGTTCACCGCGTGGCGGATCTCCAGGAACGCCAGCAGCACGGTGAACAGGATCGCGGCGGATTCGATCATGCGCAGCGGCACGTCGTCGCCGCGCCGGCGCAGCCAGATGCTGGCCAGCCAGAACGAGACCGCCGGCACGCCGTAGCCCCACAGCAGCCAGTTGAAGATCGGCGTGGTGCCGACTGCATCGCCGACGATGCGCGGCTCCCAGCCGATCCGCGCCACCACGATGGCGGCGAGGATCGCGGCGAGCCAGCGCAGGAACGGGATCGGCCGCTGCAGTGAGATCCAGGCGGTCGCGGCGCTCATCAGCGCCAGCGCGATCGTCAGCCAGCCCTTTTCCAGCGCGAAGGTCAGCGCCAGCGCCAAGGCGCCGAGCGTGCCGGTGGCGTAGAGCGCGGTCGAGATCGCAAGGCCCGGCCGCTGCTCGCGCTTATTGAGTGCCTCGGTCGCCGCACCGAATGCGGCGGCGAGCAGCACCGCCACGATCGCGAACGGGATCGAGCGATCGAGGTGGGCGATGCGCGCATACAGCGCGATCAGCAGCGCCAGCGGCGCGAACACGCCGGACGCCGCCCACACCACCGGTACCGCGGCGTTGGTACTACGCCCCTGCGCCAGCAACCCGGCGCCGCCGAAGCCGATTGCGAACAGCGCCGCCACGATCAGATGCGTCGTCACCGAGCCGGCGAGCGGATCGGCGTCGATGCCCGGCAGCGGCGCGCCCTGCAGCACCAGGAGTTCGGGCGTCGTCTGCACCACCCACGCCAGAAACACCAACGCGGCCAGCGCCGCCGCGGCCGCGACAGCCGCGGTCGCCGACGCCGCGCGCCAGGCGATGCCGAGCGTCGCGGCGACCAGTAGCGCGAACACGCTCATCGCCGCGTCGCTGTGGCCGCAACTGACCACGATCAGCGCGGCGGCGAGCAGGAACGTCGCCAGCGATCCGGACGAGATCGGCTCGATTCGGCCGTCGTCCTGGGCCGGGCCGAACAGGAAGCCGCCGACCACCAGCAGCGCGGCCAGTGCGAAGCTGACGACGA
>NZ_JBMDXE010000164.1:0-5214 GCF_048594845.1 Rhodopseudomonas sp. | reverse complement strand
CTCGGGCTGTAAGGAGGTCGCGCGCGGGGCTCGCGCCCGGGCGCGCCGACGCCGCGCGTCCTCGCGCGCGGTCGAATCATCGCGCGCGAGTCGTCCCGAAACCCCTCTGCGCCGGGCGTTTCCGGCGCCCGGGCGGGGGTGTGGACGAAAATATTTTCATTGCCAAAATTCCCGACTCAGACTCCGCGCGGCGCTTTCGGCACCCGACTCGGCCCGGCGCCGGCGCTCGCGGAACTGTTAGTTAGCGTACTAATCGGATTTCAAAAGCCATTGGCGCGCGCGGGCTTCTGTCGATCTTGACAAACGCCGATGTAGATTTTTAGCGGCTTAACGCGATCGTGCCGAGAATTGCGGAGCGTGCCGATTTCAAAGACGCCGACGCGACGCGGCAAACAGCCATCAACACTTCCTTAAGCGGGACACTGTTTTTTTCGATGTGTTGGTGTATTCGGGAAGTAGTGCATCTCGATTCCCGAGTGCACGCAGCAGCAATCAGCCATCTCATTCTTATCGGAGGGCAACATGGCCAAGAAAGCGAAGAAGGCGAAGACCGCGAAGACCGCGAAGAGCGCCGTGAAGAAGACGGCGAAGAAGACCACCAAGAAGGTCGCCAAGAAGGCCGCCAAGAAGAAGTAAGCTCGCTCACGAGCGAGTGCGTCGGCGGGTCGACCGTCGGCAGCGTCACAGACCCTCGACGGATCCCCGCGCTAGCGGCTTCGGCGAAGGTCCGATCGACGAGAGGGTGTCGGCGAGACATCAGGTCAAACGGCCGGTTCAACTTCGACAAGGGTTCGCCCGCGTGGAAGCCTCCGGCAGAAGAAGCGGTTCTTCTTCGTACGGTGCGGATGCTGGGTCCGCAGTTTCACCTCGGTCTTCCGTAGGTGAGATTTGATCCTGACGTGTTCGCCGACGCCCTCGTTCTTTTTTGCGCAGGCGTCCAACGCCGCGCATCGCCCCGGTCGCAAAGCTCCGGGCGCCGCCATCTCCCATCGCTCCGTTCATCTTCGATCGTCCGATCCGCTGCCGGTTTGTCACCGGGTGGCGCGATGCCTGCTGGCGCGATGGTTATCGGTTCGCCAAGCCGCAGGGTAAACCGACCGTCAAGCGATTGCAGAAGTCCTTGTCTCGCAGTCGTTTTTCGAATCACGTGCGCGGCGGCGTCCGGCGCCGTTCAGAATCCGTTCATCGCAACGCTTAAACTGCTCTTCAAATTTGAATGGTCAGATCGCCTTACACAAACACGCCGGGTCACGGCGGTGGGGAACGACAGATCAGAGGACAGGAGCCGCCCTCGGGCGGCAAGATGGAGAGACAGATGCTTCAGGGACATTTCAATACCGAGACCGCGCTGCCGATCGAAGCTGGTGAAAACCCGGATGCGCTGTTCGACCTCGGCCTGCTGTTCGCGTCGGGCCGCGGTGCGCCGGTGGATCTCGTCGCGGCGCACAAATGGTTCAACCTCGCCGCGCTCAAGGGCCGCGCCGACGCCATCGAGCTACGCCGCGAGATCGCCGCGCAGATGTCGGCCGAGGACATTGCGGCAGCGCAGCGTGAAGCCCGCGCCTGGATGACCTCGCACTAACTCCTCGGACATCCGCGCACGTGTAGCGGCGCCCGGTATCGACTTATGGTTCGTCCTAAGTCGCGCTGACCGCCGCTCTGACCTGCGGTTATCCTTCCAGCACGCTCCGCCAAGGGAGCCAACAGGAGGGATGCCATGAAACTCAAGTCACTCGTTTGTCTCGTCGCCAGCGCGAGCCTGCTTGCGGGCTCCGCCGCATTCGCCGGCGAGTTCGGCACCGCCGATGAAGCCAAGGCGATGCTCACCAAGGCCGCCGCCGCCGTGAAGGCCGACAAGGCCAAGGCGCTGTCGGAATTCGCCAAGGGCGAGGGCGGCTTCAAGGATCGTGACCTGTATCCGTTCTGCGGCGGCCCCGACGGCCTGTTCACCGCGCACCCGACGCTGACCGGCAAGAGCCTCAAGGACCTCAAGGACAAGACCGGCAAGCCGCTCGGCGAAGAGATCTACGCCACCGCCAAGGAAGGCGAGGTCAAGGAAGTCAGCTACATGTGGCCGCGTCCCGGCCAGACCGACCCGGTCCAGAAGGTCAGCTACGTCACCAAGGTCGGCGACCAGACCTGCGCGGTCGGCTACTACAAGTAACGCACCCGATCGGTCCATGCACGCTAGCGACGAAATGTTCGCTGAATGAGTGGCGGGCGAGAGCGCTGGTGCGTGTTCCACCTCGTACGCGCGACACCCGTTGCTGACGACTCGTTCCAGATTGCCGCCGCAAGCGCGCGTGCCGCGCCGGTCATCCTGAACAGCCCGGCGCCGCCCTCGGCGGCTCCGGGCGTCTCGGAAGATGAAGGACGAAACGCAGCCGCCCGTCTTCACGCCGGCCAGATGACGAGCGCCGCTCCCGAACTCACCTTGCCGAACTTACTACCCCCACGCTCAACACCCCCCGCTCTACACCGCTGCGCTTAGTTGCATCTCACTCGCGTCATCGTCGATGATGCAGAGATGCAACGCTCGTTTCTATTCGTTGCCACGACACGATCGTTAACGTGCTGTCACGAGTCCGATAATCGCCCCGCGTAAAAACGCCGCAGCTGAGGCGCTTTTCCTGTGGGATGGACACAATGCGTGGGGCAGTTTGCGGTCGATTGAAGTCACGTTTGTTTCACACGACTGCGCTGGTCGCGGTGGTCTGGGTGGGAGCGGCCCAGGCGCAGACGGCCAACGTCACGGTACAGAACGTCAACGCCTACAATCTTCTGGCGCCGTTCCTGGCGCTGAATTCCACCGCGATCGGCCAGGCCACGCTGCAAGCCAATCTGCAGCAGTCGATCCTGATCAACACCACCGCCACGGCCGCCCAACAGGCGATGGCGATCAGCGACAAGGCGCTGCCCGGCAGCGGCTCGATGCCCAGCATCACGCTGGCGGACGGAACGCGCGTCCGGCTCGGCGTCGGTGACAATCTCGCCGGCGGCCTGCCGTTGCAGGCGATCCAGAGCAGCGGCTCCGGGACCGGCACGATCAATCCGATCCAGCCGGTCGGCGGCTATGGCCAGGTGCTCGGCAGCCTTTATCAGACCGGCATCCGCGCCAGCACCGTCAGTTCCGGTCCGCTCGCCGCGACCTATAATCTGCTCAACACCGGCTACAGTTTCACCAGCTCCGACGTCTCGGCGAAGAACTACTTCGCCAACGGCACGGTCAACGGCACCGTCAAGGCGGTGGCGCCGGCGGGATATACGCTGCCGACCTTCAACGGCCTGCCGAACACCACCGACAGCGTCTACGACCTCGCCTATGGTGTGACCAACACCCAGGCCGGCCAGGGCATCTATGGCGACTCCCGCCCGGTGCAGGTGGCGCGCAGCTCGTTCAACGCCTTCGACCCGACGGCGCTCGACGGCCTCACCACCAATCCGGCGTTCCCGAGCGGCCACACCAACTACGCCTATACGGACTCCATCCTGCTCGGCATGCTGGTGCCACAGCTCTATCAGAGCATGCTGGTCCGGGCCTCCGAATACGCCAACAGCCGCATCGCGCTCGGTGTGCATTATCCACTCGACATCATCGCCAGCCGGGCGATGGCGAGCTACGATCTGGCGCAGGCGTTCAGCAATCCCGCTTATATCAACAACGCGGCGGTGACCGGCACGGCGGTCAACCTGCCGGCGCTGTTCACGGCGGCGCAGAGCGAACTGACCAGCTATTTGTCGGCGGGCGCCTCCGGGCAGAGCTGCGGCACCATCACGGTGTGCGCCACCACCAACAATCCCTATGCGGCGTCGTCGAACCAGTCGGTCTATCAGCAGCGGCTGACCTACGGGCTGCCGACGCTGACCTATGCCCAAGCTCCGCGCGAAGCCGCGCCGGCCGGTGGGCCGGATGCGTCCATCCTGCTTGCACCGATCTTCGGCGGCAGCACGTCGGCGGCAAAGACGCTCGCGCCGAGCGGCGGCCTTTATGGCAGCCTGCAGACCGACACCATCAACCAGATCATCGTCAACACCGAAGGCGTCGCGCTCGCCGCGTTCTACGGCACGCCGCTGAGCTACTGGACCCGGCTCGATCTATACTCCGCGATCGGCTACTTCCAGAACGTCACCGGCACCATCTCGCTGGCCTCGAGCGACGTCGTCACCACCAATGTCACCGTCGCCGACACCGGCGTGCTCGCCGGCACCGGCACGGTCGGCGCCACCACCGTGCTGGCGGGCGGCGCGCTGCAGCCCGGCAATGGCGTTGCGGGCTCGTCGCTGACCATCAGCGGCAATCTCGCGATGCAGGCGGGCGCCCTTTATCTTGTGCAGGCCTCGTCGGCCGGCACGCCGTTCACCAGCGTCAGCGGCTCGGCCGCGCTCGCCGGCACCGTGCAGGTGTCGTCGCCGACCGGCGCCTATCGCTTCAACACGCCGACCACGATCCTGACTGCGGCATCGCTCGGCGGCACCAGCTTCGGCGCGGTCACCGCGCCCACGGGCGTCACCGGCACGCTCAGCTACACCGGCACCACCGTCTCGCTGAACCTGAAGTCGGGACTCGGCCAGATCGCCGGGCTCAACGACAATCAGCGCGCGGTCGGCGCCAGTCTGGACCCGATCTTTAACGCCGCCGGCAGCCCGGGCCCGCTCGGTGCGATCTTCACCGGCAATGTCGGGCAGAACCTCGCCCAGGCCGGCGGGCAGGGCGCGAGCGGCGCGCAGCAGACCAGCTTCAACATGATGAACCAGTTCGTCGGCGTGCTGCTCGACCCGTCGGTCGGCGGTCGCGGCCCGATGGGTCCGGGTGCGGGCTCGGCGGCGGCCTTCGCCGAGGAGGGCGATGCGCTGTCCTACGCATCGAACGGACGCAAGCGCTCGGCCAGCGAGCGTGATGCCTATGCGATGGTGACCAAGGCGCCGGTGGTCGCGGTGTATGATCCGCGCTGGGGCGTGTGGGCCGCCGGCTTCGGCGGTTCGCAGACCACCAACGGCAACGCGGGCACCGGCACTGCAGACACCACCAGCCGGATCTACGGCGTCGCGGTCGGGGCCGACTATTACTTCTCGCCCGACACCGTGGCCGGGGTCGCGCGCGCCGCCGGGGGGCCGACGTACGAACTCGCGGGCGGGCGCGGCCGCGTAAGGCGTCAAACCGATCGCGTCCGGCGCGACGAAGCGATAGCCGCTTTCGACGCGGCCGGTCAGCGC
>NZ_JBMDXE010000163.1:0-25244 GCF_048594845.1 Rhodopseudomonas sp. | reverse complement strand
GCGCCGGGAGAGATCATAGCGTGAGTCGGCCTTCGCCGTCATTCCGGGCGCTCGCGCAGCGAGCGAACCCGGAATCCCGCAGCGTTCTGCGGCACCGGCGTTCGTCCCAACATCGAGATTCCGGGTTCGCGAGCTTCGCTCGCGCCCCGGACTGACGGTGCCTGGGGTTGTGCAGAACCAAGGCCCGCGGTTTTCGGCAATCCCCTTACGCAGCCCCATGCCCGGCGCTAAACTGCCCCCATGATCGCGCTGTCCTCACCTCCCCAGCCCCGCCGCCTGATCTGCGCCGGATGCGGAAGCGAGTTTGGCTGTACGATGGATGCGCAATGTTGGTGTGCGGCGGAGGCGGTGATGCTGCCGATGCCGTCGGATGCGGCGGATTGTTTGTGCCCGGACTGCATGCGCGAGCTGGCGAAAGCGAGCCGGCGTTCGGGAGACGAGGTGTGAGCGCGTGACGGACTGGATCATCGAGGCGGTTCTGCTCGACATGGATGGCACCCTGGTCGACACCGAGCGCGTCTATCTCGAGAGCCTCAGCGAAACGCTGGATGAGTTCGGCCTGCCCGATGCGCTGCTGACCTGCCAGAGCATGATCGGACTGCCCGGCCCGGAATGCCAGGCGCTGCTGGTCGCGCGCTATGGCGACGGCGTGCCGCTCCGCGACATCAACCGCACCTTCGCCCGCAAGCGCGACGCCCGCTTCGCCACCGGCCTGCCGGTGAAACCCGGCACGCTGGAGCTGCTCGATACGCTGCAAGGCGCGCGCTGCCGGATGGCGGTGGTGACGTCGTCGTCGCGCAAAACGGCCGACGAGCATCTGACGCTCGCGGGCATCCGCGCCCGTTTCGACACCGTGCTGACGCGCGACGACGTCGCGCACGGCAAGCCGGCGCCGGACCTGTATCTGCTGGCGGCCGAGCGGATCGGCAGCGCGCCGCGGAATTGTGTGGCGGTGGAGGATTCGAGCGTCGGCGTTGCCGCGGCGGCGAGCGCCGGCGCCATCACGCTGATGGTGCCCGACATGCTGCAGCCCGACGCCGCCACCCGCGGCAAATGCGCCGCGGTGCTGCCCGACCTGCACGCCGTACTGGCGACGATGCAGCAGCGCGGCCGTTTCGTCCCGACGCCCGCCCTCATCTGACACGCGGCCCGGCCGCGGCGATACGCAGCTGGAAACCGCCGCGCGTCTTTGGTATGACCAACGTCATTCAAAGGGAGAAACGCGATGGATGCGGGCAGCGGATCGAAGAATTACGGCGTAACGCCGGTCGAGGTGATGGCGTCGATGTCGGGCCTCGACTTCATCCGCAAAATGTTCGCCGGCGAGCTGCCGCCGCCGCCGATCATGCAGACGATCGAGCCGTTCGACGAGAGCGCCGAGCCCGGACTGATCGTGATGCATTCAGTGCCGGGCCTGCGGCACTACAATCCGATCGGCTCGGTGCACGGCGGCTATGCGGCGACGTTGCTCGACTCGGCGATGGGGCTCGCGGTGCAGAGCATGCTGAAGCCGGGCCAGGGCTACACCACGCTGGAATTCAAGATCAGCTTCATTCGCGGCATGAGCGAGACCAGCGGCGCGGTGCGCACCGAGGGACGCACGCTCAATGTCGGCCGCCGCGCCGCGACCGCGGAGGCGCGTATCACCGACCGCAACGGACGGTTGCTGGCGCATGCCACCACGACCTGCCTGGTGTTCGACCTGCCGACCGGAACCGCCGCGGCGTCGTGACGTTGTCTCCGGCACATCACAACAATCGCCGGAGTGATCATGTCGCTCACTCGCGACCAGACGATGCCGCATGCCTATCGGTTCGACGACGACGGGCTGGTGCCGAACAATCAGCTGCCGCTGCTGATTTACAAGCAGGCGGTGGACGTCGCACGCTCCGATCCGGCCGCGGCGATCGAGCAACTGTTCGAACGCAACGGCTGGGGCCAGCAGCTGTGGCGCAACGGCATCTTCGACTACACACATTATCACGCCACGGTTCACGAGGCGCTCGGCGTCGCGCGCGGCCACGCACTGGTGCTGTTCGGCGGCGAACAGGGTGAGGCGATCGAGCTGAAGCCGGGCGACGTCGCCGTGCTGCCAGCCGGTATGGGCCACAAGCGGCTGTTCGCGACGCATGATTTCCAGGTGGTCGGCGGCTATCCGCCGGGAGACGAAATGCAGGTGACGCGGCCGACTCCGGGCAATTATCAGCGGGCGTTGAAGAGCATTCCGAAGTTGGCGCTGCCGGAGAGCGATCCGGTGGGCGGCAAGGATGGGCCGCTAGTGCGATTGTGGAAGTAGCAATAGCGCTGTGCTGGGGTCGCCCTCACCCCGGCCCTCTCCCGCAAGCGGGAGAGGGAGCGCGCTGCACGCCGGGGTTGGGATTAGTCTCGCATCAAATTGCAAACGGCCGGGTGAAAGCCCGGCCGTTTCGTTGTTCGCGCCGAACGTTGCGCGGACCTGTTACTCTTCGTTGCCGCCTTCCTGGCGGCTGGCTTCGAATAGGAACCAGGTGCGGCGTTCGGTTTCGTCGATGAAGTTCTCAAGGAGGCCGGCGGTGGCGGCGTCCTTGCAGTCGTCGACGATCTCGTGCGCCTTGCGCATCGCTGCCGCCATCTTCTTGTTGTCGTTCATCAGCTCGCGCAGCATCTCGCGCGGCGGCACGTAATCCTCGTTGTTATCCTGGATTGTCTGCAGCTTGGCGATCTGGCCGATCGATTTCAGCGTCACACCGCCGACCTTGCGGACACGCTCGGCGAGCTGGTCAGTGGTGGCGAAGATCTGGTCGGACTGTTCGTCCAGCATCAGATGGTAGTCGCGGAAGTGGCGGCCGCTGATGTGCCAGTGAAAGTTCTTGGTCTTGAGATACAGCGCGAAGGCGTCGGCGAGCAGCGTGTTCAGCGCCGCCGAGATCTTGTCGACCGACTGCTGCGGCAGATCGGTGGGCGTGTCGAGGTCAGCGGCGACGGCGGATTTGCTCTTGGTCACGGTGGCGATCCTATGCTGGTGGCGTGCGATGAAAGACGGCGTCGGGCCGGGTCGGGCACGAGCATGACGGCCGGGAACCGCACCGTCTTGCCGGATTTTGCGGTTTTTGTTTCCCTCGCTCGGCAAACGCTTTAGACCGTTCTCAACGCGCCAAATTCCGCCGCGTTCCAGTGATGGAACAAGATCGGACGCTCCGCCCCCCGTTTCGCGCGAATTCGGCCAACCGCCTGTGCGGACAGATGAATTCGCCCTTCTGCCGGCTTCGAGGCTTCGATGGACGACTGGATCGACTATTACGACTCCACGCATACGATCTATGTCAGCAAGCTCCATCGCGATGTGCACTTCGACGAAATCGCCAAGGACATCCTCGGCTATATCGGCGCGCCTGACGCGACGGTGCTGGACTAGTCCTGCGGCGAGGCGCTGTCGGCCGACAAGGTCGCGGCGGCCTGCGGCACGTTGATCCTCGCGGAGCCGGCGCCGGGTGTGCGTGGCCGGCTCAAATCGCGGTTCGCGCATCATCCGAACATAAAGGTCCGGTCACTCGACGAGCTGGCGGCACTGCCGGACGGTTCGCTCGACCTCGTGGTGATGAATTCAGTCGCGCAATACATGAAGCCGGACGAACTGGATAAGGCGCTGAAGCTGATCCGGCGACTGCTGACCCGCTCCGGCAAGCTTGTCCTCGGCGACATCCTCCGGCCGGAGGTCGGCATGAGCCGCGACGTCGCCGCGCTGGTGAAGATGGCGGGCCGTCACGGTTTCCTCACCGACGCGCTGTGGGGGCTGGCGCGGACCGCTTTGTCCGACTATCGCCAGCTCCGCACCAAGATCGGCCTGCAGCGCTACGGCGAAGCCGAGATGCTCGCCAAGCTCTCCGCCGCCGGCTTCTCGGCAATCCGCGCCGACAACAACATCGGCCACAATCCGTGGCGGATGACGTTCGTGGCGAAGCGGGCGGGCTAGCTCACTGCCTGGGGTGAGAGCGACGCGAGCACGGCCTCGCCTTGCTACACTACCACACTCAGCCGCTTCGCCGCGCGCGTAATCCCTGTGTAGAGCCAGCGCGCGCGCGAGTCCTGGAAGGCGAAGCTCTCGTCGAACAGCACGACGTCGTCCCATTGCGAGCCCTGGCTCTTGTGCACGGTGAGCACGTAGCCGTAGTCGAACTCGTCGTAGGGTTTGCGCTGATCCCAGCTGATATCCTCGATGCCGCCGGAGAAACACTCCTGGCGGACCGAGACCTTTGTGAGGCGACCGCCGAACTCCTCGTCCGGCGTCACGCGAAGGGTGATGATCTTGGTCTTGATCGGCGAGCGCGACTTCACCCGCCACAGCCCGCCGTTGAACAGCGCCTTCTTGCGATTGTTGCGCAGGCAGACCAGCTTGTCGCCGCCGACCGGAAACGGATCTTCGATATTCAGCCGCTGGCGGAAGCGCACGTTGTAGGCGCGGCGGGTGTTGTTGCGGCCGACCAGCACCTGATCGGCGTCCATCACCCGCTGCGGATCGAGGCTGTCGCGCGTCACCACCTCGGTCTCGCCGTAGCGGCCGAGCTCAAGCCGCCGCCCCTCGCGCACGTCCATCGAGAGCCGGACGATCGGATCGTCCTGCGCCTGACGATGCACCTCGGTGAGCATCACGTCGGGCTCGGCATTGGTGAAGAAGCCGCCGCCCTGGATCGGCGGCAACTGGGCCGGATCGCCGAGCACCAGCAGCGGGCAGTCGAACGACATCAGGTCACGGCCGAGCTCCTCGTCGACCATCGAGCATTCGTCGATCACGATCAGCTTGGCCTTTGAGGCCGGCGCGTCGTCCCACAATTCGAAGCTGGGCTGTTCGACGCCGCTCTCCTTGGCGCGATAGATCAGCGAATGGATGGTCGAGGCGTCGTCGCAGCCCTTGTTGCGCATCACCAAAGCGGCCTTGCCGGTGAAGGCGGCGAATTTGACTTCGCCCGACACGCCGTCGGCGATCTCGCGCGCCAGCGTGGTCTTGCCGGTGCCGGCAAAGCCGAACAGCCGGAACACCAGCGGCGTGCCATTGCGGCCGGGCTTGGCCTTGAGCCATTCGCCGACGGCTTTTAGTGCCGCATCCTGGACTGGGGTGAAGGTGGTCATCGGGCTTTCGGGCGGAACAGGCGCGGGCACCGTCCGCGACTCGCTGGCCGCAAGCTAGCGTCTTGGCGGCACGGTGCAAGCCGCCGGACGGGCGGTGCCGGGACCCGGAACTCGGCTGTTCGGAGACCGCCTTTGGGAAGCCTCAGCATGCCCCGGCGTTTGGTCGCCTTGCCGGCGGCACGATCCTGCGGCATGGCTGGCGGCATCCGCGCGGCTTGGTTGGCCGCGATTCAGGGCGAGCGCATGAAGCGATTGGGCACCATTCTATTGTACGTCGTCGGCGCCCTCGCCTGCGCCTATCTGGCCCTGTTCGCCTACCGGATGCTGACCGCGCCGCGGCTCGAACCCGGCGATCCGATCAAGATCTTCCGCAATCCGGACGCGCCGAAATATTCGTGAGCGCTGTTTCCACTGTCGCGTGGCATGTCGACGCCAGCCACTCACTCTGAGCGTCATCCCCCGCGGATGCGGGGGATCCAGTATTAACGAGCGCCCGCGGCTGAACACGACCGCTCTGGAATACTAGGTCGCCCGCCTTCGCGGGCGATGACGGTCGGGTGTGACGTCCCCTCACCCCATCGACACGAACGCCCGCGGTTCGCCGGCGCCCGCCGGCGTGATCGGCAGGCCGCCGTCGGCGTATTCGTTGAGCTTGTTGCGCAGCGTGCGGATCGAGATGCCGAGGATGTTGGCGGCGTGGGTGCGGTTGCCGAGGCAGTGCTTCAGCGTCTCGAGGATCAGGTCGCGCTCGACATCGGCCACGGTGCGACCGACCAATGCGCGGGTGACCTGTTCGGCCGCGAGGGTGGCGTGGGCCACAGCGGCCGGCGTCTTGGTCTGATCGAGCCGGTCGCCTTCCGGCGTGATGATCGCCTCCGGGCCGATCTCGTCGCCCGACGCCATCAGTACCGCGCGGTGGATGGTGTTCTCCAGTTCGCGGACGTTGCCCGGCCAGCGGTTGGTCGTCAGCACGCGGCGCGCCTCGGCGGACAGAGGCCGCAGCGGCACGCCGTTGCCGTCGGCATATTTCTTGGCGAAGTGCTGCGCCAGTTCGAGAATGTCGGCCGGACGCTCGCGCAGCGGCGGCATCTTCAGGTTGACGACGTTGAGCCGGAACAGCAGGTCCTCGCGGAAGGTGCCGGCGCGCACCGCCTCCTGCAGATTGCGGTTCGAGGTGGCGAGGATACGGATATCCACCGGCACCGGCGTCTTGCCGCCGACGCGGTCGATCACACGCTCCTGGATGGCGCGCAGCAGCTTGGACTGCAGCCGCACGTCCATCTCGGAGATTTCGTCGAGCAGCAGCGTGCCGCCATTGGCCTCTTCGAACTTGCCGATGCGGCGGGCGATGGCGCCGGTGAAGGCGCCCTTCTCGTGGCCGAACAGCTCGGACTCCAAGAGATGCTCGGGAATCGCCGCGCAGTTGATGCTGATGAACGGCCGCTTGGCGCGGTGCGAGCGGGAGTGGACGTAGCGCGCCAGCACTTCCTTGCCGGTGCCGCTCTCGCCGGTGATCATCACCGAGGCTTCGGAGCCGGCGATCTGCTGCGCCAGCTTCACCACCTTCACCATCGCCTCGTCGCGATACACCAGCTCGCGGCTGTCGTTGGCCACCGCCGCCAGCACCGCGGCGATCAGCTCCGGATCCGGCGGCAGCGGGATGTACTCCTTGGCGCCGGCGTGGATCGCCGCCACCGCGGCGCGCGCATCGCTGGCGATGCCGCAGGCGACGATCGGCACGTGGATGTGCTCGGCTTCGAGCCGCATCACCAGATCGCGGATATCGAGCGCGACATCGACCAGCAGCAGGTCGGCGCCCTTGCCGCCGCGCAGCACCCGCATCGCCTGTTCGTTGTCGTCGGCGTGGGTCACCGACGCGCCGTTGTCGATCGCGATTTTGGTCGCAGTGTTGAGCTGGCCCGTCAGAGTGCCCACGATGAGAAGCCGCATGGTTTGCTCCTGATGATCCTAATTGCCGCGCCGCCGAACGGCTGCGATCAGTTGTCCGCCTTGATGATTTCCGTCATGGTCACGCCGAGCTTGTCCTCGACCAGCACCACTTCGCCCCGCGCCACCAGCCGATTGTTGACGTAGATGTCGATCGCCTCGCCGACGCGGCGGTCGAGTTCGAGCACCGCGCCGGGTCCGAGCTTCAGCAGCTCGCCGACGTCCATCTTGGAGCGGCCGAGCACGGCCGACACCTGCACCGGCACGTCGAACACCGCTTCGAGATCGGCGGCGACGCGCGAGGTCTGTTCTTCCTCGTTGTATCCGACATCCGCCAGCGGCGGCGCATCGGCCCCGTTCAGATCCGGCAGCGGCAAGCCGTCGTTTTCGCCCATGGTCATCCCTCGATCTCGTTACTTGCGCGACGCCATGTAGCGCCCGACCAATTCGGTAATCTTCGCTTCGATGGCGGCGCGCTCCAGCACCATGCCGCCGTCCGCCCATTCGATCTTGCAGTCGCCGCCGGCGATCTCCGGATCGGACAGCAGCACCAGGCGCCCGGCGAAGCCGCTGCGCTTGGCGAGCAGCTCGATGCGCTCGCGCGCGGCTTCGTAGAGCCCGTCGCTGATCCGCACCACGAGGTGCGGCGTCGAGACCAGATGCCGGAAACACTCGCCGACCAGCGCGGTGATCTCGGCGAGCGGCTCGGCGGCGATCAGCTCGGCACACAGCTTGCGGGCGACCGCCACCGCGACTTCGACCGCCTCGGTCTCCATCCGCGTCTCGACGCTGCCGATGCCGGTGGCGATCACCTGCATCGACTGCCCGATCTGCTCCAGCGCCATCGCAACGAGCCGGTCGGCTTCGGCCTGCATCTCGCGCTGCGCCTGGGCGAAGCCGACCTGGTAGCCGCGCTGCTCGGCGGCAGCGACCGCCTGCGCCAGTTCGGCGGCGGCCGCGGCCTTTTCGCGGGCTTTGTCGGGCGCCCCGAAATCGTTGTCGAACAGGAATTTCTGCGCGGGAGCAGCCATCAGTACACCAGTTCGTCGTCGGCGCGGTTCTTGGTGAGCACGATCTCGCCCTTGGCGGCGAGGTCCTTGGCGAGGTTGACGAGCAGCGCCTGCGCCTCGTCGACATCACGCAGTCGGACCGGACCGAGCGCCGCCATGTCGTCGAGCAGCATCTTGCCGGCGCGCGACGACATGTTGCCGAGGAAGAAGCCGCGGACGTCCTCGTTGGCGCTTTTGAGCGCGATCGCCAGCTTGTCCTTGTCGATGTTGCGCATCAGCGTCTGCGCCGAGCCGGCGTCGAGCTTGACCAGGTCGTCGAAGGTGAACATCAGCGACTTGATACGCTCGGCCGCCTCGCGATTGTCGTCTTCCAGCGAGGTCATGAAACGGGTTTCGGTCTGGCGGTCGAAATTGTTGAAGATCTCCGCCATCACCTCGTGGGCGTCGCGGCGGCGGGTCTGCGACAGGTTCGACATGAACTCGGAGCGCAGCGTGCGCTCGAGGCTCTCGACCACTTCCTTCTGCACCGACTCCATCCGCAGCATGCGGTTGATGACGTCGAGCGCCATGTCGTCCGGAAGAATCGCCAGGACCTTGGCGGCGTGTTCGGGCTTGAGCTTCGACAGCACCACCGCGGTGGTCTGCGGATACTCGTTCTTCAGATAATTGGCGAGAACCTCTTCCTGAACGTTGGAGAGTTTCTCCCACATGTTGCGGCCGGCGGGGCCGCGGATTTCTTCCATGATGCCGCTGACACGGTCGGCCGGCAGGTAGCGCTGCAGCAGCCGCTCGGTGGCGTCGTAATTGCCCATCAGCGCGCCGGACGCGGACATCCGCGACACGAATTCGAGCAGCAGGTCCTCGACCACTTCGGGCTCGATGGTGCCGAGCGTCGACATCACCGACGACAGCTCGCGCACCTCGTCGTCGTCGAGCAGGCTCCAGATCTTGCCGCCGTACTGCTCGCCGAGCGCCAGCATCAGGATCGCCGCGCGCTTCGGGCCGGGAAGCGGCTTCGACGCGGGACGGCCGCTCTGACGCTGCGCCAGCGTCGCGACGACGCTGGCGATGTCTTCGGAGCCCGAGGTGGTGGTGGCGGGAGTTTCGGCCATGGCGGATTAGGCGGGCTCGGCCAGCCACTGTCGAACAATGGCTGCGGTTTCGTTGGGATTGCGCTCGGCCAGCTCGCCGACCCGGTGCACCGACTGGGCGTGGACCTGGCCCTGGACCTGGGCGATGTCGATCATGTTGGGCGCCGCGATCGGCTGACCGTCGGCGCCGATCTGCGGCACGCTGCCGTCGGTCAGGGCCGGCACGGCGCCAGGAGCTTCGAGCGCCGGATCGGCAGCCAGCACGCGCTTGACCAGCGGGCGGATCACCATGAACAGCACCACCAGGCCGAGGACGAACAACACGCCGAGCTGAATCATGTTCATGATGTCGTCCTTGGTGAACTGCAGCATGCCGAGCAGACCGGCCGGCTCCGGCAGCTTCTCGACCTGCGGCGCTTCGGCGAATTTGAGGTTCACGACTTCGACCTGGTCGCCGCGCTTCTGGTCGAAGCCGATCGCCGAGCGCACCAGCGCGGCGATCCGGTCGAGCTGCTCCTTGGTGCGCTCGGCATAGACCAGTTCGCCCTTGTCGTTCTTGGTGTAGATGCCGTCGACCAGCACCGCGACTGACAGCCGGTTGACGCGGCCGGCCTCGGTCACTTCGGTCTTGGTGACGCGGGAGATCTCATAATTGTTGGTCTCTTCCGACTTCTTGCTCTGGTCGCGCGGGCCGGCCCCGGCCTGGCCCTGATTACCCGGGAGTTCGTTGTTGACCGTGACCTGGCCGTCGTTCGACAGCGTCTGCGATTGTTCCTCGCGGGTCTGGCTGGAGCGCAGCACGCGGCCTTCGGGATCGAACTTGTCGGAGGTCTGGGTGACCTTGTTGTAGTCGAAATCGGCCGTGACCTGGACGCGGGCGCGGCCCGAGCCGACGACCGACGAGACGATCGCCTCGACCTCGTTGCGCATCCGCTTTTCGAAGGCGGTGCGGCGCTCGTCGCCGGCCGCGCTGTCGACCGCATTGGCATTGGCCGAACCGTCGGCGAGCAGCTGGCCGGTCTCGTCGACGATCGACACCCGCTGCGGCTTCAGTCCGTTGACGGCGGAAGCGACCAGATGGCGGATGGCGCGGACCTGCTGCGGCTCCAGCGCGCCACGGACGCGCAGCACGATTGAGGCCGACGGCTCCGGCGCTTCGCGCGAGAACAGCGGCCGCTCCGGCAGCACCAGATGCACGCGCGCCGCCTGAACGCGGTCGATCGCCTGGATGGTGCGCGACAGTTCGCCTTCCAGCGCGCGCAGATGATTGATGTTCTGGACGAAGCTGGTGGTGCCGAGCGCGTCCGACTTGTCGAAGATCTCGTAGCCGACGCCGCCCCCCTTCGGCAGCCCGCCCTCGGCCAGCTTCATCCGCAGCCGCGTGACCTTGTCTTTCGGCACGAGCAGGGTGGTGCCGTCGTTGCGCATCTCGAACGGAATCGCCTGGCGCTCCAGCTCCTTGATGATGCTGGAAGCGTCGGCGCTGCTGAGGTCCGTGTAGAGCGTGGTCATCTGCGGCTGCGAGAAGCGCATGATGACGAAGGCGAAGAATCCAAGCAGCGCAACCGTGACGGCGATCATCGCCATCACCCGAGCGGCACCCAAGCCCTTCAGGAAACCCACCAAACTCTGCAAGACCAGCCCCTCGGATTCGGCTTTACGGCCGACTAGGCAAATCTTGCCTATGGGATGGTTTCCAGAAGGTTAATAAATCTTAACGAGACGGAAAATGCTTCCGACATGACGAAAGCCGGCTTCCCGAAACGGGGCCGGCTTTCCGGAATTCATTAAGATCTTGGTAAGGAAGGTTACTGGCGATACTGCTGGATTCGGGTGGTCCGCAGCCCGGCCAGCCCGTGCTGGTCGATCGAAAACTGCCAGGACAGGAACTCGTCCACGGTCAGGGTGTAGCGGCTGCAGGCCTCTTCGAGGGAAAGAAGACCACCGCGGACGGCGGCAACCACCTCGGCCTTCCGGCGGATCACCCAGCGCTTGGTCCCCGGAGCAGGCAAATCCGCAATCGTTAACGGACTTCCATCGGGTCCAATGACGTATTTGACCCGCGGGCGGTGGGGCTCTGTCATGGCGTACTCACAACTCTCACTCAAGACACTGTGTGAGCAAACGTACGCGGGGCGGCTTAAAAATTGGCTAAGCGGCATTCAGGATTGTGATGGTCGACGTTAGTAAAGTCGTAAGACTGGTAAGCGGACGGCCTGCAGCGTAGCACAACCTCGGCGTCCGGCGCCGATCCGGGGCGTTTCGATAGCCTCGTGCGGGCCGCTGCATCCCTCGCGGCCGCCGATATCAGCGCCGGTTGAAGCGATGTGATGGTGCGTGATGTGCCGCATCGTCAGGCGGCAATAGCAAACGAGCGACGCCCGGATGAACCAGGCGTCGCTCGGCAGATAGCAACGGTCGTGAACAGGGCGGCTTGCTATGCCGCGTCGCGTACCGGAACGATCAGAATATCTCGATTGAGCCGCCGCAGCACTTCCTCGGTAACACTGCCGAGCAGCAGCCGGACGGCGCCGCGCCGGCCGTGTGTGCCGATCACGACCAGATCGGGCCGCAATTCGGCCGCCGCATCGACGATCGCCGCCTGGGCGATGCCTTCCCGCACCGTCGTCGAGTAGTCCATGTCGTCGAGATCGAGCGGCTTGAGGAAACGTACCAGATCGCGCACCGCTTCGACGCGGGCGTCGGCGAGATAGTCGTCGACATTGCCCTTGTGGACGCCCGCATAGCTGAGCATCCCCGCGGCCGCGGCATCGTATACGTGCAGCACCACCATGCGGGTTTGCCCGAGCAGGCCGAGCCGCCGGCCGGTCTTCAGCGCCTGCAGCGAACATTCGGAAAGATCGACCGGCGCGAGGCTGGTCGCGTAGCGCAGGGCCGGATCGATATTGGCCATCAGCACCGGCACCGGGCTGTTGCGGATCACACGCTCGGCCGTGGTGCCGACGAAGATGTCGCGCAGGAAAGCGCGGCGATGGCTGCCGATCACGCACAGATCGGCGCCCTGTTGCTCTGCCGCCTGTACGATGCCGTCGAACGGCGTGCCGCACACCACCAGCGGGCTGCAGGGAAGTCCGGACAGATAGGCGTGCTCGCGGATCGCATCCGCCAGCGCGGTCTCGGCGAGATCGCACTCCGCCGCGACGATGCGCTCGGGCTGATCGTCGTCGACCACATGGGTCAGCACCAGCCGCGCTCCCGCGTCGCGTGCGATCGAGGCGGCGCGGCGCACCGCACGATCCGACCGCGCCGAGAAATCCGTGGCGACCAGCACGACCTTCAGATCTGGCCTGCTGAACTCGGACGGCATCTGGTCCATGGTACACCTCCTGTTGGTTGACGGTTGGCCCGCGTCAGGGCTCCAGACGGCGCAGCACACCGACGCGCCGCATCACGAATTTCTCCAGCTCCAGCACCGCCATCATCACCACGCCAGCCGCGATGATCGCCGCGCCCTCGAGCAGCGACAGCGGCGTGGTGCCGAACAGCGACTGCATGAACGGCGCGTAGGTGAAGGCGAGCTGGGGGGCGATCCCCACGATCTGGGCCGCCAGCACGGGGGGGGTGCCGTGTGCGCCGGGCAGCGAGAACGACGAGGTGTGCAGATAGCGGACGTTGAACAGATAGAAGATCTCGAACACCACCAGCACATTGACCACCATGGTCCGAGCAGTCTCGACCGACAGACCACTACCGAGCGCGTAGAAGAAGATCGCCAGCGCGCCGACGGTGAACAGCAGCGACACGAAGAAGATGCGCCACACCAGAAAGCGCGACAGCAGCGGCGCGCCGGCCGGGCGTGGCGGCCGCTGCATCACGCCCGGCTCCGGCGGCTCGAACGCCAGCACGAGACCGAGCGTGACGGTGAGGATCAGGTTGATCCACAGGATCTGCACCGGCGTCATCGGCATGGTGAAGCCGATCAGGATCGCCATGATGACGGTGAGCACCTCGCCGCCATTGGTCGGGATCGTCCAGGCGATCACTTTGCGGATGTTGTCGTAGACGGTGCGGCCTTCCTGCACGGCGGCGACGATCGAGACGAAATTGTCGTCGAGCAGCACCACCTCGGAGGCTTCCTTGGCGGTCTCGGTGCCCTTGTGGCCCATCGCGATGCCGACATCGGCCTGCTTCAGCGCCGGCGCGTCGTTGACGCCGTCGCCGGTCATCGCCACCACCGCGCCGGTCGATTGCAGTGCGCGGACGATGCGGAGCTTGTGCTCGGGATTGGTGCGGGCGAACACATCGGAGCGCGTCGCCACGCCGGTGAAGTCCGCATCCGCGCTCTTGTCGAGATCGGCGCCGGTGACGACGTCCGGACTCTCGGTCAGCGCGAGCTGTCGAGCGATCGCGTCGGCGGTCGCAGCGTGATCGCCGGTGATCATCTTGACCACGATGCCGGCCGAACGGCATTCGGCGATCGCCTGGATCACCTCGTCGCGCGGCGGATCGATGAAGCCCACCAGCCCCAGGAAGGCGAGGCCTTCGTCGAGATCGGCGAAGCCGAGCTGATCGGAGGCGCGCGCCGGCGAGCGCACCGCGAAGCCGAGCACGCGTTCGCCTTCAGCGGCGGCGCGCGCGATCTGCTCGGTCCAGAACGCCTGATCGAGCGGCACCAAGCCGTCACGACCGGCCTGCGCGGCGCACATCGCCAGCAGCCGCTCGGGCGCGCCCTTGACGAAGATCACCTGCCCGCCCGGCGCGGCGGCGTGGCGCGTCGCCATGAAGCGATGCTGAGCATCGAAGGGAATTTCGTCGGACCGCTTCCATGTGGAGCGCTCCAGCGCTGGATCGAGGCCGGCTTTCAGGGCGAGCGCCACCAGCGCGCCCTCCATCGGATCGCCATCGACGACCGTGTGGCCGTTCGCCTCGCGCAGCTGCGCGTCATTGCAGAGCAGTCCGCAGCGGATCAGTTGCATCGCCGACGCCACCGCGCTCGGCGCAGCCTGGCCGTCGACTGTCAGTTCGCCCTTCGGCACGTAGCCGGCGCCGCTGACCAGAATGGTGTGCTCGGCGGTGACGATGCGCCTCGCCGTCATCTCGTTGCGAGTCAGCGTGCCGGTCTTGTCGGAGCAGATCACCGAAGTGGCACCGAGCGTCTCCACCGCCGGCAGGCTGCGAATAATGGCGTTGCGCCGCGCCATCCGTTGGACGCCGATCGCCAGCGTAATGGTGATCACCGCCGGCAGCCCCTCCGGCACGACGCCGACCGCGAGCGCCACCACGGCGATCAGCGCTTCTGTCCACTCATAGCCACGCACCAGCACGGCGAAGGCGAAGATCAGCACCGCGGCGGAGATTGCCACCCAGGTGAAGCGTTCGCCGAACCGGTTGATCTGGCCGAGCAGCGGCGTGGTGAGTTGTTCGACGCCCTGGATCAACGTCGAGATGCGGCCGATCTCGGTGCGCTGACCAGTGGCGACGACGACGCCAAACCCCTGCCCGGCCGACACCAGCGTGCCGGAAAACGCCATGCACAGCCGATCGCCGAGCGGCGCCTCCGGCGCGGCGGGCTGATCGTGTTTCTCGGACGCCACCGACTCGCCGGTTAGCATCGCTTCGTCGATCAGCAGGCCGCGCGCGCGCGTCAGCCGCAGGTCGGCCGGAACGCGATCGCCAGCCTCGATCATCACCACGTCGCCGGGCACGAGCTCGGCGGCCGGGATCGCGACGCGATGGCCGTCGCGCCAGGCGTGGGCGCGCGGCGAGATCATCTTCTTGATCGCCGCCAGCGCCTTCTCGGCCTTGTCTTCCTGGACGTAGCCGACGATCGCGTTGATCGTCACCACCGCGACGATGACCGCGGCATCGATGCGATGGCCGAGGAACGCGGCGGCGACTGCGGCCGCGAGCAGGAAATAGATCAGCGTGTTGTTGAACTGCGCCAGGAAACGCAGCAGTGCCGAGCGGCGCGGCGGCTCCGGCAGCGCGTTCGGCCCGACGCTGGCGAGCCGCTTGGCCGCCTCCGCGCTACTCAGGCCGCCGCGGCTGGTCTCGAGCCCCGCCAGCACCCGGTCGGCATCGATCGCGTGCCACATCTCCTCCGAGGCCTGGTCGTTCGGGCCCTTGATCGTGGCTTCCATCGGCATGGTCATGGGAGTGTCCGGAGTGTCAGGGTTGGATCAGCGCTGCGCGAAGCTTCGTCGCGGCGGGTTTGGTCGGGTGCATCGTCGGTTCGCCGCGGCGGGCCTTGCGACGCAGGATGATCAGGAGGGCCGGAGATCGCAGCGACGGAGCAGCGCATCGCGCGGTGAGGCATGAGGCCTCGCGCCGTCACGAGCGGGCGAACGTCAGGTCACGCGTGCGAGGAAGTCCGGCGGGGACTAAGCGCCGATCGGCGGACGAAGTTGCGGCGGCTCGCTGCGATCCAGCATCGGCGCGTCGAGCGGCAGCCGCACGCGGCTGGCCTGATCGCAGACGGCACTCCGAGTTGAAGACGGCGTCAAAGCTTGCGCCGTATCCGTGATGGTGATTTCGGGCTCGTCACTCAAGCTCGGCGCCGGCACGGCCGGCGGCGTCTTGACGAATTCGAGCTGAGGGCGCGGGGCATCGGAGGCGGCAGATGCCGACGACGCAGTGCCGACAGCAACCATGATCAGCGCGCACAAACACAGAGCCGATTTGAGCCAGAGGCGCAGATCGGTCGAGAGTCGTGTGAGGTCGCTGTTCCGATCGAGCCGCATCATCTCCAGACGCTGTGTCACCATCAACACGTCAGGCTAGGCTGCATCCTACCAGCCCAACATTGAGCCGGATCAAGCAAACACTGCGGCCACGGGTCGCAAGCGGCGCGCATCGTTGAGGCGCGGCGCGGTGAGCAGCAGAAACCGCGCTGAACAAGCCGCCATCGGGTACAACCACCAGGTTTCGTCATTCCGGGGCGCGCGCAGCGCGAACCCGGAATCCATACTCCCTGCACTCGCGGCAAGCGCCCCGCCGTTGAGGGACTGAGTTCACCAACTCAACGCGGTGGTTATGGTTTCCGGTCTCGCGAGCTTCGCTCGCGCCCCGGAATGACGAACGAGAGGATGAATCCGCTGCCGCTTATCAACGCGCGGCTTTGCGCTCCGCAGCGCCATCAAGCAAAGCCAGCAACCCGCGCAAGATCTGTAGCGGTTTCGGCGGGCAGCCGGGGATGTGCAGGTCGACCGGCACTACCGACGACACGCCACCGGCGACGGCGTAGCTTCCCGCGAAGCAGCCGCCGTCCCTGGCGCAGTCGCCGCAGGCGACGACCCATTTCGGGCCGGGCGTCGCGTCGTAGGTCAGCTTCAGCGCCTCGCGCATATTGTGCGTCACAGGGCCGGTGACCAGCAGCACGTCGGCGTGGCGCGGCGAGGCGACGAAGCGCAGGCCGAAGCGCTCGATGTCGTAATACGCGTTGTTCAGCGCGTGGATTTCGAGCTCGCAGCCGTTGCACGAGCCAGCATCGACCTCGCGGATCGACAAGCTGCTACCGAGCGCGCGTCTTGCGCGTTCGCCGAGCAGCGCGGCGAGTTCAGCCGCCGCGGCATCGTCCGGTGCCGGCGGGGCTTCCGTCAGCGGCGTCGCGAACAGGCTTTCGAACAGCAGCTTGCGCATCGCTACAGATCCACGCCCGAGTAGGAACAGTTGAAGGACTTATTACACAGCGGGAAGTCGGCGATGATGTTGCCCTCGATCGCGGCTTCGAGCAGCGGCCATTGAAACCACGACGGATCGCGGAAGTGACAGCGCGCGATGCGGCCGTTTGCGATGCGCAGCCAGACAAAAACGTCCCCGCGAAATCCTTCGACCAACGCCAGGCCTTCGCAGGGCTCCTCAGGCAGCGTCAGCGGGACATGGATCGCGCCGCTCGGTAAGCGGTCGAGAATCTGGTCGATCAGCATGAGGCTTTGCACGACCTCGCTGATACGAATGCGCACGCGGGCGTCGACATCGCCTTCGCTAAGCACTGGCACGTCGAACGACAATTCGTCATACGGCGCATAGGCCAGCGTGCGGCGCGCGTCGAAGCTTCGACCGGACGCACGGCCGACGAAACCGCCGGTGGCGTATTGATCGACCAACGCCGGTTTGACGAAGCCGGTCGCCACGGTGCGGTCCTGCAGCGAGGCGGTGTCTTCATAGAGCGCGATCAGCTTCGGCCACTGTTTGCGCACTGTCGCTAGCGCAGCGCGGATCGCCGCGATGCCGGCGTCGTCGAGATCGCGCGCCACGCCGCCGGGCGTCACCACGTCGCGCATCAGGCGATGGCCGAACGCGGTGTCGGCGGCACGCAGCATATTTTCGCGCAGCACGCCGAACTGCGCCAGCATGATGGCGAACGCCGCGTCGTTGCAGATCGCACCGATGTCGCCAAGGTGATTGGCGAGGCGTTCGAGTTCGGCGCAGAGCGTGCGCAGCCATACCGCGCGGGCCGGCACCTCGGCGTCGATCGCGGTTTCGACCGCGCGCGCGAACGCCAGCGCATAGGCCACCGTGGAATCGCCGGAGACGCGGCCGGCGAGTTGCGCGGCGCGCGGCAGTTCGGCCCCGCTCATCAGGCCGTCGATGCCCTTGTGAACGTAGCCGAAGCGCTGCTCGAGCCGCACCACGGTTTCGCCCGAGACGGTGAAGCGGAAATGGCCGGGCTCGATGATGCCGGCATGCACCGGGCCGACCGCGACCTGGTGCGTGCCGGTGCCTTCGACCGGGAGAAACGGATACGCCGGCTGCGACGACGCGGTGATCACTTCGCCGAGTGGCGCTTTCTTGGCCCAACGTCCGTGATCGAGCCACGGCCGATCGTCGATCGCGCCTTCGGCGATCAGGCCGTAGAGATCAGTAATCGTCCGCTCCAGCCGTAGCGCGGGTAGATGCTTCGCCGCGACCGACGGGAAGCTGCGCTGCGGACAGCCGAGGCTGATGACGCCGATCTCGCTCGTGCGCGGATCGAACAGCGCCATGTGCACGCTCGAAGGTTCGCCCCACAGCGACAGCAACTGCCATTGCTGCTCGCCGAGCATCTTCGCCGCAAAGCTCCACACTGCACGGTCGACGACCGTGCGCGGCCACGGCCGATGCCGCGCCACCGGCTGGCCTTCGAGGTTGAGATCGATCAGCGACGGCATGCGATCCCCCTAGCCGAGCAGCTTGGCGACGTGCTGAAACCACGCCACCACCGGCGCCGGCAGATACACGCCCGCGATCAGCACCAGCGCCAGATGGGCGAACATCGGCAGATAGCTCGCCTGCGCCGGCTGCCGGCTGCCGCGCGGCGTGCCGAAAGCGATGCCGGTGAGCTGCAGCGTCAGCGCGCCGAACGCCACCAGCAACCCGAACACCAGCAGCAGCGCCAGCCAGGGCGAGCGCGCGAAGGTCGAGGTCACCAGCAGGAATTCGCTCATGAAGATGCCGAGCGGCGGCAGCCCGGCGATCGCCACCACGCCGGCGACAAGGCCCCAGCCGAGCACCGGGTGCGTCTCGGTGATGCCGCGGATCTTCGCCAGCGACTGCGTGCCTTTGATTTGCGTGATCTGTCCGACCGCGTAGAAGATCGCCGACTTGGTCAGGCTGTGCATCACCATGTGCAAGAGGCCGGCGAAATTCGCCAGCGGCCCGCCCATGCCGAAGGCGAACACGATGATGCCCATGTGCTCGATCGACGAATAGGCGAACAGCCGTTTGATGTCGCGGCGGCGATACAGCATGAAGGCGGCGAACAGCAGCGACGCCAGCCCCATCACGATCATCAGCACGCCGGGCGGCATCGCGTCGCCATTGGCGGCGAGCAGCATCTTGAAGCGCAGCAGTGCGTACAGCGCGACGTTGAGCAGCAGGCCGGACAGCACCGCCGAGATCGGCGTCGGGCCTTCGGCATGGGCATCCGGCAGCCAGGCATGCAACGGCGCGAGGCCGACCTTGGTGCCGTAGCCGAGGAACAGGAACACGAAGGCGACATTCAGCAGCGCGGCGTCGAAGCCGGAGGCGCGCGCCACCAGCACGGTCCAGATCATGCCGTCGGGGCCCTCGCCGATCACCGGCCGCGCCGCCATGTAGATCAGGATGGTGCCGAACAGCGCCAGCGCGATGCCGACGCTGCCGAGAATGAAGTACTTCCACGCCGCCTCGAGCGCCGCCGGCGTGCGATAGATGCCGACCATCAGCACCGTGGTCAGCGTCGCCAGCTCGACCGCCACCCACATCAGGCCGATATTGTTGGACACGAACGCGAGGTTCATGCCGAACATCATGATCTGATACATCGCGTGGTAAAACCGTAGATAGGTCGGCGTCAGCTTGCCGGTCTCGAGTTCGTGGGCGATGTAGCTGGCGCTGAACAGGCTGGTGGTGAAGCCGACGAAGGTGTTCAGCATGATGAACACGATGTTGAGGTCGTCGACCAGGATGTAGGCGCCCGGCGCCGGACGCGGCAGCACCAGTAACGAGGCCGCGCAGAGGAAACTGCCGAGGCTGGCGGCGACGTTGAGACGCGCTGTCAGCTTGTAGCCCGGCAGCAGCGCCAGCAGTGCCGCCGCGATCACCGGGATCAGCAGCACGCCCGCCACCGGATCGATGACGGACATCGTCATGTCCGCTCTCCGCGCGAGACGACGAGCTGCGACACGTCGACCGAGTCGAAGCGTTCGCGGATCCGGAACAGCACGATGCCGATGACGATGAAGGCGATCAGCACCGAGAACGCGACGCTAATCTCCACCACCAGCGGCATGCCCTTCGCGCCGGCGGCGGCGAGGATCAGGCCGTTTTCCAACGACATGAAGCCGACCACCTGACTGACGGCGTTGCGCCGCGTCACCATGAACAGCAACCCGAGCAACACGACCGACAGCGCGAAGGCGAGGTCTTCGCGCGCCAGCGCGTCGGCATCGACGGTGACGCGCAGCATCAAGGCCAGCGACAACGCCACCAGCCCCATGCCGGCCAGCATGGTCGGGCCGATGCCGACGACGGTTTCGACCTCGCGGTGAATGCCGAGCTTGTAGACGATGCGGCGCAGCGCCACCGGAATGATGATCGCCTTGAACAGCAGCGCGATCGCCGCGGTGACGTAGAGATGCGGCGCGTCCTGGATCAGCGCCTGCCACGCCACCGCCGCGGATAGAAACAGCGCATGCAGCGCGAACACGTTGAGCAGCGAGGTCAGGCGGTCCTGATACAGCATCATGAACGACACCAGCACCAGGCCGCCGGCCAGCGAATGCGAGATGTCGAACGCGAGCCCGTGCATGATCACAGCCCTTTCGACACGAATAGGAGAAGCGTGCCGAGCAGGCCGAGCATCAGCGCGGCGCCGAGGAATTGCGGTACGCGGAACACCCGCATCTTGGCGGTGGCGGTCTCAAATACGGCAAGCAGGAAGCCCGCGACCGTGATCTTGAACAGATACAGCGCCGCACCGGCTACGTAGGCCGAGGGGCCAGCGCCGAACACGCCGATGCCCCAGGGATAGAACAGGCAGACGATCAGCGAGATGTAGAGCAGCAGCTTGAGCTGCGCGCCGAACTCGATCAGCGCCAGATGCCGGCCGGAATATTCCAGGATCATCGCCTCGTGCACCATGGTGAGCTCGAGATGGGTCGTGGGATTGTCGATCGGGATGCGGGCGTTCTCGGCGAGCGCCACCATCACCAGCGCGATCATCGCGAGACCGAGCGAGACGCGCAGGCCGACCGCGGTCGAGGCGATGTAGTCTGCGACGGTCGACAGATGCGTCGAGCCGGCGACCAGCGCGACGCAGAACACGATCATCAGCATCGCCGGCTCGGCCAGCGCCGCGATCATCACCTCGCGCGACGAACCGATGCCGCCGAACGAGGTGCCGACATCCATACCGGCGAGCGCCAGGAAGAACCGCGCGGTGCCAAGCAGCGCGACGATCACGATCAGGTCGGCGGTCCAGTTGAACAGAAGCCCGGTGGCAAAGGTCGGCACCAGCGCGGCCGCGACCCAGATCGCCGCGAAGGTGACGTAAGGCACAGCGCGGAACAGCCACGAAGCGTTGTCGGCCAGCACCACGTCCTTGCGCAGCAGACGGACGAGATCGCGATACGGCTGCAGCAGCGACGGGCCGCGGCGGCGCTGCAGCCGCGCCTTGATCTTGCGGATGAAGCCGGTGAGCAGCGGCGCCAGCAGGAACACCAGCAGCATCTGCACGCCCTGCACGGCGCTATCGGTGATCACGTCCATATCGCGAGCACCAGCAGCAGCGTGACGAGAGTAGCGAACACAAGGCTGAGATAGCCGCGGATGGTGAGCAGCTGCAGCCGGTTCAGCCGCACGGCGGCGCCGACCACGCCATTGGCGAGCGGCGCGTAGATCCGCTCCCAGACCTGATCGTGCAGCTCGATGCGCAGCCGCGCGGGCGCGACGTCGCCGGGTGGCGGCATCGTCACGCGGTCGCGGGCGTGAAACAGCAGCGTGCCGAACACGCGGCGGATCGGCTGCGCGAAGCCGGCGGCAGAATACTGCGCCAACGGTGCCGGATCGGTGAAGCCGCAGCCCCAAGCTGGCCCGCGCTGCACCGCGCCGGTCGCGAACAGCCGGATCGCCACGAACGCCAGCGACGCCGAGACGATGATGAACAGCGCCACCAGTCCGCCATTATACGAGCCGCGGCTCTCGCTGATCGGCACGATCGACAGCCACGCCAGCGGCGTCTGCGGCGCGAGCCGGCCGCCGAGAATGTCGGCGGCGATCGGCGCCAGCGCGTCCATCACCAGGCCGGGCAGTACGCCGGCGAACAGGCACAGCGCCGCGAGGATGATCATCGCCGCAAGCGAGAAGCGATCGACCTCCTTGGCGCGGAGCGGCGCTTCGCCGCGCGGGCGGCCGAGGAAGGTGACGCCGTAAGCCTTGACGAAACACGCCGCCGCCAGCGCCGCGGCGAGCGCCATCAGTGCACCGACCGCGGGCACCAGGATTTTCAGCCCCCATTGAGGCAACTGCGGGCTCTGCAGCACGGCCTGGAAGATCAGCCATTCGGACACGAAGCCGTTGAACGGCGGCAGCGCTGAGATCGCGATGCTGCCGGCCAGAAACACCACGCTGGTCACCGGCATGCGGTGGATCAGCCCGCCAAGCCGATCCATGTCGCGTTCGCCGGTCGCGCTGAGCACCGCTCCGGCGCCGAAGAACAGCAGGCTCTTGAACAGCGAGTGATTGAAGACGTGGAACAGGGCCGCGGTGAACGCCAGCGCCGCCGGCAGCTTCTCGTCATTGGCCTGGAACGCCAGCGCCAGACCCAGCGCGACGAACACGACGCCGATATTCTCGATCGTCGAGTAAGCCAGCAGCCGCTTCAGGTCGCTTTCCATCAGCGCGTAGAGAATGCCGACTGCCGCGGTGACGCCGCCGAATGCCAGCACCACGCCCGAGGTCGACCAATCCGGCGTGCCGAGCAGATCGAACACGACGCGGATAAAGCCGTAGATCGCCACCTTGGTCATCACGCCGCTCATCAGCGCCGAGACGTGGCTGGGCGCCGCCGGATGCGCCAGCGGTAGCCAGACATGGAGCGGCACCAGACCGGCCTTGGAGCCGGCGCCAAGCAGCATCAGCAGCAGCACCAACGTGGCGATCCACGGTGCATGCGGCGCGACGCGGATCGCCGCGAAGTCGTAAGCACCCGTCGTGCCCGCGAGCAGACCGAAGGCCAGCAGCAGCATCAGCGTGCCGAAACTCGCCATCAACAGATACACATAGCCGGCGCGCCGGTTGGCGGCGACGCGATGATGCGCCATCACCAGCGCCCACGACGCCAGCGACATGAACTCCCACGACAGCAGATAAGAGAATGCGTCGGCGGCGAGCACGACGCTATTCATGCCGGCGAGGAACGCCGGATAGAACGGCAATACGCGCTGCGGGGCGTGTTCGTGCCGGCCGTAGCCGAGCGCATACAGGCTCGCCAATGCGCCGCCAAGATTGACCACGACGAGGAAGAACGCCGCCAGCGCATCGAGCCGCCAATGCGAGCCGAGCCACGGCAGCCCGATCGGCAGCACATGTTCGGCGGCGGCATCGGCATGCAGCAGCAACCACGTTGCGGCACCGACGGTCGCAACTGTGCAGACGATCAGGGTGAAAGTGTAGATCAGGGCTGTCGCGAGACGCGGCGCTCGGCCGAGCACGACTGCCACGCAGGTGATCGCCAACAAGGCACCAATGCAGGCTAGCTGAAGTGCGAGTCCGGTCATCGGCCGCATGCCCCGGCGCGCACGGGCCGGCGCGCAACTGCAGCTTGTCGCCGCTTCTGCGCCATTGCCGTCATCCGCGATCGTGCCCCATTCGCATCGGGCCCTCGTCCATTCCTCGCTGCACAGCCGCCAAATGAGCGACGGCTTGATCGCCGATTCAGTGGCGGTCCAGGCGACCATAACGGAGGTCGCGGCGCAGGCCTTCTGCTTACCCGAATCCGAGCAGGTCTATCAATGATCTATTTTTGAATAGCATATATGATGTTTTATTTATCACAATAGATGCGCCGCGGAACCCATGGCTTTCCATCGCCTACGACCGGCGGGACCTTTCTGAAGCCGCGCTCTCCAACGAGCGGGCTCGGCACCGCGCTCTTCGTCAAGGGTCGCGGTTGACGCGCCTGCTGGCGGCGCGCAGGAAGATCCTCTGCAAAGGACCATCATGTCCGCCGACACGCCCCCCCGACCGACGCCCACGCGGGCGCAACTGCTCGACGCGATCCGCTTCCTGACCATCCTGCCGGTGCCGGATTCCGCGCGCGCGCCGGAGCCGGACTGGCTGACGCGGGCCATGACATTCTTTCCGATCGTCGGCGTCGGCATCGGCGTGATGTCGGCGACCGTGCTGGTGCTCGGCAGCTCGCTGTTCGGCCCCGGCCTCGCCGCGCTACTGGCGGTCGCCGCCTCGATCCTCGTCACCGGCGCACTGCACGAGGACGGCATCGCCGACACCTTCGACAGTTTCGGCGGCGGCTGGTCGGTCGAGCGGCGGCTCGAGATCATGAAGGACAGCCGGCTCGGCACCTATGGCGGCCTGGCGCTGGGGCTCGATGTTGCGCTGCGCGCGACGGCGCTGGCGCAACTGCCGCTGTGGGCGGCGCTGGCCGCGCTGGTCGCCTGCCACGCTGGCGCCCGCGCGACGCCGGGTTTCGTCAAGCGCCGACTGACTTACGCCGGCAACATCAGCGGCATGAAGGTCGCGTATGCCGAAGAGCCGATGCGCAAGGACGAGACCGTGCTGGTACTGGTCACCGTCGCACTCGCCGCGCTGCCGCTGCTGCTGATCTCGCCGGTAGCGCTGATGGCAGGTCTGGGCTGCGGCGCTGCGCTCGCCGCGCTGATGACCGTTTGGGCCAAGCGCCTGCTCGGCGGCTACACCGGCGACGTGCTCGGCGCAATCGAGCAGATGTTCGAGATCGGATTTCTGCTGGGTGTCGCGGCGGTGTTGGCGGGGAGTTAGTCCGTCAACCCCTCCCCGTCATTGCGAGGAGCACCCGGATCGACGCTTCGCGTCGTCCGAGTACAGGCTCCGCGATGAAGCAATCCAGCGCCTCGGATGTGGTCTGGATTGCTTCGCTGCGCTCGCAATGACGATGTGGAAGCCTCAGTGGCTGATCATCCACGGCCGCGCCGTCGGAAAGCCCTTCGCCCCGCTCTTGGTGCGGGTCTGTAGCCGCGCCGGCTTCTTCAGGCCGGAGCAGCAGCCGCATCCTGGCGCATGCTTGGCCTTGTATTCGCCGACGCTCATCGGCGCGTTGCGGCTCTTCTCGTTGGTGGCGTGGGCGGTGCGCTGCGCCGCCGGCATGCAGGAGAAATTCGGCGCGGTGAGCAGCACTCGCGGCGAAGACGTCTCGCACACCGGGCACGGCTGCGGCTCTTCATATTCCGCCATCGGCCGCAAATCGGTGAACGGCCCGCAGGCGTCGCACATATATTCATAGACTGGCATCGTCGTTTTCCCTTGCGCTGACGATCTGTCGTTCCGCGCGATGGGAGCGGGGCGGAAAGATGCCCGTCCCGCTCCCCGTCGCGCAGGGAAGGATGAGAGCCCGGGTCTCCAGCCCCACCCCCGTCATTGCGAGGAGCGAAGCGACGAAGCAATCCAGATCAGT
>NZ_JBMDXE010000162.1:0-8748 GCF_048594845.1 Rhodopseudomonas sp. | reverse complement strand
ACTTAATCTCAACCCTGCGGCGCCCCCGGCCGGGCGCGCCCCGCTGGAGCACGGCTCAGTCGTTGTCAAAACGACAATGCCCGGGACAAGCCCGGGCATGACGTGGAGAGGTTTGTCGTCCCCTTGAGGGAGCGTGCGCGTCGCGCGCGAAGCTCAGAAAATCTTCGCGGCGTTCTGCAGGGTGATCCACACGCCCCAGGCGAGCGGGATGCCGACGAAGGCCCAGAAGGCGATGGCGCGGGCGTCGAAGCCCCCTTTGCCGATGCCGTAGGAGCCGCCGCCGGCACTGGCGGCTGCCGCGCCCTTGGCCTGCAATGCTGCGACTTCCTCCGGCTTCATGAACCATTTGTCGGCGAGCGGCTTCACCAGCGCGTTGCAGATCAGGCCGACCACCAGCATGCCGGCCAGGATGTACATGGTGAAGTCATAGACCCGCGCCTGCGGCACGCCGGCGGCGATCTGCGCCTCGCGGATGTAGTTCACCACCACCGGGCCGATGATGCCGGCGGTCGCCCAGGCGGTCAGCAGCCGGCCGTGGATGGCGCCGACGAACTGCGTGCCGAAGATGTCGGCGAGATAGGCCGGCACCGTGGCGAAGCCGCCGCCATACATCGACAGGATGATGCCGAAGGCGAGAACGAACATCACCTTGCTGCCCATCGCCGCCAGCGTCGGCGCCAGCGCATAAAGCACGATGCCGAGGATGAAGAACACGTAGTAGGTGTTCTTGCGGCCGATCTTGTCCGACAGCGACGCCCAGAAGAACCGGCCGGCGATGTTGAACAGCGACAACAGGCCCGCGAAGCCGGCCGCGATGCCGGCGATCAGCGTCTTCTGCTCGGCCGAGAGTTGGCCGAAGCTGAGCTCCGGCAGACCGATCAGCTTGCCGCCGAAGATTTCCTGCAGCATCGGCGACGCCATGCCGATGACGCCGATGCCGGCCGAGACGTTGAGGCACAGCACCGCCCAGATCAGCCAGAACTGCTTGGTCTTGTGCGCGTCGTTGAGATGCACGTGGTGCGCGGTGATCATGGTGTTGGCCTGCGCCGGCGGCGTCCAGCCGTCGGGCCGCCAGTTGGGCGGGGTGATGCGATAGGCGAAGGCGCCGATCGTCATGAACACGAAGTAGATCAGCCCCATCACCAGGAAGGTCTGCCAGACGCCGACGTCGGTCGGCGTCTTGAAATAGTTCATCAGCATGTTGGCGAGCGGGGCGCCGATCATCGCGCCGCCGCCGAAGCCCATGATGGCCATGCCGGTCGCCATGCCGCGGCGATCCGGGAACCACTTCACCAGCGTCGACACGGGTGAGATGTAGCCGAGCCCCAGCCCAATGCCGCCGATCACGCCGGAGCCCAGCCACAGTAGCCAGAGTTGGTGCGTGTAGATGCCGATGGCGCCGAGCACCAGGCCGCCCGACCAGCACACGGCCGAGACGAAGCCGGCCTTGCGCGGTCCCACGCGCTCGAGCCAGCCGCCCCAGATCGCCGCCGAGGCGCCGAGCAGCACGAAGAATAGCGTGTACATCCAGCCCATCGAGGCGACGCGCCAGTCGCAGGTGGTGGTGAACAGCTCCTGGATGATCGTCATGTCGCCGCAGACTTTCGGCGCCGACAGGCCAACGGCGCGCGACAGCGGCAGCCAGAACACGCTGAAGCCGTAGGCCATGCCGATACACAGATGAATGCAGAGCGCGGCCGGCGGCACCAGCCAGCGATTGAAGCCGGCGGTCGCAATGATGCGTTCGCGATCGAGTAAGCCCGGGCGTACGCCGGACAGGCGTCCGGTCCCTTCCAAGGTTGCCATGTTGTTTCCTTCCCCTTTGAGCGCCCGTTTTCGGGCTGCAAATATTCCGGCCTTGTTACTTGGCCGGCCTCAGCGCCTCCACCGCAGCCCGCACGTCGGGCTCCAGACCTTCTCCGCCGGCGTCGAGATGCGCGATGATCGCGCTGCGCATCCGCGGCTCCCAGAATTTCTTGAGATGTTCGGCGATGCCGGGCACGGCCTTGTCGGCGCCCTGGCTGCGAAAGAATGTGCCGATCTGATTGGCCATGTAGACCAGCCGGTCAGGCGACATCGGCGGCTCCCTTGGTGTGGGTGTCGATCCGGTGCGGATGCGTGAAGATCTCGAAACCGTCGGAGCGCGCGATCGCCGCCAGCGTGATGCCGGCGGCCTCGGCCATCTTCACCGCGAGCGCGGTCGGCGCCGACACCGCGACCAGCACGGTCGCGCCGATCGCCGCGGTCTTCTGCACCATCTCGACCGAGACGCGGCTGGTCAGCAGCACCATGCCCGCCCTCGCGTCGACGCCCTGCCGCGCAATCGCGCCGGCGAGCTTGTCGAGCGCATTGTGGCGGCCGACGTCTTCGCGCAGCGCCACGACGCCTTGCGTGGGTGTGTAATAAGCGGCGGCGTGCACCGCGCGGGTTGCGACGTTCAGCGTCTGCAGCGGCGGCATCGCCTCGATTGCGGCGATGATCTGCTGCGGCGAGAACGTCCGGCCTTCGCCGACAAGCGCGACCGGGCGCACCGCCTCGGCGATCGAATCGACGCCGCACAGGCCGCATCCGGTCGGCCCGGCGATGTGGCGGCGGCGCTGCTGCAGCCTGTCGGCGACGTCGCCGCCCAGCCACATCCGCAGTTCGGTGCCGTCGTCGTGCGGCACGATCTCCAGCGATTCGATCTGCGCTCGCGACTCGACGACGCCTTCCGAGAGGCTGAAGCCGATCGCGAAGTCTTCGAGATCGGCCGGCGTCGCCATCATCACGGCTTGTGTCGAGCCATTGTAGCTGATCGCGACTGGCGTCTCCTCGGGGATGGCGCGCGCGCCGTCCTGCATCCGGCCTTTGCGCCAGACCTTGGTGGCGGCGGTGTGGACCGTCGGCTTCATCATTACTCCGCGGCTTCGGCGGGCGTCGCGATCCGGCGGGCGGCGGTCGCCTGTTCTTCATAGGCGCGCTGCCACTCCGACGGGCCATTGGACGGCGCGACCTGCACGGCCGTCACCTTGTATTCCGGGCAGTTGGTGGCCCAGTCGGAATATTCGGTGGTGACGACGTTGGCCTGCGTGTCCGGATGATGGAACGTGGTGTAGACCACGCCCGGCGCGACCCGGTCGGTGATCAGCGCCCGCAGCGTGGTTTCGCCGGCGCGGCTGGCGAGCCGGACCCAATCGCCGTCGCGCACGCCGCGCTGTTCGGCGTCGTGCGGATGGATCTCGAGGCGGTCTTCCTCGTGCCACACTGAGTTCGCGGTGCGTCTTGTCTGCGCGCCGACATTGTACTGCGACAGGATGCGGCCGGTGGTGAGCAGCAGCGGGAAGCGCGGGCCGGTGCGCTCGTCGGTCGCGACATATTCGGTGATGACGAACTTGCCCTTGCCGCGGACGAAGTGATCGATGTGCATCACCGGCGTGCCTTCCGGCGCGCGCTCGTTGCACGGCCACTGGATCGAGCCGAGCTCTTCGAGGCGATCGTAGGAGACGCCCGCGAAGGTCGGGGTCAGCGTGGCGATCTCGTCCATGATCTGCGACGGATGCGTGTAGTTCATTTTGTAGCCGACCGCTTCGGCCAGCTTCAGCGTGACTTCCCAGTCCTCCAGGCCGTTCTTCGGCGACATCACTTTGCGGACGCGCTGGATGCGGCGTTCGGCATTGGTGAAGGTGCCGTTCTTCTCCAGGAAGGTCGAGCCCGGCAGGAAGATATGGGCGTAGTTGGCGGTCTCGTTGAGGAACAGGTCGTGGACGATGACGCATTCCATCGCGGCCAGGCCGGCGGCGACGTGCTTGGTGTTGGGGTCGGACTGCAGGATGTCCTCGCCCTGCACATACAGCGCCTTGAACGAACCGTCGACCGCGGCGTCGAGCATGTTGGGAATGCGCAGGCCCGGCTCGTTGTCGAGCTTGACGTTCCACAGCGCCTCGAAGCTCTCGCGCACCGCGTCGGTCGAGATGTGCCGATAGCCCGGCAGCTCGTGCGGGAACGAGCCCATGTCGCAGGCGCCCTGCACGTTGTTCTGGCCGCGCAGCGGATTCACGCCGACGCCTTCGCGGCCGAGGTTGCCGGTGACCATCGCGAGGTTGGCGATCGCCATCACGGTGGTCGACCCCTGGCTGTGCTCGGTGACGCCGAGGCCGTAATAGATCGCGCCGTTGCCCCCGGTGGCGTACAGCCGCGCCGCTTCGCGCAAGCTTTGCGGATCGACGCCGGTGAAGGCCTGCGTGGCTTCCGGGCTGTTGCGCTCGTCCGAGACGAACGCCGCCCAATGCTCGTATTCGCTCCAGTCGCAGCGCTCGCGCACAAAGGCTTCGTTGGCGAGGCCTTCGGTGACGATGACGTGGGCCAGCGCGGTGAGCACCGCAACGTTGGTGCCGGGCTTCAGCGGCAGATGCTGTGCCGCCTCGATATGCGCCGAGCGCACCAGATCGGTGCGGCGCGGATCGACCACGATCAGCTTGGCGCCGGCGCGCAGGCGCTTCTTCAGCCGCGAGGCGAACACCGGATGGCCATCGGTCGGGTTGGCGCCGATGATCATCACCACGTCGGTGTGCTCGACCGAGTCGAAATCCTGCGTGCCGGCCGAGGTGCCGAACGCGGTCGACAGACCGTAGCCGGTCGGCGAGTGGCAGACGCGGGCGCAGGTGTCGACATTGTTGTTGCCGAAGCCGGCGCGGATCAGCTTCTGCACCAGGAAGGTTTCTTCATTGGTGCAGCGCGACGAGGTGATGCCGCCGATCGAGTCGCGGCCGTATTTGGCCTGGATGCGCTTCAGCTCGGAGGCCGCGTAGGCGAAGGCTTCGTCCCAGCTCACTTCGCGCCACGGCTCACTGATACTGGAGCGGATCATCGGGTTGAGGATGCGCTCCTTGTGGTTGGCGTAGCCCCAGGCGAAGCGGCCCTTGACGCAGGAATGGCCGCGATTGGCTTTGCCGTCCTTGTCCGGCACCATGCGCACCAGCTCTTCGCCGCGCATTTCGGCCTTGAAGGTGCAGCCGACGCCGCAATAAGCGCAGGTGGTCACCACCGAGCGTTCCGGCGTGCCGATCTCGATCACCGTTTTCTCGTTCAGCGTCGCGGTCGGGCAGGCCTGTACGCAGGCGCCGCAGGACACGCATTCCGAGCCGAGGAAGCTTTCCTGCATGCCAGGGGAGACGACGGAGTCGAAGCCGCGACCCGCGATCGTCAGCGCGAAGGTGCCTTGCACTTCCTCACAGGCGCGGACGCAGCGCGAGCAGACGATGCATTTCGACGCGTCGTAGGTGAAATACGGGTTGGACTCATCAAGGCCGGGGTTCGGATGCTTTTCGCCGGAGTAACCGTAGCGCACGTCGCGCAGGCCGACGGCGCCGGCCATGTCCTGCAGCTCGCAATCGCCGTTGGCCGAGCAGGTCAGGCAGTCGAGCGGGTGATCGGAGATGTACAGCTCCATCACCCCCTTGCGGATCTGCTTTAGCCGCTCGGTCTGGGTGTGGACGACGAGGCCGTCGGCGACCGGCGTGGTACACGACGCCGGCGTGCCGGAGCGGCCATCGATCTCGATCAGGCACAGCCGGCACGAGCCAAATGCGTCGACCATGTCGGTGGCGCAGAGCTTGGGGATCGCTGTGCCGATCTCCATCGCGGCGCGCATGATCGAAGTGCCCTCGGGCACGCTGACGCTGCGGCCGTCGATCGTCAGCGTCACCATTTTCTCGGAGGGCGAGCGCGGCGTGCCGAAATCGATTTCGTGAACCAGAGCCATATCGTCGTCCTTTATTCCGCGGCCTGCAGGCGGCGCGGCGCGAGGCCGAAATCTTCGGGGAAGTGCGTCAGCGCGGAGAGCACCGGATAAGGCGTCAGTCCGCCGAGCGCGCACAGCGAGCCGAACTTCATGGTGTTGCAGAGGTCTTCGAGCACGGCGATGTTGGCGTCCGGCTTGTCGCCGGCGATGATCTTGTCGACGGTTTCGGCGCCGCGCGTCGAGCCGATCCGGCACGGCGTGCACTTGCCGCAGGATTCATGCGCGCAGAACTCCATCGCGAACCGCGCCTGCTTGGCCATGTCGACCGTGTCGTCGAACACCACGACGCCGCCATGCCCGACCATGCCGCTGCGCGCCGCGAAAGCCTCGTAGTCGAATGGCGTGTCGAACAATGCGCGCGGGAAGTAAGCGCCGAGCGGGCCGCCGACCTGCACGGCGCGCACCGGCCGTCCGCTCAGCGTGCCGCCGCCGATCTCATCGACTAACTCGCCGAGCGTGATGCCGAACGCGACTTCGAACAGCCCGCCGTGCTTGATATTTCCGGCTAGCTGAATCGGCTTGGTGCCGCGTGACTTGCCCATGCCGCAATCCGCATAGGCCTGCGCGCCGCCGTCGAGAATATACGGCACAGCCGAGAACGTCAGCACGTTGTTGATCACGGTCGGACGGCCGAACAAGCCATGATGCGCCGGCAGCGGCGGCTTGGCCCGCACCGTGCCGCGCTTGCCCTCGAGGCTCTCCAGCATCGAGGTTTCTTCGCCGCAGATGTAAGCGCCGGCGCCGACCCGCACTTCGATGTCGAACGCATCGGTCGAGTGGCAGATGTTGTCGCCGAGGAAGCCGGTCCGCCGCGCGCTGGCGATCGCGGCGTTCATGGTCTCGATGGCGTGCGGGTATTCGGATCGGATGTAGATGTAACCCTTCGTGGCCCCGACTGCGATACCGGCAATGGTCATGCCCTCGATGATCATGAAGGGATCGCCCTCCATCAGCATCCGGTCGGCGAAGGTACCACTGTCTCCTTCGTCGGCGTTGCAGCAGATATATTTCTGGCCGCGGCCGGACTGGGCGACGGTACGCCATTTGATGCCGGTCGGAAATCCGGCGCCGCCGCGGCCGCGCAGCCCCGACTTTGCCACATCATCGATGATGGCATCGGAACTCATTTTCAGCGCGCGTTCGAGCCCGCGATAACCGCCATGGGCGCGGTAATCGTCGATCGAGCGCGGGTCGATAATTCCGCAGCGCGCGAAGGTCAGCCTGGTCTGCCGCTTCAACCACGGGATCTCTTCAGTCAGCCCCTGCTTCAGCGGATGCGGAACATCGTTGATGATCGCATCGAGAATGCTGGGCACATCCTCTGCAGTCACCGGCCCGAAAGCTACGCGCCCGGCCGGCGTTTCGACTTCCAGCATCGGCTCCAGCCAATACAAGCCACGCGAGCCGGGCCGCACCAGATCGAGGCCCAGCTCGCGCTCATGCGCGATGCGGCTGATTTCGGCAGCGACGTCATCGGCGCCAACCGCCAAAGCCCCGGAATCCCGCGGGATAAAGACACGGAGCGTCATCGCTGCGCCTCCGCCATCAACCGATCCAGCCGCTTGGTATCAAGCCGGCCGACCACGCGGTCGTTCAACATCGCGGCTGGTGCGGTGGCGCACAGCCCGAGGCAGTACACCGGCTCCAGTGTCACCGAGCCGTCCGCGCAGGTGTGGCCGAACGCGACGCCGAGCCGCGTTTCCGCATGCACCGCCAGCGCATCGCCACCCGCCGCCTGGCAAGCCTCGGCCCGGCACAGCTTCAGCACATGGCGGCCCGGCTGCTCGCGGCGAAAGTCGGGATAGAAGGTGACGACGCCATGCACCTCGGCGCGCGATAAATTCAGCGCCTGCGCCACCATCGGCACGGCCGCCTCCGGCACATAGCCGAACGCCTCCTGCAAAGCATGCAGGATGACCAGTGTCGGCCCTTCCTTGTGCGTCAACCCGGCGATGATCTCAGCGGCGCGGGTCGGGTCCCATGGTTCGTTATGCATCGGCGCTCTTTTCGGCGTTGGTTCGCGACCGATGAAAATTGGAATCGTTCAAGGAATCAATAAAGCTGTCGCATGCTGCGATAAGGAAACGGTATCGAGGGAGGGCCTGGGCGCGCTCAGGCCTCGGTTTCAAGCGAGGGCGCGACCTCGCGGGCGACCTGCATCAGCGCGGCGACCAGCGGCGTATAGGGCTCGCGCGGCGGCACCACGAGGCCGATGCTGTAGGACACCACCGGATCCACGATCGGAATGGTGCGGACGCCGTCGCCAAGCCCCAGCGTTTCGGCGAGTTTGGCAGGCATCACGCTGGCCCAGCGCCCGGTTTTGACGTGGGTGTAAAGCACGATGATCGAATTCGACGTCAAGGTCGGATGCGCGATGGTGCCGGCGGCGCGCAGCGCGCGGTCGATGATGCGGCGGTTCTGCATGTTCGGCGTCAGCAGGCAGAGCGGAACCTGGCCGACGTCCTGCCAAGTCACCTGATCACGATCTCCGAACAGGCCGTCCGGCGAGGTGATCAGCCGATAGCTCTCCTGATAAAGCGGCACGCTGCGGACTTTGCCGAGCGGTTCGTTCTCGATGTAGGTCAGCCCGGCGTCGGCCTCGAGGTTTTCGAGCAGCCCCAGCACTTCGGACGATGTGCAGGACAGGATGCTGAAGCGGACATTGGGATGCCGCGCGCGGAACGGCGTGGTGAGCTGCGCCACCATGCCCAGCACGGTCGGGATCGCGGCGATCCGCAGCTCGCCGGACAGTTCGCCCTTCATGGCGCCAATGTCCTGGCGCATCGCCCGCGTGTCGCCGACAATGCGGCGGGCCCATTCCAGGGTGCGTTCTCCCTCGGCGGTGAAACCGAGGAAGCGCGAGCCGCGCTGCACCAGCATCACGCCCAAGATTTCTTCGAGCTGCTTGATGCCGGTCGACATCGTCGGCTGAGTCACGCCGCAGGCCTCGGCGGCTCGGCCGAAATGCC
>NZ_JBMDXE010000161.1:0-65143 GCF_048594845.1 Rhodopseudomonas sp. | reverse complement strand
ATACGGCTCATCTGGCCGGCGCCAACGCCAACCGTGGCGAGGTCCTTCGCGTAAACAATCGTGTTCGACTTGATGTGCTTCGCGACACGAAACGCGAATTTCAGATCGCGCAGTTCGGCCTCGGTCGGCTGCCGCTTGGTGACGACCTTGAGCGCCATGTCGTCGACCACCGCATTGTCGCGCGACTGCACCAAGAGACCACCGGCGACGGTCTGGTAGGTCAGCCCAGTCGCGCGCGGATCGGGCCGCGAGCCGGCGAGCAGCAGCCGCAGATTCTTCTTCGCTGCGACGATCGCGATCGCCTCGTCGGTCGCGTCCGGCGCGATGATCACTTCGGTGAAGATCTCGGTGATGGCGCGCGCGGCTTCGGCATCGAGGGTGCGGTTGAGCGCCACAATGCCGCCGAACGCCGAAACGGAATCGCAGGCCAGCGCCTTCTGGTACGCGTCGAGCAGGCTCGCGCCCTCGGCGACGCCGCAGGGATTGGCGTGCTTGACGATGACGCAGGCCGCGGTGCGCTTCGCATCGAACTCGCCGACCGCCTCATAGGCGGCGTCGGTGTCGTTGATGTTGTTGTAGGACAGTTCCTTGCCCTGCACCTGGCGCGCGGTGGCGACGCCGGGGCGCTTCTCCGGCGTGGCGTAGAACGCTGCCTTCTGATGCGGGTTTTCGCCGTAGCGCAGCGACTGCAGCAGCCGGCCGCCGATCGCGCGGAAGTCCGGCGCGTCGAGCTCGAGCTGCAGCGCGAACCAGTTGGAGATCGCTGCGTCGTAAGCCGCGGTGCGCGCATAGGCCTTGGCGGCGAGACGCTTGCGCAGAGTGAGCGTAGTGGCGCCGTTGTTAGCAGCGAGTTCGTCGAGCACGGCCTGATAATCGCTGGCCTCGACCACCACGGCGACGTCGTCGTGGTTCTTGGCGGCAGCGCGGATCATCGCCGGGCCGCCGATGTCGAGGTTCTCGATGCAGTCCTCGTAGCCGGCGCCTTTGTCGACGGTGGCTTCGAACGGATACAGATTGACGACGAGCAGATCGATCTGCGCGATGCCGTGGTCGGCCATCGCCTGCTTGTGCTCGGCATTGTCGCGGATCGCCAGCAGGCCGCCATGCACCTTGGGATGCAGCGTCTTGACGCGGCCATCCATCATCTCCGGGAAGCCGGTGAGATCGGAGACGTCCTTCACCGGCAGGCCGGCAGCCGCGATCGCTTTCGCGGTGCCGCCGGTGGACACGAGATCGACGCCGTGGCCGACCAGCGCACGGGCGAAATCGATCAGGCCGGTCTTGTCGGAAACGGACAGCAGGGCGCGGGTGACGCGGCGGGGAGTCGGACTCATGGGCAGGATCCTCTTGGGTGAAGGAAACAAATGCCCAGGCGCGCGGCAGATCCATTCCGCGCTTCCCGATGGTGCTCCATCCTTGGTCGCCAGTCGCGCGAAACGCCGTCTGGTTAGCAGTTTTCGCCGAACGCGACAACGGCGACCAAGGTTGCTGGCCGCGCAGGTCGGACCTGCATCGCGCGCGGACGACCGTCAGCGCACCGGCATGCTCAGCACGAAGCGGGTCTCCTGCGCGGTCGAGCTTGCGGCGAGCGTGCCGCCATGCGCGCGGGCAATTTCCGATGCGATGTACAGGCCGAGGCCGAGCCCCTGTTTGGCCGGCTCGGCTTCGCCGCGATAGAACGGCTGAAACAGCCGCTTCAGCGCCGCCTCGGGGATCGGCTCGCCGGCGTTGCAGACCGCGAGTTCGAACCGCTCGGCATCGGAGCGGGCGAGCACCCGGACCGGCCGATCCGCTGCCCCATAGGCGACCGCGTTGGCGAGCAGATTGGACAACAGCTGAGCGATGCGGCCGGCGTCGCAGGTCACCGGGACGGCGAGATCGGCCTCCAGCTCGATCCGGCGCTCCGGCGCGGCCGCGCGTATTTCGCACACCACCTGCTCGACCACCGGCAGCATCGGCTGCGCGATACGGTCGCGCAGCGACAGGCCGTCGCCGAGCCGGCCGCGCGCCAGATCCATCACGTCGTCGATCAGGCCCGACATCCGCGTCACCGCGTTGCGCATCAGCCCCAGCACCTCGGCGGCGCGCCCCGGAGACCTTTCCAGCACGCGGGTGCCGGCGTCGATCGCCGCGAGCGGATTGCGCAGATCATGGCCGAGCACCGCGATGAACTGCTCGCGCAGTTCGGCGGTCTGGCGCTCGTCGAGCAGCCGCGCTTCCGACGTCTGCAGCCGGTCGAGCGCGTCCAGATGAATGCCGATCAGCTCGGCGAACAGCTTGAAGGTGGTGGTGACCTGCGGCGTGTTGAGAATCGCCGGTCGCGGGTCGATCGCGCACAGCGTGCCGAACATCTCGCCGTTCGCCCGCATGATCGGCACCGAGATATAGCTCTGAAAGCCGTATTGGGCCGGCGTGTGGTGATGGCGAAACAGCTCGTCTTCGGCGACGTGGTCGATCACTACCGCCCGATGGCTCTGACGGATTTCGTGGCAGATCGTGGTCTCGAGCTGCAGCTCGCCGCCCGGCACCAGGCCGAACGCGATCTCGTCGCGGACCGCGCAGCATACCCACTTGCTTTCGGTCACGCGTGCGACGGCCGCGAACCCCATCCCGGTGGTACGGCAGACGACCTCCAGAATCCGCGGTACGGCGTCGATCCGCTGCACAGCGTCAATATCGGCCTGAATGCCGTCCTGCATCTCTCTCGCTTGCCGGTTCCGATCCCGGATCCAGGGCTACCGCGGACGGATGGCAATTACCATCGGGAATCTACAGAGGCAGTTCCGGCTCCCGGCGGGCCGCGCGGCGGGCGCTCGTGGCCTGGGGCGAGGAACTGGAGCGGATGAAGCTCCAGCGCACACTCGGCGCTTCGATCGAATTCTGCCGGACCACGATCTGGGCCGAGCGTCGCGGGCCGTCATTGCCGGCCAGAAATACGCTCTCTTCCAGCTCCACCTTGTCGTCTGCGGCCTCGAAGGTCCACACCTCACGGTTGGGCAGCACCAGCATTACGCCTTTGGCGTCGCTGAGCCGGCTGGCCTTGACCTGCGGATGCAGATGGAAGCGCAGCGCGTAATCGGCCTGTGCGGCGCGGTGGCGGCCGCCTTGCGCCGGCGTCAGCGTATCCTCGCCATCGACCCGGCTGCCGTCGTGCTTCACCATGATGACGCGCTGGTGCAGCACGCCGAACCCGTCGCGGTAGCCGTCGTGCGAGGTGGTGAGCAGCACGCCGTTCGCGACCTCTTCGCGCCGATTTTCGACATGGCTCGGCCCGCTGACGATCGGCGCGCCCTGCAGCAGTTTCTTCATCGCCGAACGCTCGACGAAGCTGCAGGACGAGGTGTCGTGGCAGGTGACGGTGGAATGCGCCGGCGTGGAACGGGCGAACGCGCGCCAGCTCTCGCGATTGGTGCCGGGCATGCCGCAATTGATGACGATGCGGGTTGGGCCGGACGATAGTTCGAACGACAGGCAGCCGGCATGCGCATCCTGACTGACGTTCGGCGGCGGCGGCAGCCCGGCATCGACGATGACCAGCGTCGGGCCGGCGTCGATCCGCTGGTAGCCGGAATGCGGCATGCTGGCCATCGGCGTGCCGTGGCTGTCGTCATAGGCCAGCAGCGTCGCCAAGAGATCCGACGGCGTCGCACTCATGCCGTTGAACAGCGCGATGGCGCCGTCGCCGTGGCGGAAGAACCGCAGCATCGGCATCATCCGGTCGATCGCGTTCAGCAGCGCCGGCGGCGGCGCGATGTTGCGCGCCGCAAAGGTCTGGCGCAGCGGCAACAGATCGATCAGCAGTTCGATCAGCGCGCCGGGATTGCGCGAGACGTGACCGCCGTCGGGCAGGATCTGACGCTGCAATTCGTCCGACAGCCGCTTGGTGGCCCCGCGGATGTTGCGGGCCTGGTTGGCGAGGCACAACGACGCGTAGCACAGCGCGACCGAGACCTGCAGCCGCGGGACACCGTCCGAGACGTCGAGCAGCGCGTGGCGCAGCGCACGGATCTCGCGAGTCAGTCCGCGCAGATAGCGGCGATAGAATTTGCCGTCGGTGTCGGACAGCACCAGCGGCGCCTGCGACAGCAGCGAAATCACGCGCCGGGCGGTGACTTCCGGACGACGGCCGACCGGGCGGTGGCGCGCCATGTTGCCGAGCCAGTCGTCAACCAGCGAGCGGGCATTGGCGCGCGTGATGGCGGTGTCGGCGGCCCGCAGATGGCGCAGCCAGCCGAATCCGAACAAGGCGGCTTCCCAGTCGTCCGACGGCGGCTCGATGTCGAAGATCGAGCGGCCATGCGAGGTGACGATCTTGCCGGCGAACACGAAGCGACCCGCATAGATCTCGGCCGCGCGGGTGGCGTCGGCCGTGCGCAGATCGTGTGGGGCGATGATCAGCCGGTCGGTGCGACCCGGCCACAGCCGCGTCAGCGCCGCCGAACCGCCGGACGCACGCGCCACCATGGTCCGCGCGAAGCGGCCCACGACCAGGCTCGAGATCCGTCGGCGGTGAGCGGACGACACGATTGCTAGGGCTCCCGGTTCATGGCCCGCATCGGCTTTATGCGATCGTCGACCAGAGATTTTCAGATTCAACAAGGCGTCGACGACCTTCGCGCGCCAGGACGCAGTCGATGAAGCCAGCTCTGATTGAAACAGCTCTGAGGACATCTGCGCAGCGGACACGAAAGGATGTTGTGAACCAAAGCAACCTCGGATTAACGAAAATTCGTTTCGAATCCTTTTAGTCCGGAATCGGCCACCGCACACCCTGCCGTTGGGCTGGGTGTGGACGGACGATGTCCGGAGGCGCCGCGCGATCCGCGCGGCAGTTTCTTTTCCGAGAGATTACAGAGACTTCGTCAGCCGGGCCGCGAAGAAACCATCGACGCCGGCGAGCCGCGGATCGGCATGCGGCAAGTGTGACGGCAGCGTGCGCACATCACCCTCGGGGGTGATGAATTCGGACAGGCCGGCAACCTCCTCGGCCGCCACCGGGACGCGGCGCATGGCGGGCTCTTCGGCGAGCAGCTTGGCGATCGCCTGTTCGCCCTCTTCCGACTCCAGCGAACAGGTGCAATAGACCAGCGTGCCGCCGGGCCGCAGCAACGCGGCCGCCTTGTGCAGCAAGCGGTTCTGTACCGCCGCCAGCGCGCCGATGTCGGCCTCCTGCTTCAGCCAGGCAACGTCGGGATGCCGACGAATCGTCCCGGTCGAGGCGCAGGGCGCGTCGACCAGCACGCCGTCGAAACTGCCCGGCGCATCGGCTCGCCATTCGGTGGCATCGGCCACGCCGGTCTCCGCTTCAAGCGACAGCCGCGCCAGATTTTCCCGCAGCCGCGCCACCCGCGCGGGCGAACGGTCGATCGCGCTGACGCGCGCGCCCGCCTGCGCCAATTGCGCGGTCTTGCCGCCCGGCGCGGCGCACAGATCGGCCACCGCCTTGCCGGCGAGATCGCCGAACAGCCGCGCCGGCAGCGCGGCGGCGGCGTCCTGCACCCACCATTGGCCATCGTCGAAGCCGGGTAGCATCTTCACCGAGCCCTGCAGCAGCGTCCGCACCGTGCCGGTCGGCAGCTTCTCGCCATACAGCCGGCCGGCCCAATGGTCAGGGTCGGACTTCACCGTGATGTCGAGCGACGGCTCGTGACTGATCGCCACCGCGATCGCGCGCGCAGCCTCCTCGCCGTAATGCGCGCTCCAGCGCGCCATCAGCCAGGCCGGCACATCGAGCGCCTGGCCGGCGACTTCATCGACCAGCGGCTGGCCCTCGCGGGCGCAGCGCCGCAACACGGCATTGACCAGGCCGGTATATTTGGCTCCACGGCGGTCCGACTGCACCAGCCGCACCGAAAGATCGACCGCCGCATGATCCGGCACGTCCATCCACAAAATCTGCGCCGCCCCGATCAGCAGCGCGCTGCGCGCCCGCGGCGCATCGGTCGGAACGCCCCGGTCGAGCATTTTCGCCAGCACATGATCGAGCGTGCCGAGCCGGCGCAGGATCGTCGCCACGAGCCGGCGCATCAGCGCGCGGTCGCGGTCCGCCAGCGTCTTAAGTCCCGGATGCGCAGCCGGCCCCTCGAGCTGTTCGTCGAGCGTGCGGCGCTTGCCGAGTACACCATCGAGAATGTCGGCGGCGACCCGGCGAGCGGCCAGACCCGGCACTTCGGACGGCTGGGCGAATCTTTGAGCGGGCATGGGGGAAAGGTATCACACTGGAGGAAGGAAGCGGCGCGCTCTGTGAAGCGGCGCCGGACAGAGATGGCAGGCGAATATGCCGATTCTAAGAATCGCCACAGCCTGGATGTTGCGCCTGAGGATAACGGGACTTAGATCGCGCAGACGACGAAAGGCCGAGCCATGACCGACGCTGATCCCAAGACCCCGCCCGCCACTCCCGAAGCTCCTCGCAAGGAATTGCCGGAGGCGGCCAAGCGTGCGCTCGCCGAAGCCGAAGCTCGCCGTGTCGAAGCGGCCCGGCATGCCGAAGCCCGCGCCAAGGAGTTCCAGGGCCCGAAAGGCCCCGAGCCGACCCGCTTTGGCGATTGGGAAGTGAAGGGCATCGCGTCGGATTTCTGACTGCCGTTCGCACCAGAGCCGCAGCTCCCCACCTGCGAACATTTTGCCGGAACGCAACATCTGAAATCGACAATCGTCGATCCCTGCTCGCGGGCTCCGACTCGCGCTAACGTCGGACCATGTCCTTTCGCCCCAAACCCAATCGCGTTCCCATCGCGCGCCTGCCTTGGCGCGGGCGGATGTCGACGATTCTGCCATGGGTGTTCGTGCTCGGCATCGCGGCCGGAACGATGCTGCCGGCGCGGCACTGGATCCATTGGCCATGGGGCACGCCACCGATCTCGCGGGCCAATCCGGAAGACGCCGAAACGGTGTGGCGGCGCGCCGGCAATCCGACCGTCCGCCATCCGGTCGACGTGCTGTACACGATCGACGGCGACACCTTCGAGGCGCGGGTGCACATGCTACCCGGCCACGACCTCGTCACCCGCGTGCGGCTGCGCGGCATCGACGCGCCAGAGCTGAAGGCGCAATGCGCCAAGGAACTGCAACTCGCCGAAGCCGCGAAGGACGCATTGCGCAACCTGCTGCGCCAGGGCGAGGTGGCGATCTACAATATCGGTCCCGACAAATACGAAGGCCGCGTCGTCGCCGACGTTGCGACGAAGCGCACGCCGAGCGTGTCAGCCGCCCTGCTTGAAGGCGGCTACGCGCGCGCTTACGGCGGCGGTCACCGCGAGGGGTGGTGCGGGACACGGTAGTTAGTACGTAGTACGCGGCGTCTGCGCGGCGGACCCGAGCCGCTCACCCCGCGGGCTTCTCCCGCAATCGTCATTCCGGGGCGCGCGAGCGTCAGCTCGTGCGAACCCGGAATGACGATGGTCGGGGCACGGTCTGTCGTTCAACAACTGCGAGATTCCGGGTTCGCTCGCTGCGCGAACGCCCCGGAATGACGTCGTTGGGCGTCAGCCCTTATTGCTTTCCAGCTTCGGAATGTGCGTGCCTTCGCCGGCCGACAGCAGACCGCTCTTGGCGTAGAGGCCGAGCTTGGTGCGGGTGTCGGCGATGTCGAGGTTGCGCATGGTGAGCTGGCCGATGCGGTCGGCCGGGGTGAACGGCGCGTCCTCGACCTTCTCCATGCTCAGCCGCTCCGGCGCGTAGGTCAGGTTCGGGCTCTGCGTGTTGACCAGCGAGTAGTCGTTGCCGCGGCGCAGCTCCAACGTGACCTCGCCGGTGATGGCGCGCGCGACCCAGCGCTGCGCGGTCTCGCGCAGCATCAGCGCCTGCGAGTCGAACCAGCGGCCCTGATACAACAAGCGGCCGAGCTTCATGCCGTTGATGCGATACTGCTCGATGGTGTCTTCGTTGTGGATGCCGGTGACCAGCCGCTCATAGGCGATGTGCAGCAGCGCCATGCCGGGCGCCTCGTAGATGCCGCGGCTCTTGGCTTCGATGATGCGATTCTCGATCTGGTCGCTCATGCCGAGGCCGTGACGCCCGCCGATCGCGTTCGCTTCGTAGAACAACGCGACGGCGTCGCTGAAGGTCTTGCCGTTGAGCGCGACCGGCTGGCCTTCCTCGAACCGCACGCTGACAGTCTCGGCCTTCACCGCGCAATCGTCGCGCCAGAAGGGCACGCCCATGATCGGATTGACGATCCTGATGCCGCTATCGAGGTGCTCGAGGTCCTTGGCTTCGTGGGTGGCGCCGAGCAGATTGCTGTCGGTCGAATACGCCTTCTCGGCGCTCATCTTGTAGGCGAAGCCGTTGGCGGTCATGAACGCCGACATCTCGGCGCGGCCGCCGAGTTCGTCGATGAACTGCTGATCGAGCCACGGCTTGTAGATGCGCAAGCTGGGGTTGGTCAGCAGGCCGTAGCGATAGAATCGCTCGATGTCGTTGCCCTTGTAGGTCGAGCCGTCGCCCCAGATGTTGACGCCGTCTTCCTGCATCGCCGACACCAGCATGGTGCCGGTGACGGCGCGGCCTAGCGGGGTCGTATTGAAATAGGTGAGGCCGCCGGTCGAGACGTGAAAGGCGCCGGCCTGGATCGCCGCGATGCCTTCGTGCACGAGTTGGGTCCGGCAGTCGACCAAGCGGGCCTTCTCGGCGCCGAACTCCATCGCCTTGCGGGGGATCGCGTCGTAATCGGCCTCGTCGGGCTGCCCGAGGTTTGCCGTATAGGCGAACAACTTGGCGCCCTTCTGCTTCATCCACAGCAGCGCCGCGCTGGTGTCGAGCCCGCCCGAGAACGCGATACCGACGTTGTCGCCCTTGGGCAGGCTTTTCAGGATGGTGGTCATGGACATTCCAATCGGCTGGGGCGGGGTTTGGCTGCGCGCATACCAAACTTCGTGCCGCCGGGCACGCGTTTAATCGCTGGTATTGGGGTCTAGACGGCTGGCGCCGGGCCGACGTCGTGGCCGCGGCGCTTTTGCCGCCAACGGTACAGCGGCCAGAATGCGCGGGTCAGGGCGGCGTCGACGCGTTCGTCCGTGGTCCGGCTCCAGGCCCAACGGTAAATCAACGCATAGAGCAGCCAGATCACCAGGAAGGTCACCAACCCGGCGATCGCCACGTCGGTGAAGAAGTGCCCGCCGAACGCCATGCGAAGCCCGCTGGTGACGGTGCCGAACACGAAGGCGGCGGCGTAGGCGTAGGGCCGGACCGCGGGCGGGGCCAGCGCGGCCGGCGCAAAGGTCCAGTAGGCGGTGGCGCCCTCGCCGGAGAAGAACGAGCAATTCTTCGGGCAGGCGCCGCGCGGATCCCACCACGCCTTGAACTGCCACGGGCCGTTGAACTCGGCCACCGCGGCAGGGCGCGGCCGGCCCCAATGGGTCTTGAAGGTCAGGTTGGTGAGAATGCCGGCCGCCAGAATGATGCTGATCAGCAGGAACGCCATGGTGCGCCCCTTGACCAGCAGCGGCTTGTCCGGCCGCACCATCTTGACCACGAAGGCGACCAGCGACGGCGCCGCTAACGCCCAGGCGATCCACATCGCCGCATCGCGCGAGAACGCCGCGAGGCCGACGGAACTCATCGGGAAGCGCCTGGTCGCAGGGTCGTAGAACAGCGCCGCGAGCTTCATGTCGAGCTCCGGATAGAGCCCGAACAGCAGCCCGATCACGGCAAACAGCGCCAGCGCGATGACAAGTCCGGTCCGGTTCATGGCGGGGGTTTAGCCGAGGCGGTCGGGGATGAAAAGCCGGCGCGACGCTAGGCTGCAGGCGGCGGCGCCGCCGGCGGTGATTGCGGCGGCCGCGACGGTTGCGGCGGCGCGGGTCGTGGCGCGTACGGCCGCGGCGGATCACGCCACAGCCCGGCGGTGCGACCGGCGATCAGCCAATATACCAGGCCGCCGACGATGCCGGCGCCGGTCAGGATTTCGAGATGCCGCCGGACGATGCCGTCGAAATGCAGCGTCGCCGGATCGAACGGCACCAGCCCGAGATAGCAGCCGACCCCGACAAGGCCGCCGCCGATCGCATAGGCCAGCGCGCTGCGGATCGAGAACGCCTCGGTGATCAACACCACGATCAGCGCCGGCACCAGCGCGAAGCCGGACACGAAGATGAAGCCGAAGCCGAGCACGATGTTCATCGTGTCCTGATCGAGCGGCGCGTCGGTGAGCGCGCTGATCTCGGGAAACAGCATCGCCCCGACCACGATCACGCCTGCCGCCAGCGAGGCGAACAGGAAGCCGAACGCGATCGCGAACAAGTGGCCGATCAGCGACATGGCGCGGCCTTGCGTGTGGCCAAGGCGTGGATGGCCGGGACGAGCCCGGCCATGACGGCGGGCGCAAGGCACGAAGTCCTCGTCCTGAGGAGCGGCCGCTTGGCCGCGTCTCGAAGGACGAGCGCCACAAGCTCATGGTTCGAGACGGCGCTGACGCGCCTCCTCACCATGAGGGCCGAGGCGAGAAGCGCGCACATCAATCCGTCATCGCCATGGCGCGGAGCGCGTCGCGCTCGCGGACCGACAGCTTTTCCGTCTCGCTCTTGAGCTGCCCGCAGGCGGCGAGAATGTCGCGGCCGCGCGGGGTGCGCACCGGCGAGGAGTAGCCGGCGTTGAAGACGTATTCGGAGAACTTCTCGATCTGGTCCCAAGCCGAGCACTCGTATTTCGAGCCGGGCCACGGATTGAACGGGATCAGGTTGATCTTGGCCGGGATGCCCTTGAGCAGTTGCACCAGCCGCCGCGCATCGTCGAGCGAGTCGTTGACGCCCTTCAGCATCACATATTCGAAGGTGATGCGGCGCGCGTTGGAGGCGCCCGGATAGTCGCGGCAGGCCTGCAGCAACTCCTTGAGAGGATACTTCCGATTGAGCGGCACCAACTCGTCGCGCAGTTCGTCGCGCACCGCGTGCAGCGAGATCGCCAGCATCACGCCGATCTCGTCGCCGGTGCGCTTGATGTTCGGCACCACGCCCGACGTCGACAGTGTCACTCGCCGCCGCGAAATGCCGATGCCTTCGTTGTCGGTGACGATCAGCAGCGCGTCGCGCACCGCGTCGAAATTGTACAACGGCTCGCCCATGCCCATCATCACGATGTTGGTGACGAGGCGGTTGCCGTTCGGCGTCTCGCGGTCAATCCAGTCGTTAAGTCGGTCGCGCGCTACCATCACCTGGCCGACGATCTCGCCGGGCGTGAGGTTACGAACCAACCGCTGCGTGCCGGTGTGACAGAACGAGCAGTTCAGCGTGCAGCCGACCTGGCTGGAGACGCACAGCGTGCCGCGGTCGGTCTCGGGGATGTAGACGCACTCGACCTCGTGGGCCTTCTGCGCATCATTGCCGCTCGGCAGCCGCAGCAGCCATTTGCGAGTGCCGTCGGCGGAGATCTGCTCGGCAACCACTTCGGGCCGGTCGACGGTGAAATGTTCGGCGAGCTGCGCGCGCATCTCCTTGGAGACGTTGGTCATCTCCGCAAAATTCTTGGCGCCGCGGACATACATCCAGTGCCAGAGCTGCTGCGCCCGCATCTTGCGCTGCGGCGGCGCCACGCCGATGGCACCGAGCTTGTCGGCAATCTCGGCCCGCGACAGCCCGACCAACGACGGCTTGGCCGGCGGCACGTAGGTTTCGAGCGGGGTCTTTTCCAGCACGGCGGCGGCAAGGGTCATGGCGGTCCGGTTCAGGCGGGCGGCAGGCCCGCAACAAGCACAGCATCCTCATCCTGAGGAGCAGCCGAAGGCCGCGTCTCGAAGGACGAGATCGGTCACAATCTCATGGCTCGAGACGCCCGCTGACGCGGGCTCCTCACCACGAGGCACCGACGCGGGCAACCCGCGTCTCAAAATCATCTGTCAGATAAGGCTTTTTCGCCGTTCTGCAAAGCCGCGAATCGCGGCAGCGGGCCAGCGCGCCGCGCTCAGCCGCCGCAGTTCTGCGCCACCTTGTCGAGCGCCTGGGCGAGACCCTTGAGCGAAAACACGTCGGTGGTGGCGGTTCCCTTGGCCGAGACACCCTTGACGGTGACCTCGCCCGACTTCCGCAACGCCTCGACCAGCCGGTCTTCCTCGGCGGCGTTCTTGATCCAGATGCCGTCGCCCTGCGTGTACATCGCAAACGAGGCGCCGCCGACTTCCATGGTCGATTCCGAGCCCGGCTTCAGCGGATAGCCGATCATCACCGAGACCTCGTTGACGACCTTCTCGGACGGACGGGTCGAAATGAACGCATAGGCCGGATCGCGCGGCCGGTTCGCCGGCGTGGTCTTGGACGACGACGGCTTGGCGAGCACGAAGCAGACCTTCTTGCCGCCCGGCGCCGCCATGTAGGCGCCCCAGGTGCCGAACTGGCCGATCAGGGTCGGCTCGGCCCCGACGCTGCCGGTGGCCGCGGGACGGGCCTCGGAGGCCGACGACTTTCCCTTCGAAGCAGGAGCCGCCATCGCGACGCTCGCAGCGCCGCATCCCACCAGTCCCGCCATCGCGGCAATCAGCATTCGCCTCAGGTTCATGGGCAAGTCTGGTCCCTTATCATTGTGACTGCAAAATGGCCTGCGGCCAGCGGCTGTTCACGTCACCCGGAATAGCCGCGCGGGACGATTCGGAAAAGCCGCCGAGCCGCTGCTTTGCGGTGCTTTTCGGCGTGTCGCAGGTAGCTGCCGTACGTTCAGGATTTTGCCCGCGCCGCGCGATGTGCCGCCCAGTCGGCTTCGCTCCAGGCGAGCAGATCCTCAGCGCCGGAGGAGCGCAGATGCGCGCCGCCATCCTGCACCACCATCTCGCCGGTGATGAAGCCGGCGCGGTCCGAGATTAGAAAGCTGGCGAGATCGGCGAGTTCGTCGTGGCCGCCGACGCGGCCGATCGGCGCACGCGACGCCGGATCGGCGCTGCGGCCTTGCGGCTGCAGCTGCGCGGAGGCGCCGGGCGTCGGAAAGGCCCCGGGCGCGATCGCCACGGTGCGGATGCGCTTGCTCCCCCACTCCACCGCAAGGCTCTTGGTCATCGCCAATAGGCCGGACTTGGCCATTGCGGACGGCACCGTGAAGGCGCGGCCGGTGATGGTCGAGGTCGACAGAATACTGAGCACCACGCCGGGACGCTGCGCTTCGATCCAGCGACGGCCGGCGCCGAGCGTACAATACAGCGCGCCGTGCAGCGTCGGTCCGAGAATCGCGTCGGCGGCGCGTGCCGACAGATGCTCGGTCTGGGCGATGAAGGTCGCGGCCGCGTTGTTGACCAGCACGTCGATCGGCGCCTCGCGCCAGATCGCGTCGAGCATCGCCTCGACCGCGTCGGCGTCACGAATGTCGCAACGCTGCGTCGCCACCTCCGCGCCGTTTGCACGCAGCTCAGTGGCGACATCCTGCAGCATCTGCTCGCGCCGCCCGCACAGCACCAGCGACGCGCCGAGCCCGGCAAACCGCCGCGCCATCGCGGCGCCGAGCCCCGAGCCGCCGCCAGTGATCAGGATGCGCTTGCCCGCGAGCAGCCCGGCCTCGAACATCGCGCATCTCCCTTGATTGCCCGTGAAGCGGAATTCGCTTGCGTAGTCCCGCATCTCGACGTCATGCCCGGACTTGATCCGGGCATCCATCTTCTTCGAAACCGGATGGATTGCCGGGTCAAGCCCGGCAATGACGAGGCGGAAAATGCGCAGAGCCCAAAACCGATTGTCCGTCGCGGCCAAATCCGGCACAACGGCACGCAATCACAAACCTCGTACCCTGGGTGGATACATGAAGGCGATTCTCTGCCGGCAATATTGCGGTCCCGACGAGCTCGACTATGCCGAGCTTCCTGATCCGGTTGCTGGCCCGGGCGAAGCGGTGATCGCCATCAAGGCGGCGGCGCTGAATTTCTTCGACATCCTGATGATCCAGGGCAAGTACCAGATCAAGCCGCCGTTCCCGTTCTCGCCGGGCGCCGAAGTCGCGGGCGTGATCGAGAGCGTCGGTGAAGGTGTCACCGATCTGAAACCGGGCGACCGCGTCGCGGCGTCCTGCGGCCACAACGGCGCGCGCGAGAAAATCGCGCTGCCGGCCGCCTCGATCGTCAAGATTCCCGACAATCTCGACTACGACCGAGCTGCCGGCATCTTCATCATCTACGGCACCGCGCTGCATGCGCTGGAAGATCGCGCCAGCCCGAAGCCCGGCGAGACGCTGGCGGTGCTCGGCGCCGCCGGTGGCACCGGCCTCGCGGCCTGCGAACTCGGCAAGCTGATGGGCCTCAAGGTGATCGCCTGCGCGTCGTCCGACGAGAAGCTGGAATTCGCCAAGCAGCACGGCGCCGAGTTGGGGCTGAACTACGCGAAGGAAGACCTCAAGGAAGGGCTGAAGAAGCTGACCGGCGGCAAGGGCGTCGATATCATCTTCGATCCGGTCGGTGGCAGCTACGCCGAGGCGGCGCTGCGCTCGATCGCCTGGGAAGGCCGCTTCCTGGTGATCGGCTTCGCGGCCGGCGACATTCCGAAGATGCCGCTCAACCTCGCGCTGCTGAAGGGCTGCGACATCCGCGGTGTGTTCTGGGGCGCGTGGACGCGCATCAATCCAGAGAAGAACCGCGCCAATCTCGATAAGCTCGTCAAGTGGGCCGCCGAGGGCAAGATCTCGTCCCACGTCGACCGCACCTTCCCGCTGGCGCAAACCGCCGACGCCCTGAAGGTGCTCGCCGGCCGGCAGGCCATGGGCAAGGTGATCCTGCATCCGTAAGTAACAAGTCGCACGCGCGGCCTTCAATGCCGTGTCCCGGACTAGCGGCAGCGCGTCAGCGCTGCCGTGCCGATCCGGGACCCCGGTTTGAGGCCGACGGAACCGGGGCCCCGGATCAGCAGCGCACCGCTGCGCGGTCCGCTTTGTCCGGGGAACGAGTCTTGGACGTCGACGGGCTGACCCGAGCATTTGCTTTGCAGCCAGCGCGCGCCAGCAATCCCGGCAGCAGCGCTTCGGCGGCATGCGCGCCCGAAATCACCACCGCTTCGACGCCGGCGCCGATATTGCCGCCGCCGGCGATCACCAGGTTGCGGAGCGGGGTCTTCGAGCCCTTGAGTTGGCCGGCGCTCGACATGCCGTAGATCGAACCGGCGCTCGCCCAGTCATAGCGCGCATAGGTCACCGGGCTGGCGTCAGTGCGATACACGATGTGCTGCGACAGGTTCGGGATAACCGTTTCGGCGGCGGCGATCATGCGGTCACCGAATTCGCGCTTGCGGCGCAGATAGTCTTCGGACTGCCGCCATGCCTTATAGTCGTTGCCGCCGCCCTCCGACGGAAACCAGCTCTGCGCCTCTGCAAATGGCACCAGCGCGATCAACGACAGGATCGAATGCCCCGCCGGCGCGGCGGACGGATCGAGCCTCGACATCATCGCGATGCCGAGCTTCATCGGCGCATGCAGATGCGTGGAGGGGCCCAGTTCGGGGATGAAATCGACGCCCAGATGTACGCTGAAGCAGGAATTCGCCGGCGTGGCTTTGGCCATGTAGGTCCGGAAGTCGTCCGGCAGCGCGGATGGAGGCACCAGTTCGAGCAGTGTGCGCTTCAGATCTGCATTCGCCACCACGGCACGGGCCCGGACCGTTTCGCCATTGGCGAGCACCACGCCCGCGGCGCGTTGGTCCTCAACCAGGATCTCTCTCACCGCCGTCTTCAAACGCACTTCGCCGCCCCGCCCCTCGATCGCCTCGACAAGCGCGTCCGAGACGACGCTCGAGCCGCCGCGCGGATAGTAGCCGCCATGGAAGTAGTAACCGAAGATCGGCACCATCCGGGCGCAGGTGAACGACTCGCTGCCGTCGCCCATGTAGCCGGCCAGGCCGTTGATCACCGCCACGGCGGCGGGGTCGCGCACATGCGCGGCGACCAGGTCGGCAAACGGCCGGTTCATCCAGGTGTAGGCGTGGGGGTGCTGTCGCGGAAACGCCAGCAGTTCCTCGACCGTTGTCGGCGGCCCCGGGATGCCACCATTGCTGTCGCCGGTGGCGAACATGTCGTCGAGGATCGCCTTGATCTCGGCGAACAGCGTCGCAATGCCGGCGGCCGAGTCCAGAAACCGCGCGCCGAGCACGCGGACGTAATCGCGCCAGTCCGCCGGCACGTCGAGCAGGCCGGTCTCGGTTTGAAAGCTCTGGGTCACCCGCTCCCACACGATGCGGTCGGCAACGCCGAGCCGTTGCAGCAGGCGGTTGAACGGGCCGCCCGGATGCACGCCGGAGAAGTCGTGCGGACCGGCGTCGAATCGATACAACACCGGCCGTCCGCCATGATGCGCCTTACGCAGATAGCTGTGACAATAGCCGCCGGCGACGACGTGCTGCTCGAACACCTTGACCTTGAGCCCCGCATCGGCCAGCAGCGCGGCCGCGGTCAATCCGCCGATGCCGGCGCCGATCACCACGACGTCGCAATCGGCGGATGGATCGCTGTCGAACGACGGCGCGGGCCAGCGATAGGTCTCCCGAGCGGTAGCCATTCGTTGCAGCACCAGCCGGATTGCGAGCCTGGGCCCGAAGATCGACACCAGCGCCCCACCGGTGACGAGTGCGGTGATCACTTCGCTGGGCACGCCGGCGTAACGGCAGGCGGCGATGACTCCGAACAGGACGGCCCACAGCCCGGTGATGGCAGCGTTGACGAGGAAGAACTGCGGCGTGGCCGCATTCGACGGATAGGCCGCACGGGAGTAATCGGCCGTCCACGGCCGCCGCGCAATGAGGCTCGCGGCGCTGATCGCCGACAGGCCGGCAAATGACAGCCAAAGCGCGTGGGCGGCGGCAACGTCCGGCGCGATCAGCAGCAGCGCCGCAAGGCCGGCGAACAGCACGAGACCGCCGGATTCGAGCACGAACAGCTCACGGCGCCACAGACGCCAGGCATTGCCGGCCAGCGACAGCAGCAACCCGCACCAGATCGCGGCGCCCGGCAGGTGCAGCGCCAGCAGCGCCCAGAACACTGCGAATGGCACCAGTACCAGTTTGACGGTTAGGAAGGTCTTCATTGCAGCCTCCGCGCCTTGCCCAGCAGCCGGAAGTTTTCACGGCGCCGCGGGGTTGACGTCACCGCAACGCCCGGTACCATCAGGTACCAAATTCATATCACATCCGGTACCGATTGGTACCGGAATCTCCAGACCTGCGACCAACGGCACCAAGATGCTGGAAGACAACAAGAAAAACGATGATCCGCGGCGCAGCGCAATCCTGCAGGCGGCGTTCGACGTGTTCGTCGAGAAAGGCTTCGACGCGGCAACCACCGCCGAGATCGTGCGCCGGGCGAAGACCTCGAAGCGGACGCTGTACGCGTACTTCGCCAGCAAGCAGGACATCCTGGTGGCGCTGGTGCGCTACGGCAGCCAGAAGATGCAGCCCTCACCCGATTTGCCGGAGGCGCGAGACCGCACGCAATTTCTGGCCGTGCTGGAGATGTTCGGCCGCGGTTTCCTCACCGAGTTTCTCCACCCGGAGCGGACCGCGATGTATCGCTTGGCCATCGCCGAGGCCGGACGCGGCGGCGCGAGCGTGGCGCGCGAACTCGATGCCCACGGCCGGCAGCCGGTGATGCAGGCGGTGACGCGGTTCTTCGATCAGGCGGCCGCCCACGGCATCATCCGCCGTGACGACATCGGCATGCTGATCGGCGTGTTCTTCTCGGTGCTGATCGGCTTTTCACAGTTGCAGGCGCTGCTGGCGACCGATCCGCCACTCACAGCCGATGCGATCATCGAGCGCGCAGCACTGGCACGGCGCGCCATGGAACGCATGATGGAGACAGCTTGATGTGCCGCGAAAGTTTGCGACGCCTTACGCCTCGTCCTGCAGGCCGCGCTGGATCGCGGCGTGGGCGGCTTCGCGGTGCGCCGGGGTGATGTTGCTGGCAACCATGCGAAGCGCAGCCGCGAGTATCGCGGCGTCGTCGGTGAAGCCGAGCACCGGCAGGATGTCCGGCACGAAATCGAACGGCAGCACAAAATACGCGATGGCCCCGAGCAGCGCGACCTGGACATGCCGCGGCGTCTGGCGGTCGAACGCGCAATAATATGCCGCGAGGATATCCTCGGCGAACGGAAGATGCGCAGCGACGCGCTTGATCTTGTGCCAGAACCGTCGGCGCAGCGTTTCGGGATCCTGCGCGAGCTTGTCGGCCGGCTCGAACCCAACACTATGTTCCGTCGTCATCGCGTCCCTCCGCGCCCGCGGAATTTCACCTGAGCGACCAGGGATGTGGGGTCGCATGGGCGCCGCCGCAAGCAGCGTCAGGCCACGCCAAGCTGAGCTGCGATCGCATTCATCGCTTCGGCGAGCGCCACGTCGCGGCGGGTGACACCGCCGGCGTCGTGGGTGGTCAGCACGACTTCGACCGTCTTGTAGACGTTGCGCCATTCCGGATGGTGGTCATTCTTCTCGGCGACGAGCGCCACGCGCGTCATGAAGCCGAACGCCTCGTTGAAATCCCTGAACGTGAAGGTCCGGACGATCGCATCGCGCCCCTCTGCGTCCTGCCAACCAGTCAGCGCCTGCAAGGCGGCCTGCCGTTCCGTCGCCGTCAATCGCTCCACCATGTCGTCTCCTCACGTCAACGTTATCAGGCGCGCGTCGCCCGCGCCGAGTTCGCCACAAAGCCAAGGCCAAATACACCGGCCGCGTCGTCGTTCACCATATCGGTCGCGATGCGCGGAACGGAACTGACACCGGCCGCATTGGAACTGCTAACATGGGGTCCTGACCGGGGATGGAACACATGCGATTGTTCGCCCGGTCGACGGACGAGACCGAGTCGGTGGACCCTTTGCTACATAGCGCTCCGCGCCCCGTGCGCCGGAGAATGACGCTGATCTCGCTGGCCGCGATCCTCGCGCTGGTGGGCGCGTTGAGCGCAGGCTATTACTTTGCGATGCGTCCGGCGACGCTGAAGATCGCGGTCGGTCCGCAGGGCAGTGACGATGTCCGGCTGATCCAGGCCCTAGCGCAGGTGTTTTCCCGCGAGCGCAACACAGTACGGATGCGCTCGATCGTCACCGACGGTCCGGCGGCGAGCGCATCCGCGCTGCGCACCAACGCGGCGGATCTGGCGGTGATCCGCGGCGATCTGCCGGTGCCGCGCAACGCCCGCTCAGTGGCGGTGCTGCATAAGAACCTCGCGGTGCTGTGGGCCCCCGGACGCGCCGGCAGCAAGCGCAAGCCGGCCGGAGGCATTACCGAAATCACCCAGCTGGTCGGCAAGCGGGTCGGCGTGATAGGGCGCACCGAGGCCAATGCGGGGCTGCTGCGGGTGATTCTGCAGCAATACGGCGTCGATCCCGGCAAGGTGGAGAGCGTTCAGCTTGCCGTCGGCGATGTCGCCGACGCGGTGCAGAACCGCAAAGTCGATGCCTTCCTGGCCGCGGGCCCGTTGAACAGCAAAGTGATCAGCGAAGCGCTCGCGGCCACCGCGTCTTCGGGGCGCGAGCCGGTGTTCCTGGGCATCGATTCCTCGGAAGCGCTGGCCGCCAACCATCCGACCTACGAATCCGCCACGATCCCTGCGGGTGCCTTCGGCGGCGCGCCGGTGCGGCCCGGCGACGACATCAAGACGATCAGCTTTTCGCACTACATCGTGGCGCGCGACGGCGTGCCGGACAGCACCATCGCCAGCTTCACGCAGCAGCTGTTCACCGCGCGGCAAACCGTGATGACGGAAAATCCGCTGGCCGCAAAGATCGAGACGCCGGACACCGACAAGGACGCGGTGATCCCGGTGCAGCCCGGAGCCGCCGCCTATGTGGACGGCGACGAGAAGAGCTTCCTCGACCGCTACAGCGACCTGATCTGGTTCTCGCTGATGGGCCTGTCGGCGACCGGTTCGATCGGCGCCTGGTTCGCCAGCTATCTGCGCAAGGACGAACGCAACACCAACGTCTCGCAGCGCGACCGCTTGCTGGATATGCTGGCCACTGCGCGTCGCTGCGACTCCTGCGACGAGCTCGACGCGATGCAGACCGAGGCTGATGCCATCCTGCGCGACACGCTCGACTCCTATGAGAACGGCGCGATCGACAGCGCCGCGCTCACTGCCTTCAGCATCGCGCTGGAGCAGTTCCACAACGCCGTCGCTGATCGCAAGATGCTGCTCGCGGCGGAGCCGCCCACGCCGGCGATCCGCCCGGTACGGCCGCAGGCTGTGTGAGACGGCCGACGCTCAGCGCGTCAGCCGCCGCCAGCCGATCACGATGCCGCTGGCCGATATCAGCAGCCCCGCCAGTGACAGCACGATCACCACGATATCCCAAGCCGGCCGATAGGCGATCAGCGGCGGCAAGTCGAAGCTGTGCAGCGCGTTGAACAGCCACCGTCGGACCCGCGCGCTGCGATCGCTCCAGCCGATGATCTCGCCAGTGGCCGGATCGACATAGACCCAGCTCTGCGCCGGATCGTCGAAGCCGACGCGCAGCACCGGCAGCAGCCGCTGCTGATGATGCGTGTACCAATATAGATCGGGCTGATCGAGCCGCTGCTGCAACGTGAGCACCGCCCCAGGAAGCAACCGGACCGCGGCCGCGAACAGCCGATCCTCCGGCAATGCGACCGCCGCACCGCTGACCGGATCGACCACGCTCTGCGAGCCGTCGCGATGGGCCAACACCAGCAGCGGCGCGCCATCCACCCAAACGAAGCGCGCCTCGACGACGCCGGGCCGCTCGCGCGCCGGCAGCGCGACCGTGAAGGTCGGCGCATCATGACCGGCGTAGCGCTGCAGGGCTTCGCTGCGATCGCCGCGGCCGGCGAACCAGCCGAACGGATTCATCGACAGCCAGCCCGAGAACATCCAGGTCAGCACGACTACGCCGGCAACCAGTCCGACGATGTGGTGCCACGCCATCCAGCCGCGATACGGCGTGACACGTTCGCCCGCGTAACGGCGGCGCAGGCCGGAGCGGAGCAGGCCGATCCAGAGACCGCTGACCGCCGTGACCATACAGATGCCGGAAATCCAGATCACCACCTGACGCCATAGCGGCGCGTCCCGGCGCAGCACGGTGAGATAGATCCAGTGCGGAATCGCCCCGAGCCAGTTCCAGACCCGCTCATGCTGGGTGGTATCCAGCACGATCTCGCCGCTGCGTGACGACACGTAGAGTTCAGTGCCGGCGGCATCGCCGACATCGACCAAAACCAGCGGCCGGTCCGGATCGTACCGCGCCGTTACGCTCCATTGGTCGCGATCGACGGTGCCGAGCAGACGCGGAGCGACAGCCGCCGGATGATGCCGCGCGACCGCGAGCGCCTGCCCTGTGGTGATGCCGGTGATCGCGTGGCCGGTGACAGCGGAGATCGTTTGCCGCGGCCCTTTCCAGTCCAAGATCCGATACACCGGCTCGCCGTCCAGCATCGTCAGCCGCAATTCGCGCGGATAGCGCGACAGCCCGGCCGCGGCCATTGCCTGATCGGGCGACAGCGCGACGCGCGACCAGGCGAGGTCGGGGAGCGCTGCGCGGCGTTCGCTGATCGTGAAATTCGGGAAGGCGACGTACATCATCACCACGCCCGAGACGAACCAGATCCCGAACAGCACACAGGTCGCGATGCCGAGCCAGCGGTGGCCGAGATACAGCCACCGCTTCAGCCGCCGCACGGCGGAGCGCACCGTCAGAACTTCACGTTGTACGAAAGTTCGGCGGTGCGCGGCATGCCGAGCAGCCATTGCGAGGTGTTGCCCGACGTCGTGTAGACCGTGTCGAACAGATTGTAGACGCGCAGCGCGAACGTCTGCTGCGCATCGGGCTTCCACATCAACCCTGCATTGACGACATTGTAGGCCGGCCGCACCAGTGTATTGGCGTTATCGGCCCAAGTGTCGCCGACGAGCTGTACGCCGGCATTGGCCGACCAGCCCGGCGCGAATGCCCAGGTCGCCCAGATGTTGCTGACGACCTGCGGGACGTTGGCCGGTACGTTGCCGGCATAGTTCACCGCCTGGCCACCGACGACCTGAACGAAGTCGTCGTATTTGGCACGCAGCACCGCCACATTGGCATCGAGCCGCAAGGTCTCCGTGACTTTCAACCCCGCCGACGCCTCGATGCCGCGCGAGGATTGCTGACCGATCTGCAGCGGATTGGTGTTGGCGGGATTCTGCGGGTCCCGCGCCAGCAGGTTGTTCTTGACGATCTGATACGCCGCCAGCGTCCATTCGGCGCGGCCGCCTGCGAGCTGCTGCTTGACGCCGATCTCGACCTGCTTGCCGGTCGACAGCGCGAAGTCGCGGTTGACGCCGGTCATGGTGATCAGGTTGGTGACCGGGTCGACCGCTGTCGAATACTGCCCGTAGAACGCCAGATCCTTGATCGGCGTGTAGACCAGTCCGGCGCGCCAGCTCGGCGCCGAATAGGTCTTCTCGAAGCTGTTCGAGGGCGTCAGGAAGTCGGTGCGCTCCACTGTCGGATGATCCGACCGCACGCCGCCGACCAGCGACAACTGATCGGTCAGACTGAGACGGTTCTCGGCGAACAAGCCGTATTGCGTGGTCAGCGTATGGAAGCTCGGCCGCGTCGGGCTGACCGGCAGGAAGTAACCGGGGTCGAAATTATACGGCGTGACCGACGACGTGCCCGCATAAGGCGAGTTGTTGGTGTGCGTGAAGGCGATGCGGTTGACGTCGAAGCCGGCGACGAATTCGTTGGCGAGGCCGAACAGATGACCCTTGAAGGTCGCGTCGGTTCGGCTGCCGAGCTGCTCCTGATCGTGAAAGATCTCGATATAGGAGCTGCGGTTGATAATCCCGGTCGCCGGACTGTAGGCGTAGCTCTCGACATCCTTCCAGTGCCGGTGGGTGCTGAGATAATAGGTGACGTTCTTGACCGACACGCCTTCGGCGGCGTCCCATTCGGTCTTGAGCTGGGTCCAGTTGTCGCGATAGCGGATCGAGGCGTCGCCGACATTGTAGTTCTGGAAGCGCAGCGATTCGTCGAGCTGGCCATTGACCAGCGGCGTGCCGAAATAGCGTGACGGGCTGCGATCGGCGTAGTCCTCGCTGAGCGTGAAGGCGAGGTTGTCGGCGGCCTGCACCCGAATTGATCCGGACACCGCGACGTTCGAGGTTTTGTCACGATCGACCCAGCCGTCCGACATGTTGCCGATCGCGGCGAGCCGGTAACTGACATTGGGATTGATCGGCCCGGTGCTGTCGACGGCGAGCCGCCGCGTCATGTTGGTGTCGAGCGAAATCTCGGCCTCGTTGCGCGGCAGCCACGAGGGCTTCTTCGAGATCACGTTGATGGCGCCGCCGATCGCGCCCTCGCCGTACATCACCGAGGCCGGACCGCGCAGAACTTCGATGCGCTGCGCCGTCCAGGTGTCGAACGGATAGGTCATGGTGCCGGAGCCGACATACATCCTTGTGCCGTCGTACAGCGACATCACGGTGCCGTTGCCGGTGAAGCCGCGAGTGTTGAAGGCGAGGCCGCCATTGCCCGGCGCGGGGCTGGCGGTGAAACCGGTGGCGTTCTGCGTCACCGCGTCGATCACGCTGTGCTGGCCGCGTTCGGCGATGGTGTCGGCGGCAATGACTTCGACGCTGGCCGGCGTCTGCAGCGGCGTCAGATTGAGCCGGCTCGCGCTCGAGGCAGGCGTGCCGAGATTGAAGGTCGGCGGGACGGCCGTGCTGGCCGTCGCGGCCTGCGTTGGCGAAGGCGCCGGAGCAGCCGCAGGACGCGCGGCGGCACGGCGCTGGCGCGCAGATCCGGCAATGGCAGCGGCGCGCGGCTTCGACGGCCGCGCGCTCTGGCCTTCGACCACGATCGGATCGAGGCCGCGCGAGGCGGACTGGGCATGGCCGGCGACCGGCCAGATCAGGGAAACGAGTGCGACGGACGACAGCAGGCGCCGGTTGCGCCCGGCGGCGTTGAGAACAGGACTCATGATTTTGCTCGCGGCAAACGTGGCACGTCACCGCGAACGAGGTCTGGCCGCGACGCGTGACGCCGCAGTTCGACACCCATCAGGACACCCCGCCCGACGTGCTCGCGTGTGACCACGACTGACGGCAGGTCTCCTGGCTCGCGGGTCGCCGCCTTTCGCCGCCTTCCCGGGTTTGAGGCCCAGTGGCGCTTGGCGAAAGGCTCGCCGCTTACAGTTGCGGGGGCAGCTGCGGCATTGGGGTCGCAAGACCCCGCACCGCATTCCCTATTGATCCCTTGCGGGAACCGTCGCGCACTACCGTATGTGAGGGCCTCCTCGGCTGTCAACGAACCGGCAGCGATGCCTCTCCCTTCGCTTGTAGGCGTTGGGGACGAGGAGAGACAGGAGAACGCTGGTTGGCTGGCGCGAGCCGGAGGATCGCCAGCAGAGGGTCGGAGAGGAAACATAAGGAAGCCTGTTGCAAGAACCGGAGCAGGTTTATGTAACGTTATAACGTTACATAATGGAACCGCAAGCCAACTCTGCTCCCCTTCGCCTTGGAGATAACCAGCGCAAGTCTCGTCGTCGAAAGACCGATCTAAAAGTCCGACGCCCCTTTCAAAACGCCGACATGTCAATTACCGGCGCGCCGCCGCGGAGCGGTGCGCAGGGAAGCCCCCACGATGCGCCCCAAGCCTTGGACCGCGAAGGAGAAATCCGAGAAATCCCGATCGTCATTGTTATTTCGTGATTTTTGCGTATATTGCGTCGCAACGCGTGCAAGTGCCCGGCCCCTGATCGGCCGGGCCTGTTTTTTGGAATTGCCCCACGCGTTTCAGACATAGGCAGACTGCGGCGCGCCTCCGGCGCCTCCGCTGGTGTGCCTGCAATCGCGCTGACGATTGGCAACCGGCCGCAGGACCCGACAGAGACAACATGAACCTCCGAAACATCGCCATTATCGCCCACGTCGACCACGGCAAGACGACCCTCGTCGACAAGCTGCTGCAGCAGTCCGGCACCTATCGCGACAACCAGCGCCAGGTCGAACGGGCGATGGACTCCAACGATCTCGAGCGTGAGCGCGGCATCACCATTCTGGCCAAGTGCACCTCGGTGCAGTGGGAAGACACCCAGATCAACATCGTCGACACCCCCGGCCACGCCGACTTCGGCGGCGAGGTCGAGCGCATCCTGTCGATGGTCGACGGCGTGATCGTGCTGGTCGACGCCGCTGAAGGCCCGATGCCGCAGACCAAATTCGTGGTCGGCAAGGCGCTCAAGCTCGGCCTCAAGCCGATCGTCGCCATCAACAAGGTCGACCGCTCCGACGCCCGCGTCACTGAAGTGGTCAACGAGGTGTTCGACCTGTTCGCCGCGCTCGATGCCACTGACGAGCAGCTCGACTTCCCGATCCTGTACGGCTCGGGCAAGAACGGCTGGATGTCGGACAAGCCGGACGGCGATTCCAGCGAAGGCATGAAGCCGCTGTTCGAGCTGGTGCTAAAGCATGTGCATCCGCCGGTCGTCGAAGACGGCCCGTTCCGGCTGCTCGGCACCATCCTGGAAGCCAACCCCTATCTCGGCCGCATCATCACCGGCCGCATCGCCTCCGGCACGTTGAAGCCGAACCAGGCCGTCAAGGTGCTGTCGCGCGACGGCAAGTTGGTCGAGCAAGGCCGCATCACCAAGATCCTGGCCTTCCGCGGCCTCGAGCGCGTGCCGCTCGACTTCGCCGAAGCCGGCGACATCGTCGCGATCGCGGGCCTGACCAAGGGCACCGTCGCCGACACCTTCTGCGATCCGGCCGTCGATACCGCGATCCAGGCGCAGGCGATCGATCCGCCGACCGTGTCGATGTCGTTCATCGTCAACAACTCGCCGCTCGCCGGCACCGAAGGCGACAAGGTCACCAGCCGCCTGATCCGCGACCGCCTGATGCGTGAAGCCGAAGGCAACGTCGCGCTGCGCGTCGTCGAATCCGCCGACAAGGACGCGATGGAAGTGTCGGGCCGCGGCGAATTGCAGCTCGCGATCCTGATCGAGAACATGCGCCGCGAGGGTTTCGAGCTCAGCGTGTCGCGTCCGCGCGTGGTGCTGACCCGCGACGAGAACGGCCAGCTGCTGGAGCCGGTCGAGGAAGTCGTGATCGACGTCGACGAGGAGTTCTCCGGCGTCGTCGTTCAGAAGATGAGCGAGCGCAAGGCCGAGATGATCGAGATGCGGCCCTCGGGCGGCAACCGTCTGCGCTTGGTGTTCTACGCGCCGACCCGCGGCCTGATCGGTTACCAGGGCGAACTGATGACCGACACCAAGGGCACGGCCATCATGAACCGGCTGTTCCACAACTACCTGCCGTATCGCGGCGAGATCCAGGGCCGCCGCAACGGCGTCTTGATCTCCAACGATCAGGGCGAGGCGGTCGCCTACGCGATGTTCAAGCTGGAAGACCGCGGCCCGATGATGATCGAGCCCGGCTGGAAGGTCTACAAGGGCATGATCGTCGGCGAGCACACCCGCGACAACGATCTCGAGATCAATGTCCTCAAGGGCAAGCAGCTTACCAACATCCGCACCACCTCGAAGGACGAAGCGGTGCGCCTGACGCCGCCGATCCGGATGACGCTGGAAAAGGCGCTGGCCTATATCGAAGACGACGAGCTGGTCGAGATCACGCCAAAGTCGATCCGGCTGCGCAAGCGCCTGCTCGATCCCAACGAGCGCAAGCGCGCCGAGAAGAGCAAGCAGGCGGTCGCCTAATCGCCAGCAATCCGAACGGCTCTCACCGCCTCAATGCCCGGCCACGTGCCGGGCATTGTCGTTTCCGGAACGCGTGACGACATCCTGGTGCCGTGATGCGCATGATAGAGTTGGCCCGTTATGCCTGAGCAGAGTTTCCCTTCCACCATCGATGTCGCCATCATCGGCGCCGGCGCCGCCGGGCTGGGCGCAGCCCGCGCGTTGGAAGGCTCGGGCCTGTCGGTGATCGTGCTGGAAGCGCGCGACCGGATCGGCGGCCGCGCCTACACCAGGCAGGTGACGCCCGAGATCGCCTTCGACGTCGGCTGCGGCTGGCTGCATTCGGCGGACGAGAACTCCTTCGTTGGCATCGCCCAGCAACTCGGCATCGGCATCGACAAGACGCATCCGCCGTGGGGCGAAGCGAGCTTCGGCGACGTATTTCCAAAACGCGAGCGCGCCGCCTTCAGCAAGGCGATCGATACCTTCTACGACCGGGTCTGGCGCGCGTCGAAGAAGAATCCGGACGCTCCCGCTGCGACTCTCCTCAAGCCGGGCGACCCGTGGAATCCGATGATCGACGCGGTCTCGACCTACGTGAACGGCGCCGAACTCGATCGCGTCTCGATCCACGATCTCGAAGCTTATCGCGACACCGGCATTAACTGGCGCATCCGCGATGGCTACGGCTCGCTGGTCGCGGCCTATGGCGCGGCCTGCCCGGTGATCCTGAACTGCGCAGTCGAACTGATCGACCACCGCGGCCTGAACGTCAAACTCACGACGACCAAAGGGACGCTCACCGCCGGCAAAGTAATCGTCACGGTGCCGACGAATTTGATCGCCGACGAGGCGGTCCGGTTCATGCCCGAACTACCCACCAAGATCGAGGCCGCGCGCAACCTGCCGCTCGGTGTCGACGACAAGGTGATGCTGAAGCTGTCGGACCCGAACGGCTTTCCCGCCGACGGCAATTTGCGTGCGGCGACGATGCGCACCGCGATGGGCACCTATCACTTACGTCCGTTCGGCAATGATTGCATCGAAGGCTTCTTCGGCGGCCGCTTCGCGCGGGAGCTGGAGGACGCCGGGGACGGCGCATTTGCGGCGCAGGCAATCGACGAGATCGCGGCATTGCTCGGCAACGACATCCGCCGCAAGCTGACGCCGCTGGCGGAATCGCGCTGGGCGCACGATCCGTTCGCACGCGGCGCTTACTCCCACGCGCTGCCCGGCCATGCCGGTGCCCGCGCGGTACTTGCTACAGCGGTGGACGGCCGGCTGTTCTTCGCCGGCGAGGCGACATCGCCGCAATTCTTCTCCACGGCTCACGGCGCTCGCGATTCGGGGGAACGCGCTGCGCGCGAAGTGCTCGGGCAGACCGCTTCGTCGTAGCGCCCGCCGGCTTTCCGGACGGACGTTGCAACGCAAACTCGCTGGTGCGCCGGCGATCTGTCCAATTTCGGAACAGATACGTACCGTGTGGTGCAGAAAGTCCACATGTTAACCGATAATTAAGGTTGGACCTTGAAGCCGCGCCCCTGACTTGCTTTGATCGGCGTCATGAGCACAACGCTGATCGAGGTTCGGCCGGCCAGGGCTGCGGACGCTTCCGCGGTCGCCGCCACCCATGACGAAGCCTGGCGGTCCGCCTATCAGGGGATCATCCCCGGGGCCGAGCTGGAAAAGCTGATCAATCGCCGTGGTCCGACCTGGTGGGACTCGGCGATCCGCAAGGGCAGCCGGGTCAGCGTGCTGTGCTTCGGCGACAAGGTCGCCGGCTATGCCAATTACGGCCGCAACCGAGCCCGCAGCCTGCACTTCGACGGCGAGATCTACGAACTGTATCTGCGCCCCGAATTTCAGGGCCTGGGCTTCGGCAGCCGGCTGTTCTCCGCCGCGCGCCGCGATCTGGTGCAGAGCGGCCTCAAGAGCATGGTGATCTGGGCGCTGTCCGAGAACGAGCCCGCGACCGAATTCTATCGCGCGCTGGGCGGCCGGATGGTGGCGCGCTCGTCGGAGCGGTTCGGCGAGAAGTCGCTCGACAAAGTTGCGTTCGCCTGGAGCAACTGACGCTATTTTGGCACCGCGCCGCTGACGTTTGCGCTGGCGAACGGCTCGGGCTCGGGCTATTCGGGATGCCCCTGTAATCTTATCACCCGGAGTACCCGATGCGTCTCGACGCAATTCCCGTCGGCGTCAACCCGCCTCATGATGTCAACGTGATCATCGAGGTCCCCGTCGGCGGCGAACCGATCAAATACGAAATGGATAAGGACGCCGGCACCCTGGTGGTGGATCGGTTTCTTTATACCGCCATGCGCTATCCGGGAAATTACGGCTTCATTCCGCACACGCTGTCGGACGACGGCGACCCCTGCGACGTGCTGGTTGCCAACACCCGCGGCATTGTGCCTGGCGCCATGATGAGCGTGCGCCCCGTCGGCGTGCTGTTCATGAGCGACGAGGCCGGCCACGACGAGAAGATCATCGCGGTGCCGTCGTCGAAGCTGACCCAGCGCTACGATCGCATCAAGACCTATTCGGACCTGCCCGAGATCACGCTGCACCAGATCCAGCACTTCTTCGAGCACTACAAGGACCTCGAGCCCGGCAAATGGGTGAAGGTGCTGCGCTGGGGCGGCGCCGAGGACGCGCACAAGCTGATCCTCGAGGGCATCGAGCGCGCGAACGCTGCGAAGGCGAAGAAAGCCTGAAGCCCCTGCGGCGGCCACCAGGGAGACTGCGATGCGCCGTCTGCTGAAATGGGTCCGCAACATCGTGGTGATCGCGCTGGTCGCGGTCACCGGCCTTGCAGCCGTGTTGGCGTACAACGCCTACCGGCAGCCCTCGCGCCAGATCGCGGTCGAGGCCGTGCCGCCGATCGCGATCGACGAATCCGGCGCGGCGCAGCGGCTTGCCGAAGCGATCCGCTTCCAGACGATCTCCAACTTTCTCAATCCCGAGCAGGACGCCGAAGCGCTGCGTGGGCTACAGGCCCACATCCAGGCAAGCTTCCCGGCGCTGCACGCCGCCGCGCAGCGTGAGGTCGTCAACGGCAAGAGCCTGCTCTACACGTGGCAGGGCTCCGATCCTGCCGCCAAGCCGATTGCACTACTGGCGCACCAGGATGTCGTGCCGATCGCGCCGCGCACCGAACAGGATTGGGAGCACAAGCCGTTCGACGGCGTGATCGCCGACGGCTTTGTCTGGGGCCGCGGCTCGTGGGACGACAAGGGCAACCTCTACGCCATGCTCGAAGCCGCCGAGCTGATGGCCAAGCAGGGCTTCCGGCCGAAGCGCACGATCTATTTCGCGTTCGGCCATGACGAGGAAGTTTCCGGACTGCGCGGCGCACGGCAGATCGCCCAACTGCTCGCGTCCCGCGGCGTGCGACTCGACTTCGTGCTCGATGAGGGCCTGCTGATCACCGACGGCGTGATGAAGGGTCTCGATCAGCCGGCCGCGCTGATCGGCGTCGCCGAGAAAGGCTATGCCACGCTGGTGCTGACCGCGCGCGGCACGCCCGGCCATTCGTCGATGCCGCCGCGCGACACGGCGATCGGCATGCTGGCGGCCGGGCTGACGCATCTCGAGGACAACCGGCTGCCGATGCGGATTCGCGGCTCGGTGGCTGAAATGTTCGACACGCTGGCGCCGGAGATGCGCGGCCTCAACCGCGTGGTGCTGTCGAATCTGTGGCTGTTCCGGCCGCTGCTGCTGCGCGAATTCGCCAAGAGCGGCGCCACCGCCGCGATGGTGCAGACCTCGACGGCGCTGACCGTGTTCAACGCCGGCGACAAGGACAACGTGCTACCCGGCGTCGCAGAAGCCAGCGTCAATTTCCGCCTGCTACCCGGCGACACCCAGGTCAGCATCACCGATCACGTCCGCACCAGCGTCGCCGACGACAAGATCGAGATCAAGCCGTTCGACGGCAATTTCGACCCGCCGCCGGTGACCGGCACCGCCGGCGCGGCCTATGCGACGCTCAACCGCACCATCCGCGAGGTCTTCCCCGATGTCATCGTCGCGCCGGGCCTGATGATCGCCGCGACGGACTCACGGCACTATGCGGACATCGCCGATAACATCTTCCGGTTCTCGCCGGTCCGCGCCACGTCGGAAGACCTCAAGCGCTTCCACGGCACCAACGAGCGCCTCAGCATCAAGAACTACGCGGACATGATCCGGTTCTACGTCCGGCTGATGCAGGCGACGGCGGGCTGAACCTGACATCGTCGATTACCGCCGTGGCAGACTATTATACGAGTCGTCATGGCCGGGCTTGACCCGGCCATCCATCTTCTTCGTGAAATGAGTTCTTTCGCGCGCGTCCGCGCGCGATGGATACGCGGGTCAAGCCCGCGTATGACGGCGGGGAGGCAGCCGTGTAAGCCGCGACCGTCACGCCCGCTTACACAGCCGGCTTCGGCAATCCATGGATCGCGCTGGCGGCGCGGACAGTGTTGACCAGGAGGCACGCCACCGTCATCAGCCCGACGCCGCCGGGGACCGGCGTAATGGCGCCGGCGATTTCCTTCGCTTCGTTGAACGCGACGTCGCCGAGCAGCTTGTCCTTGCCGCCATCCGGGGACGGCGTGCGGTTAATGCCGACGTCGATCACGGTGGCGCCCGGCTTGATCCAGTCCCCCTTCACCATCTCGGCCTTGCCAACCGCGGCGAACACCAAATCGGCCTGACGGCACAGCGCCGGCAGATCGCGCGAGCGCGAATGCGCGATCGTCACGGTGGCGTTCTCGTTGAGCAGCAGCTGCACCAGCGGCTTGCCGACCAGATTGGAGCGACCGATCACGATGGCATTCATGCCCTCGAGCGAATTGTGCACCTGCTTGGCCATGATGATGCAGCCCAGCGGCGTGCACGGCGTCAGCGCGAACAGGCCCGAGGCGAGCCGGCCCGCATTGGTCGGGTTGAGGCCGTCGACATCCTTGGCCGGATCGATCGCGTCGATCACCGCGGTGGAATCGAGCCCCTTGGGCAGCGGCAATTGCACCAGGATGCCGTGCACCGCCGGATCAGCGTTGAGCTTGCCGATCAGCGCCAGCAGTTCGTCCTGCGGCACGTCGGCCGGCAGCCGGTGCTCGAACGACGCCATCCCGGCTTCCTGTGTCTGCTTGTGCTTGGAGCGGACATAGACCTCCGAGGCCGGATCGCTGCCGACCAGCACCACCGCGAGACCCGGCGTGATGCCGTGATCGGTCTTGATCCGTGCGACCTCGGCGGCCACGCGGGCCCGAAGATCGGCTGAGATGATTTTTCCGTCGATGATCCGGGCAGTCATGTGGTCCCCTCCGAGTCGAAACAAAAAGCCTCTCCGGCCGGAGAGGCGAATGCCTTGCGCCCTCGAGGGCCTCCCGTTCGATCGGCTCAGTCGGGCTTTGCTGCCGTCAGTTGGCGCAGCGCCTCGCCGAGCTTCTTCGGATCGCCGTCGACCGCGATCTGTTTTTGCCGGGACGTCGCCCCCGACAACAACCGGACGTCACGCTTGGCGACACCAAGCGATTTGGCCAGCAGTTCAATCACCGCCCGGTTGGCCTCGCCGCCATCGGCGATCGCCCGGACCCGGACCTTCACGACGCTGCGGCCGTCCGACAGCGTCTCGACCCCGTCGATGTCGTCCCGGCCGCCCCGCGGCGTGACCCGCACCGCCACGGCCACACCCTGAGCAGAATACCGCCAAGCCTCCGCCATGGAAACTCCGAGGCCGTTCGGCCGCGGCTCAGAACACCGCGGGGTAGATGTAATAGGTGATCACCCGCTGCAGGAACATGATGATCAGGATGAGGATGATCGGCGAGATGTCGAGACCGCCGAGCGACGGCAGCAGATTCCGGATCGGCGCCAGCAGCGGCTCTGTGATCCGGTAAAGGAATTCCGACACCGCCGAGACGAACTGGTTGCGGGTGTTCACGACGTTGAAGGCGATCAGCCAGGACAGAATCGCCGAGGCGATCAGCAGCCAGATGTACAGATCGAGAATGATGAGGATGATGTCGAGAATGGCGCGCATGACGGGGAAAAGCTCGCGGGTTCGAACGCGGAAGGGCTGTGCCGTAAATATCGGTTCGCTCACGCCCAAACAAGGGAACTCAAGGCAATAAAGCCCAATGACAATGACGTGTCGGAAGCTGCCGCACGTCCTTGACTTGGCGTTCGTCGGCACTGTAAATGGCGGCGTTCGCTGATCGGTGCCCCGCGCACCGACCGCGGAGGGGCCATAGCTCAGCTGGGAGAGCGCGTCGTTCGCAATGACGAGGTCGGCGGTTCGATCCCGCCTGGCTCCACCAGCCTTCGCTGGCTTTGCCAGCTTCGGCTCGGCAAGCCGATCGTTCGCGAAGGCTGCCGCGACGTAGCCCGCAGGGCGAAGACGGGCCGCTAACCGGCCTCGCGCAGCAACAATCCCAGCACCGACGCCCCCAAAACTTCAGACTTAAGCACCTTCCTCTCGTCATGGCCGAGCTTGTCCCGCCTGCGGGCCGAAGCCCCTTCGGCGCGGCGAAGGCCCGGCCATCCACGCCTTTACTGAGGTCAACCGGTGGAAGGCGTAGATGCCCGGAACAAGTCCGGGCATGATGTGTGGTGTTGTCGATGCCCGATTTCGAGCACCGACCTCGTCGCGTCTCTCATGCACTCTTGAACTGCGGCGGACGCTTTTCGACGAAGCTGGCGACGCCTTCCTTGAAGTCGTCGCTGGCGAGCGACAGCGTCATCTCGCGATTGGCCTCGATGGTCGCTTCGGCAAGAGTCTGGAACGGCACCTCGTAGAGCTGACGCTTGATCACCCGCATCGAGGCCGGCGCAACGTTGTCGGCGAGATCGCGCGCATAGGCGTAGGTGTGCTCGCGCAGTTGATCGGCCGGGTACAGCCGATTGACCAGCCCCATCCGCAGCGCCTCGTCGGCCGACACGCGCCGGGCCGACAGCAACAGGTCAAGCGCATTGGCGTGACCGACGATGCGCGGCAGCATCCAGGAAATGCCGTGCTCGGCGATCAGCCCGCGTCGCGCGAAGGCCGTGGTGAACACCGCAGTGTCGGCGGCGAACCGGACGTCGCAATACAGCGCGTGCACCAGGCCGATACCGGCGGTGGCGCCGTTGAGCATGCCGATGATCGGCTTGCCGATTGATGGATAGAACGCATAGCGCGTCTGCCAGTCCGGCCGGCGATTCATGTCGAACGCCGGCAGCGCCGAGGCGCGGCGGATGTCGGCCGGGTCGATCTTCTGCAGCACCTCCATGTCGGCGCCGGCGCAGAAGCCGCGGCCCGCACCGGTCAGCACGATCACCCGCACCTCGCTGTCCGCTGCGGCGCTCTCCATCGCCTCTCGCACCTCCCGCTCCATCACCGGCGTCCAGGCGTTCATCCGGTCCGGCCGATTCAGCGTGATGGTGGCGATCCGATCCGCGACCTCGTAGAGGATGTGCTCAGTGCTCATCGGCGTGTCTCCCTTTCTTGCTTTTGTTGCGCCCTTGATCGGGCCGTCTTGATGAAGTCGTTGGAGCTGATCAGCCGCGGCGCGAGCCTTTCGGACGCGCCAGATAGGCTTTGGTTTCCGGCCGCTCCTGCAGCCAGCCGGACCAGCGCCCGAATACTTTGGCCATGCGCTCCGGCGCGACGCCGAGCTGCTGCATGGCCACGCCGCCATTGACGGACTCGCGATACTCGGCGATCAGGCCGTCGCGCAGCACGAAGCGGCTCATGCCGTCGATCACCACACGGCGACCGGCGAAATCCGGAATGGTCGAGGTGAAGCTCGACAGCGACCAGGCGTAGCCCTGCGTGCCGTCGCAGACCGGATCGAACATCTCCCAGCGATAATCAGTCGCGTCGCGGTGAAACAGGCCCTGCATCATCTGGGCGATATCGGCGCGGCCGGTGTGCGGGCCGTAGATGTAGTCGTGATACACCGCGTCTTCGGTGAAATGCGCCGCGAAGCGGGCGCCGTCGCCGGATTCGGCCGAGCGGGTGAACTCTTCCAACAGCCGCGCGAAGTCCTCGCTGGTCATGCCGCCTCCCCTGCTGCGCCGGTCATGGTGCCGACGCTTGCGTGAAGACTAGAGCAGATCAGGCGTGTATTGAAAGGATCAGCTCAGCGCTGGCGCTGCTGGTAGGCGCCGGCCGCGGCGAGGATGAAGCCGCGCGGGAAAAACCGGAGCAGGAACGGCACGATCTTGACGCCGAGGCCCGGCAGCACCAGCCGCTTGTTGTTCATCAGGCCCTGATAGCCTTGGCGGGCGACTTCTTCCGGGGACACGTTGAGAACGGCCGAATCGAAGCCAGGCTCGAAGCCGGCACGAATCTGGAACTCGGTGGGAACCGGGCCCGGACAGATTGCGGTGACCCGCACGCCCTTCTTGCCGAGCTCCTGATGCAGCGCCTCCGACAGCGACAGCACATAAGCCTTGGAGGCGTAATACACCGCCATTCCGGGACCCGGCAGAAAGCTGGCGATCGACGCGACGTTGAGGATGCCGCCGCGCAGCTTGGCGACGCTGTCGGCGAAGCGCAGCGACAGATCGGTGAGCGCCCTCACATTGACGTCGATGATCCCGAGCTGGTCGCAACGGTCCATCTCGGCCGCCCGGCCGAATAATCCGTAGCCGGCATTGTTGACCAGATACTCGACCTCGACCCCCGCCTCGGCGAGCCGGGCAACGATCTCGTCGACGCTCTCGGGCAGCGCCAGATCGCAGGCGATGATGATCGGTTCCGGGCCGCCCCTGGCCTTGATCTCGGCCGCCAGCGTTTCCAGCCGGTCGGCCCGCCGGGCCACCAGCGCGACCCGATGGGCATTCGCCGCGAAGATCCGCGCCAGTTCCGCACCGATACCGGCCGATGCGCCCGTAATCAAAGTCACCCGTTCAGTCACGTTCAGAACTCTTGCATAGGAGGCCGCACGGCCACCGGATCATTGCTAGGCCTTAGGCAAGATGCAAGCAGCGTGCAAGGCTGTTCGCTGCGACTGTCGCTTATTCCGGGGGCACGCCGCAACGAAGTCCGAGCAATCAGCGCCAGTTCGGGCGAACATGACAATTCGGTAATAAGTAGCGATCACGAGAGGCCGGCTTAGCTAGCCGGATCGGTCTCGACTTGCTGCGCAGCGACCTGACGCTTCAGGTTGATACGATCGCGCGAGGATACCGCGAGCAAATCCGCGGCGCGCCAAACGACGTTCTCCTCGAACTCGGTGACGTTGCCGTCGGCAAACACCAGCTCCCACATCATCTCGATGATGCGTAGCCGGCCTTCCTCATTCACCGACCGCATGATCACGCTGGTGAAGTGGTAAAGGTCGACGGCTTCGCCTTCCACCAGCATGGCGGATTCGATCAACCGGCTGGCCGTCGCAGCGTCGAGGTTGAAGCGGGTCTCCAGTAGCGAATGCAACTTGCGCCGCTCGACATCGGATGGCTCGCCATCGAGCGAGATGACATGAATCAGCAGCGCAGTTGCGGCGAGGCGATAGCCGCCGTCGTCGAAATTCAGTTCGTCGGGCGCGGTCGGCGAAACCACGTCGGAAATGAATTGGCGCAGTTTGTCCAGCATCGTTCTCGAACTTTCGCAGGGGGGACGAGACTAGGCTCGTTCTATGACGTGGAATCGTAACGTCGGCAATCCGGGGCGGTTCCGCTGTTCAAGATGACACTTTGTCAATGTCGCCAATGCGTTAAGGAATCTCATAGACCAGAACCTTGTCGGCAATGCCGCGTAGCGCCGCATGCTTCTCGATCGGCGCGATCGCCTGCTCGTCGAGAATCCTGGTCACCGCCGGTGCGTCGATCACCGCGCCGGTGAGGTGGATCGCCTGCGTGGTGGCAAGGCCCAGCACACGCGCGGCGACGTTGACGGTCTGACCGAAGTAATCCTGGCGGTCGTTGAGCATCACCGCCAGGCACGGCCCTTCATGGATACCGATCTTCACCACCAGATCCTTGGTGCCGCGCTCCTCGTTGAGTGCATCCATTGCCTTGCGCATCCGCAGCGCCGCGGCGAGCGCGTGCTCGGGGCGATTGAACGTCGCCATCACGGCGTCGCCGATGGTCTTCACCACCGCGCCTTTCTCGGTGGCGATGATCTCCAGCAGCGCCCGGAAATGCGCCCGCACCAGATCGAACGCCGCCAGGTCCCCGACGCGCTGATACAAGGCGGTCGAACCCTTGAGGTCGGTGAACAGGAACGTCAGCGAGGTGATCTTCAGCCGCTGATCGGCGGTGAGGTTGTCCGCCTTGAACACGTCGCGGAAGGTCTGGTTGGTCAGCATACGCTTGGCGGTGAGGATCGGCTTGCGTTTGCCGAGCAGCGTATGCAGCGCGTCGGCCGCGACCCACACGGCCGGCAGCACCCGCGTCTCGGCATTGTTGGTCAGCGTCAGCTTCAGCGGACCGGGCTGCAACGACAGCGTCGGCGTCAGCGCATGGCTGCGGTCGTAGCTCAGCGAGACCGACCGTACCTCGTCGGTGCGCTCGCCGGCGACGTCGATGAACTGCGCCGCATGAGTGACGGGCTCGAACACGATGATGAATTCAGCCGGCAGCTCGAGCGACAATTCCAGCGTTTGGCCGGGTGCGAGTTCAGCGGCAGCGAGCGTGTCCTGATCCGACAACCGCGCCAGCACCTGCTCGTCGATCTCGATGCCGGAGCTCCAGTACACCTGCCGTGTGTAGTCCCACATCGGCAGCTTGTCGGGATCATGCGCGCCGATCCGGCGCACCGAGGGATGTACCGTGAAGGCAGCTTCGACCTGGTCGTCGAGCGAGGCCTCGTAGCCCTTGGCGCACAGCGCGCAGATGTATTCCTCGTGGCGCAGCGCCTTGAGCGAGGGATGGCTGTCGAGCACGCCGCTGCAGCCCGGGCACAGCACGTTCCAGCTCATGTCGAACAGGCCGAGCTGGGCGGCGTGCAGGAAGCCGGAGATCACTTTCTCTTCGTCCAGCCCGGTGCGGCCGGCGAACTCAAGAACATTGATGCGGTTAAGATCGTGGTCGGCGCCATCGGCGATCAGTCCGGCGATAGCATCGACGACACGCGGATCAGTGGTCTGGCGCAGCACGGCCAAAAGGGGGCGGAGGTCGGTCATGAGCCTCATCTAGGTGGCGTCCGGCCCGCGGCCAAATGACGCCTGCTTGATCAGCGGCGGGTGAGCCGGAACGCCGGCGAGCGGTCCGGCTGGGTGGTGACGACGCCGATCGGCATCACCGGCTCGCGATCGATCAGTTCGACCCGGAAGGCGGAGACGATGCGGGCCAGCGCCAGCGTTGCCTCCACCAGCGCGAAATGCGCCCCGATGCAGACCCGCGGCCCGACGCCGAACGGCAGATAGGCCATGCGGTCGGGCGGCGTCGCGCCGGGCAGGAAACGCGCCGGCATGAAGGCATTCGGATTGTCCCACAGTTTCTCGTGCCGGTGCAGCAACCACGGTGCGATCAGGATGACGTCGTGCTTGCGGATCGGCTCGCCGGCCACCGTATCGGGGCCGGCTGCGGCGCGGGCGATCAGGAACGCCGGCGGATACAACCGCAGCGTCTCGTCCAGCACCGCGCGGGTGAACGGCAGCTTGTCGAGCGAGTCGGTTGGACCGGCAGCGCGGGCTTCGTCGGCGACGTCGTTCTGCGTATCGGGATCGAGCGCCAGCATGTAAAGCGCCCAGAACAGCGCGGTCGCAGTGGTCTCGTGGCCGGCCAGGATCATGGTGGCGACCTGATCGCCGAGCTGATCGTCGGAGAACGCCTCGCCAGTCTCGGGATCGCGCGCCGCCAGCATCAGGTCGAACAGATCGCGCGGCGGCGCATCGTCGCTCTTGCCGGCGGCGCGCCGCGCGGCGATCAGTTCGCGCACGAACTTCGTCCAGCGCCGGCGGAAGAAGGCGCGCGAAATATCCTGCGGGCTCGGCCAACTCAATGGCAGCAGCAGGTCGAGGAAGCGCGGGCTCGCCAGCTTCATGCCGTATTCGATGACGAAGTCGCGCAGCTGCTGGCCGTGCTGGCCCATTCCGAACGAGAACATCGTCCGGCCTGCGATCTCCAACGCCAGCCGCTGCATGGCTTCGCGCAGATCGACCGGCGCCCCGACGCCGCGTTCGAATTCGGCGATCATCTCCTCGGTGGCCGACACCATATGCGGCACCAGCGTGCCGACCGCGCGCGGTGTGAACGCCGGGGCCAGCGAGCGGCGCTGATGCTTCCAGGCGCGGCCTTCGGCGAGTAGCAGGCCTTCGCCGAGGATCGGCCGCAGCACGCGGATGCCCGCCGCCGTGCGAGTGTAGTTCTCGTAATTGTCGATCAGGACGTGCCGGATGTCGTCCGGCCGGTTGAGGATGTAGCTGGCGTGATTGAAGAAACGTCCCTTGATGACGTCGTCTTCGTAGGCACGCTGGCCCCAGCTGGCGATCGCGTTGTGGCGGATCGCGGCGAGCCGGCCGAGGGCGGTCATCCCCTCCGGCGCGCGCGGCGGCGTCGGCGGCACCAGCGGCGCGCGATCAGCGAGATCGTAGGACTCGGCAAGGCTCACGGCGCACTCCTGAGGTTCGGTTCCGCCCTGCCAATGAAAGTAAGGAGCAATCCGGGCATCGGAAAGGCCGTCGGGGTCGCAGCCTCACCCCGTCAGTTCGGCCACCGTGATGCGGTTTTCGGCCAGCGGCCACGCCCGCGCGACGATCCGCTCCTCGTTGAACAGACCGGCCACCGCGCGGCCGACTTCGGCGGCCGGAACGGTTACGGTGCTCACCGAGTCGGTCGGCACGCCGATCTTGATATCGGTCGGCTGTTTTCCGTCGAGCAACACGACGTCGCGCGGCAGGCCGAAGTAACCGCGCGGCCGCGACAGGATCACCACGGCGCCAGCGTCGCTTGCAGGTGCAGCCGCCGGCTTGGCGGCGCGCAGATGCACGACGTCCGACGAGCGCGGAAACGGCGAACGATAGATGTGGGTGGTGAGTTCGCCGGGCTGGCTCAACACGAATTCCAGCGACCACGGCGGCTGGCTGTCGACCGGCCCCCAGCGCCCGTCCGGACCGCTGCGGCCATCATACAACGCAGCGCCGATGCGCTCGCCGCTATCCGGCGCGACCCGGTAGACCTCGACCCGCGCGCCCTGCACCGGCCGGTTAGTCGGCACACCGCCGGGCGTAGCGGTGACGAGGCCGCTGAGTTGCACCGCCTCCTCGGGCGTGATCGCAATCACACTCGGCTCGCGGCCGGCGATGAACTTATAGATCTCGCGGAAGGCGCGCGGGTGGAAGGCGAGTTCGCGATGGTCGAGCGTGCCCAGCACCAGATTGGTCGCGCCGCGCAGCTCCGGCCCCTCCGCGGTCACCCCGGTCGGCGTGCCCGGCTTGCCGAGAAACCGTCCGTCCGGCTGGGCGTATTTGTCCTGACCGTCGCTGCGGAGCGTCAGGAAAGCGACGCCGGGCGTCACTTCGCTGTCGCCCTGATTGAGTCCGCTCAAGAACGGCCCCTTGCCGTTGAACTCGTTGCCGAGGCCGGCGTCCCAGGCGAACACGCCGTGGTTCGGCGTGCCGCACAGCACCGCATGGCTGACATCGCCAGCGCCGCCGGCCTTGATGTAGCTGCGCACCGCGTTGCCGCCGCGTGAGCTGGCCACGAGTGCCAACTTGTCGGCACCGGTGCGCCGCTTGAGATCGGCAATCGCGGCGCCGAGTTCGCGGCGCTGATCCTCGGTCGAGGAATGATCCGGCTGGGCCACCGTGTCGTCGTTGCGCGCCAGCGGATCCGTGAAGTTCAGCGCGGCCAGCCGGGCGCGGGGAATGCCGTTGGATTCCATCCGCCAGATCTGGGTCAGCCATAGGGCGGCGTGATCGCCATTGCCGTGCACGAACAGGATCGGCGGGACTTTGATGTCCGTGTTCGACTCGGCCGCGGTTTGCGCCAGCGCGCGCAGCGGCGGTGTGCCGATCAGCAGCGGCAGAGCGCCGAGCGACTTCAAGATGGTACGCCTGGTGGTCGACACGGCATCCTCCCGGGATTTTTACGAAGCGTAGCAGGCGCTTGGCCTGGTTCAAGCGGCCGTTTGGCACTGGACAGGTCCAACCGTTCGCAGGCATCAGTGCACCGATCCGCGGCCGGGCATGGTCAGGATAGCGTCCGAAGGGAAGGCCTTGATGACGGAGAAGTCGAAGCGTGGCGCATTTTCGCCGGGCGGCGTGGCGGCTCCGCTGCGTTATGCGCTGTTCCGGCGGATCTGGCTGGCCAGCCTGCTGTCGAACCTCGGCCTGATGATCAACGGCGTCGGCGCCGCCTGGGCGATGACCCAGATGACCTCCTCGGCCGACAAGGTGGCGCTGGTGCAGACCGCGCTGATGCTGCCGATCATGCTGGTGGCGATGCCGGCGGGCGCCATCGCCGACATGTATGACCGCCGCCGCGTGGCGCTGCTGTCGCTGACGCTCGGCCTCGCCGGCGCCATCGCGCTGTCGGTGCTGGCGCATTTCAAGCTGGTGACGCCGGAGATCCTGCTCGGCTTCTGTTTCGTCATCGGCATGGGCATGGCGCTGTTCGGCCCGGCCTGGCAGGCTTCGGTGTCCGAGCAGGTGCCGCCCGACGCGCTGCCGGCCGCGGTGGCGCTGAACGGCATCAGCTACAACATCGCCCGCAGCTTCGGCCCCGCTGTGGGCGGCATCATCGTGGCGGCCGCCGGAGCGGTCGCGGCATTCGCGGCGAACGCAGTGTTGTATCTGCCGCTGCTCGTGGTGCTGTTCCTGTGGCGGCGCGTCAGCGAGCCGCCGCGGCTGCCGCCGGAGCGGCTCAACCGCGCCATCGTATCGGGCGTTCGCTACATCGCCAATTCGCCGTCGATCCGGATCGTGCTGACGCGGACGCTGATCACCGGCATCGCCGGCTCCTCGGTGCTGGCGCTGATGCCGCTCGTCGTGCGCGACGTGCTCAAGAGCGGCGCCGAAACCTACGGCATCCTGCTCGGCGCTTTCGGCGTCGGCGCGGTGCTGGGTGCGCTCAATGTCGGCTCTGCGCGTGAAAAGCTCGGCAGTGAAGGCTCGATCCGCGCCTGCACGCTTGTCATGGGTGTGGCCCTGGCGGTGATCGCAATGAGCCACTCGGCGCTGCTGACCGCGGCCGCATTGGTGGTCGCCGGCGCGGTATGGATGCTGGCGATCGCGCTGTTCAACATCGGCGTGCAATTGTCGGCGCCGCGCTGGGTCGCGGGGCGGTCGCTGGCGGCATTCCAGGCGTCGATCGCCGGCGGCGTGGCGATCGGCAGCTGGCTGTGGGGCCACGTCGCCGACCTGGCCGGCGTCGAGCTCTCGATGCTGATTTCGGCCGCTACCATGCTGGTGTCGACGCTGCTCGGCCTGTTCCTGCGAATGCCGTCGGTCGGCACCCAGATCGCCGATGCCGACCTGCTGGCCGATCCAGAGGTCAAGCTCGCGGTGACGCCGCGCAGCGGACCGGTGGTGATCGAGATCGAGTACCGGATTTCCGCCGAGGATGCCCGCAGCTTCTATGGTGTAATGCAGCAGGTGCAACTGAGCCGGCAGCGCAACGGCGCCTATGACTGGTCGATCGCCCGCGACATCGGCGATCCGGAGCTGTGGACCGAGCGCTACCACTGCCCGACCTGGCTGGACTATCTGCGCCAGCGCAACCGTTCGACCCAGGACGACCGCGCGCTTCACCAGCGGGCGATGGCGTTTCACCGTGGGCCGGAGGAAATCCGCGTCCGCCGGATGCTGGAGCGGCCGTTCGGCTCGGTGCGGTGGAAGGAAGAATCGCCGGATCGCGCGACCGCGACAGAAGTGCTGCCGGTCGCCGGCGTCAGCGGCGGCTCCACCTGAGGGACTTACTGTCCGTGGTCGGTGAGCACCTTTGCGCAGGTCTTGCTGAGCCGCGCGCGGTTCTTCTGCAGGCAGCCGAGAATAACGCCGTCACCCTGGTCCATCACGGCGCGGCAGAACCGCGAAACATCGCGGCCGCAACCCGGATCGGGCCGGCCGGATTGCGCATGGGCCGCCGAGGCCAGCAACAACAGGGAAACGACTGAAGCAACGACTTTCAACATCGAGCGAGTTCCGCGGTCAGAATTGATGAAGCGGTTAGCAAGTCATTAGCCGCGCTGTTTGTTCCGACGTGCCGGCCACCGCGCAGAGCGGATTCGGTCCAGCCGGATCGTTCCGAATAGTTCACCGTCGCGCGGTCAAACTAACCGTCGCCCGGAACGATCACCGTCGGCTTGGTCATCTCGACCACGTCTTTGGCCTGATCGGTCAGGACTCGGAACTGGGTCTGTAGAAATTCGGTCTGGATCCGGACCACGTCCTGGAAGTCCTTGGCGTGCAGCAATTGCTGGGAGAAGTCGAACGTCGCTTCGACGTTGCGCTCGACGTAGCTCTTCAGGGCATTGGCCTGACTACTGTTCCCGACCGGCGTCACCGACAGGCTCTTTTCGATGAACTGCAGGTAGTTGGTCATCGCGCCGCGCGCCTGCTCGAGGTTTTTCGACATCATGTTGAGAATGACGTCGGACGATTTGGTATCTGCCATCGCGGTTTCCTCCAGTCTCGGGCGCATTGCATATTGATGTCCAAATCGCCCGCGCCGTCCAGCGGCAGCGGGGGCGATCTGCAAAGATGGCTAATCAGCACGCCGGATCGGCCGGCAGCCGTTAGTTGAAGCGGGCCCGGTCGAGCTGATCGGTCGCCTTCTGGGCGCGGTAGATCTCGCTGATATACCAGGCCAGCACGATCAACGTGGCGATCCGCACCACCGACACCGGCAGCATCAGGCTGAACGCGACGATCAGCAGCGCGACCGCCGCCGCCTTCAGCACCTTCAGCCGGTCGTCGAAGATCGGCAGAAACCAGACCTTGTTTTCCTCCGCCCAGAACGGCGGCTTGACCCGATGCAGGCCGTAGCGCGCCCAGGTGTCCTTGAAACCCAGCTCATAGGCCCACACCAGATACAGCGTGACCCAGAACGACAGGAAGGCGACGACGACGGACATCGGCCCGGCAGCGAAGCCGATCACGATCAGCACTGCGAGCGCGAGTGCGACGAACCATTTTTGCATCGGTTTGACCCTTGATACTGCAGAGGGCTCCGCCGCCGGATGTCCGGCTGCGCAGCCCCCGTTGAAACGTGCCGGCGCGCTTATTTGCGAGCGCAGGACACCACGATAGAGGTCGAAGACGGGCCGCAGCTTGCCGTGATCTGCCCGTTCTCCACCACAAGACTTTCGCTGAACTTGGCGCCGGTGGAGCCGACGCAGATCGCCGAAATCAGCGCCTCGTCGGCCTCGCAAGTGGTCGGGCACCCATTCGCCGAGCACGACGACGATGTCACGGTGCGGAATGCGGGCGGCGGCGGCGGCGCGGCCACCGGCGTCGCCGCGACGGCAGGCTCGATCAGCACGGCACGCGTGCCGCTGCGTTCGTTGACCGCAAGTGCAGCAACAAGGGCGACGGAGCAGAGCAAGATCATCGACGAGGAACGCATACTACCTCCATACCAGTTGGGTTTGCACGATATCGGTCTTACGAAAGCATCGTAGCAACACGGGAAAAATTCAACAGGCACAAGTTCAGTCAGACTAAATGCCGGACAAACGACGAGAGAACGCGCCGCGCGAGTTCATCGCAGAGCGTTGCATGAACAGCGGATGGCCAAGCCCTCAGCGCGAGCGATACCAACGCTTATCAGGCTGGAGACGCGGTGGATTTCGCCGCAGCGCGGGATGAACCCGAGACAGCCTGAGTCAAACTAGCAATCGCAGACGAGGTCGGCAGACTTGAATGTCTCGAGACGTAGAGTCGTCAGTTAGTTGACTGGATTTCGTCCGGAATCTTCCGGACAACAGGTAGTTCGACCGATACATGATCCAGCTCGGTTGCGCGGACCACCCCTTGATGATTCGCCGCCGGCCAAACCGGATCGCTGATCAACGCCCAGCGTGGACAGCGCACGACGCTTGTCATGCGACCGACAGCTTGGCAGGTCTAAGCATGCCAACTCTCGGCCGCCGGACGGTTCCACTGCGTCCCGACGGACGCGGGGCTTGCGGGACGTTCGGCTCCCGCCTCGACTGGATATTTCGATGAACAATGTTCTGCTTCTCAAGCTGCACCGATGGATCACCTTCGTGTTCGCGTTGCCGCTGATCGTCCTGATCCTCACCGGGCTGATCCTGTCGGCCGAGCCGATCATCCAGAGCCGCGGGCTGCCCGCCGGCATGCTGGATGCCGACCGCCTCTCGGCGCTGCTGCAGCGCTTCGACCCCGCCGGCCAGGCGCGCGGACTGAGCATCAACGCCAGCGGCCAACAGATGCGGCTGCTCGGCGTCAACGCGCCGCCGATCGATCTCGCCAGCGGCGAGGCGGCCGCCGCGCCCGACCGGCTCGGCGATCTGTTGATGTGGGCGCGGCGCACCCACGAACATCTGCTCGGCTACGACTGGCTGGTGATCGGGTCGACCATCGCGAGGGTGGTGATCATGGGCATCGGCATCCTGATGGGCCTGCCGCGGCTGCGCAACAGCCTCGCCGGCTGGCACAAGGGCGCGGCGTGGTTCACGCTGCCGCTGCTCTTGCTCAGCCCGATCACTGGGCTGCTCATGGCCTTCGGCTGGACGCTCGCCGCGCCACCGCCCCCGCCGCTGCGTCCTTCCCTGCCGCTTGCGGAAGCCGTACGCGTCCTCGCCCAGGAGCACGACGTGCCGCATCTGGCGATGCTGGCGCAGCGTGGCCAGCGCATGATGGCGCGGATCTACGAGGACGGCGAACTGCGCTTCTACTCGTTCACGCCCAGCGGCTTGACGCCGATGCCGCGCAACTGGCCTCGCCTGCTGCACGAAGGCAACTGGTCGGCGCTGATCTCAGGGCCGCTTAATGTCATCGTGTCCGTGGTGCTGGCCGGCCTGCTGACCACCGGCCTGTTGCTATGGGCGCGCCGCAAGCTGCGCCGGCGGCCGGTGCGCCCAACCAGTGCGCCGTCCGCGACCGGCACCGCCTGAGGCGGCGTTAACGAGGAGTTAATTGGAGGCGACGAGTTCGCGCGGCGCGGTGAACGGATCGTTCCGGGCTTCCAGCGTTAGGTTCCGGAACGTCCACCGCCGCGAGCGCGCCATGTCCAGCATCTCGTCGATCGCCGTGTCCGGCCTCAACGCCGCGACCCGACGTCTGGAAGTCTCGGCCAGCAACGTCGCCAACCAGCAGTCGACCGGCGCGCTGCCGGGCGCGAATGGCGCCGTGCCGACGGGCGCACCCCAAGCCTACAAGCCGCTTCAAGTGAACCAGACCGCAGTCCCGGGCGGCGGCACACAGACGACCGTCACCACAAGCTCCTCCGGCACCGTCCCGGTCTCCGATCCGCAGGCGCCGTTCGCCAATGCGGACGGTATGGTGGCAGCGCCGAACGTCGACCTGGCGCAGGAGCTGATCGGCCAGATGGTCGCCAAATACAGCTACACGGCCAATCTGGCGACGCTGAAGGCCGATAACGCCATGACCAAGTCGCTGCTCGACGCAACGGTTTGAAGACCGCACGCGTGAGGTTGAATGCGCGGCCCTGATGCGGTTCACGTTGGGGGCGGCGCCTCAGCGATCGTCTTTGCGACGAACCAAATCCTCGATCATGGCTTGGACATGGACCAACCAGGCTTGCCGCCGCTCCTGATCGCCGAGGTCGATCTGCATGTAGTTCGATAGCGTGTAGAGATTGGAGCGATAGAAATAAGTGAGCGAGAGGATCGAGAGGTAGACGAACGTTCGGTCGCAATTCGGCTGAAAGGCGCCCTGCTCGATGCCGCTGTTCAAGATCTGCTCGAGCAGACGAAACTGGCTGTTGGCGAACACGTCGCGAATCTTGTTCTTGACGTGACGTCCCTTGAACAGATTTTCCGAGGCCAAGATGCTGAGCAGTTCTGGGTTCTGCCAATAATAGGCCCAGTTGAATGCGACCAGCGCGGCGAGCGCTTCGCGTGGTCGGGTCATGTCAAGGTCGAGCGCCTCCTCGCTCGCGACGAGTTGCGCGTAGCAGTGCTCGATCACGTGGTGAAACAGCTTCTCCTTGCTGGTGAAGTAGTAATAGAGCATGCGGTCGTTGCTCTTGGCCGCCTTGCTGATGCGGTCGACCCGCGCGCCGCCATAGCCTTCCCGCGCGAATTCGGCGACGGCGGCACGCAGCAGCGCATCCCGAGTCTGATCAGGCCGTCGCGACCGGCGGCGCGGGGCCGCCGTTTTGCTGCGCCCCGCTGCAGCCTTTCGTCGAGGAGCGGCGAGCTCTCGCGCCACCACGTCCGTATCGCTCGCCATCCACCCTCACCTCAGCTGCGCCCGAAACCCGCGCCGCAGCATAGGTTTGCCCGTTTCTTTGGCAAGCCCTGCGAATTCTTAGACGTTGACAATACCTCCAACACGCACTCTGCTCTGTAGTAAGCACTACATACATATCTGCGTAATGGCGGAGGGTCGGCGATGGGCATGCGCTTTGCGGGAAGGCTGGTCTTGTTTGCGGCGGCGATCATGGCCGTCGCGGGTGCTGCCGATGCAGACGATCGGCCGCCGATCAGGATCGGCGACGTTTCAAGCTATTCCGCGCTGCCAATCGGCGCTCGGGGTTATCGGCAGGGCTGGGAACTTGCGCGTGATCAGATCAACGATCGGGGCGGGGTGCTCGGCCGCAAAATCGAGATCATCGCCCGCGACGATGCGGGCAAGCCCGACGCGGCCATCACGCAGGCGGCCCAGCTCGTCGATGCAGAGCACGTCGATCTGCTCACCGGCACCATCCTCTCCAATGTCGGACTGGCGGTTTCCGATTTCGCCAAGCGGCGGAAGATCTTCTTTCTGGCGTCCCAGCCATTGACTGACGCGCTGATCTGGGAAAAGCGCAGCCGCTACACCTTCCGGCTGCGACCGTCGACCTATACCCAGACCGCCATCCTGGCCCAGGAGGCCGCCAAGCTACCCGCGCGGCGCTGGACGACGATCGCCCCGAACTACGAATTCGGCCAGGCGGCGGTCGCTAACTTCAAGCAGGAACTGCGGCGTCTCCGTCCCGATGTGGAGTTCGTTTCCGAGCAATGGCCGCCCCTCGGCAAGCTCGACGCGGGTTCCGTCGTGCAAGCGATGACGGCCGGCAATCCCGAGGCGATCTTCAACGCCACGTTCGGCTCCGATCTCGTCCGACTGGTGCGGGAAGGAACGACCCGGAATGCATTCGCGAACCGGACAGTCGTCAGCCTGTTGACCGGGGAGCCCGAATATCTGGCGCCGCTGAAGGACGAGGCTCCCGCGGGATGGATCGTCACCGGCTATCCGTGGAGCGAGATCGCGACGCCGGAGCACCGGGCCTTCGTCGAGGCGTATCGGGCGCGGTTCAAGGACAGCCCGAACATCGGTGCGCTGATCGGTTACATCAATACTCTGGTACTCGCCAAGGCGATCGAAGCCGCGGGGTCGACCGACACCGAAGCTCTCATCGCCGCGATGGAGCATGTGAAAATCGACTCGCCGTGCGGCCCGGTTTCGTTCCGTGCCGTGGATCACCAGTCCACGCTGGGAATCTATATCGGCAAGCTGGCCGTCAAGGATGGCCAGGGCGTGATGACCGACTGGCGCTACGTCGATGGCGCCTTGCATCAACCGAGCGACGCCGACGTGCTGGCCAAGATCAAAGACGAATAGCCAGCATCCCCATGACCATGCCGCACGCCTTGAAAGAGCCCGCCATGAAGCTGATCGCCCCTCGCAACCAATGGTACCCGCTGACGTGGTCGCGTGACGTGACGCGGACGCTGGGCTGCCACCGCATCCTCGGCATCGATCTCGTGGTCTATCGCAGCGAGGCCGGCGAGCCGATTGCGCTGGACGACGTCTGTCCGCACCGGCTGGCGCCGTTGTCGATCGGCAAGCTCAAGGGTGACGCCATCGAATGCGGCTATCACGGCATGACGTTCGGGCGCGACGGCCGCTGCATCCGGATTCCCGGTCAGCCGATCATCCCGGCCAACGCGCGTGTGCCGTCCTATCCGCTGCACGAGAAGATGGGCCTGGTCTGGATATGGCCCGGTGACCCGGCGTTGGCCGATCCCGCACAGATCTACGACCTGCCGCAATACGGCCAGCCCAATTGGCACGCCGCGCATGGCGACGCGCTGCAGATCGGCACCAACTACCTCAACCTCGCCGACAATCTGTGCGACCCTGCCCATGTCAGTTTCGTGCATCTGTCGACGCTCGGCAACGCGGCGAGCGAAGAGATCCCGGTCGAGCACACAGTCAACGACCGCGGCGTGCTGGTCTGGCGCTGGATCAAGGATGCGGCGCCAATCCCAATCTTCGCCAAATACGGCAACTTCGCTGGCAATGTCGATCGCTGGCACTACTACGATTATCTCGCTCCCAGCATCGCGGTGATCGATTTCGGCAGCGCGGACGCGGGGGCGATCGCCGACCCGGAACAGCGCGACGCCGGGATGCGGATCTTCGCGTGCCATTTCATCACCCCGGTCGACGACCATCACTGCATCGACCATTGGCTGCATGTGCGAAATTTCGCCCTCGAAGACGCCGATGTCGATCAGCGCCTGCACGACGACTTCCGGATCGCGTTCAATGAGGACAAGGACATCCTCGAGCGCATCGAACAGGCCGATCAGGCGCGGCCAGGCTTCAAACGCATCCGCCTCGGCATCGACGTCGCACCGCAACGCATGCGCCGGATCGTCGAGCGGATGGTGGACGCAGAAGCCGAACCGCGGGTCGCTGTTCCGGCGGAGTAACTCTGCTCCGTTCGGCAGCGGCGGAGTTCAGCTCTTCGGCGCAAAATCCGGAATGCCGAGCTCGTCCTTGCGGTGGCAGGCGACGTAGTGCTCGGGGCCGGTGGCGTCGAGGAACGGCAGGTCGGCGCGGCAGCGGTCGATCACGAACGGGCAGCGGCCGGCGAAGCGGCAGCCGGGCGGCGGATCGACCGGTGACGGCGGCTCGCCTTTCACCAGGTACTTCGCCTTGAGTTCGTCGCGGAGCGGACCGGGCGGCACCGCGGCCGACACCAGCGACCATGTGTAGGGATGGCGCGGCGCGGTGAACAGCGTCGAGGCCGGCGCCTGTTCCACCACCTTGCCGAGATACATCACGGCGATCTCGTCGCAGAACTGCTGAATGACACCGAGATCGTGCGAGATGAAGATGTAGGTCAGGCCGCGCTCGCGCTGCAGCTTCTTCAACAGATTGAGGATCTGCGCCTGGATTGCGACGTCGAGTGCCGACACCGCCTCGTCGCAGACGATCAGCTCCGGCTCCGGCGCCAGCGCACGCGCGATGCACAGCCGCTGCCGTTGTCCACCCGAGAACTGGTGCGGGAACAGGTCGGCGGCTTCGGGCGGCAAGCCGACTTCGGCGAGCAGCTGCTTGACGCGCGCGTCACGCTCACCGCGGGTGCCGATGTTCAATAGATCGAGCGGCTCGCGGATCTGGTCGCCGGCGCGGCGGCGCGGATCGAGCGCTGAGAACGGGTCCTGAAACACGATCTGCACGTGCCGGCGCACCTGGCGCAGCGGCTCGCCGGTGAGCGGCATGATGTCTTCGCCGCGAAACACGATCTGGCCGGAGGTCGACGGCACCAGCCGCATGATCGCCTGTGCGGTGGTCGACTTGCCGGATCCGCTCTCGCCGACGATGCCAAAGGTGGTGCCGCGCTTGACGCGGAAACTCACCCCATCGACCGCGTGGACGAAGGACGGTTTGCCCCACGGCTTCTTCTTGCCGGCGCGGAAATGCACCACGAGGTCATTGACGTCGAGCAGGATCGGATCGCCGTCCGGCGGATTGGGGCGCGGATGCATCATGCGGCGATCTCCTCGGCGCGCCAGCACGACACGGTGTGGCCCGGCGCGATGGCGCCGAGCGGCGGCTGCGGACGCGAGCGGCATACGTCGCGGGCATTGGCGCAGCGCGCCAGAAAGGCGCAGTCCGGCCCGCGATTGCCGAGCGACGGCACCATGCCTGGGATCTCGCCGAGATCGACCCAATGGTCAGGCTTGGCGACACCGACCGCAAGATGCGGCACGCAGCCGAGCAGCCCGCGCGTATAAGGATGGCGCGGCGCCGCCGCGAGTTCGTGCGACGGGCCGGTCTCGATGCAACGGCCGGCGTACAGCACGGCGATGTCGTCAGCGAGTTCGGCGACCGCGCCGAGATCGTGGGTGATCAGCACGATCGCGGTCTCGGTCTCGTCCTGCAGCTTGGCCAAGAGATCGAAGATCTGCGCCTGCACGGTTACGTCGAGCGCGGTGGTCGGCTCGTCGGCAATCAGCAGCTTCGGCTTGCAGGCCAGCGCCCTCGCGAGCATCACCCGCTGCCGCAGGCCGCCGGACAGCTGGTGCGGAGAGGCCGTGGCGCGCTGCTCGGCGGCCGGGATCTGCACCGCCTTGAGAAACTGCACCGCCTGCTCGGTCGCATCCTTGCGGCTCATGCGGCGGTGATAATACAGCACCTCGGCGATCTGATCGCCGACGGTGTAGAGCGGGTTGAGCGCCGTCATCGGCTCCTGGAACACCATTGACACCGCGTCGCCGCGCAACGCGCGCATCCGTTTGCTCCGCGCCGTCAGCAAATCCTCGCCTTCGAGCAGGATGCGGCCGCCGGTGACGACGAAACCTTCCGGCAGCAGCCGCATGATCGCCAGCGCCGTCATGCTCTTGCCGCAGCCACTCTCGCCGACCAGCGCGATCGTCTTGCCCTTGTCGATGGTGAACGACAGATTCTCCAGCACCGGCACCAGATCGCCGCGGCGATCGGTCATGCTGACGCTGAGCTTGTCGACTTCGAGCACCGGCGCCATCATCACCTCCGTCGCAGCCGCGGATTGACCGCATCGTTGACACCGTCGCCCACCAGGCTGATCGCCAGCACCGACAGGAAGATCGCGGCGCCGGGGAACGTCACCGCCCACCAGGCGTCGAGCACGTAGTTGCGGTTCTGGCCGATCATCAGACCCCAGCTCATGGTGTTGGGATCGCCGAGGCCGAGGAAGCTCAGGCCACCTTCGAACAGGATGGCGACGCCGATCGCCAGCGTCGCCGACACGATGATCGGCGGCAGCGCGTTGGGCAGCACCACTCGCAGGATCAGATGCAGATTGCCGGCGCCGGCGGCGCGCGACGCTTTGATAAAGTCTAGGTCGCGCAGCCGCATGAATTCGGCGCGCGTCAGCCGCGCCGCCGAGGTCCAGCTCACCGCTCCGATCGCCAGCGTGATCGTGGTCAGCTTCGGCCCGAACAGCGTCACCAGCACCATCGCGAACAGCAGCGGCGGCAGCACCTGGAAGAATTCGGCGATCTTGACCAGCAGGCTGTCGATCCAGCCGCCGAAGAAACCTGCCAGCGCACCGACCGTGACGCCGATCGCGATGGTGATCAGCGCCGCCACCGCGCCGACCGTCAGCGTCGCGCGGCCGCCATGCACCAGACCGGCCAGCACGTCGCGGCCGAGATAATCGGTGCCGAGCCAGGCATCGGCCGACGGCGGCGTGAACGGCAGGCCGACGATCTCCAGCGGATCAATCGTGTAGAGCCACGGCCCGGCCAGCGTCATCGCTACCAGCAGGATCAGCAGCACCGCGCCGGCGACGCCGGACGGGCTCTTCATGAACTGTCGGAACGCCGCCCGAGCAGGCGACACCGCGGGCGTGGCGGGGAGCGCAACCGGCACGACGGGCGTGGGCGGAGTCGCGATCAGGGTGTGGTCGAGCGTGCTCATCGGGCTCCCGCGCGGATCCGTGGATCGATCAGGCGGTACACCAGATCGGTGATGATGTTGGCGGCGATGACCATCACGGCCGAGAAGAACAGCACCGCCATCAGGGTCGGATAGTCGCGGCGCAGAATCGAGTCGAACACCAGCCGGCCCATACCGGGCCAGCTGAACACCGTCTCGACCAGCACGGCGCCGGCGAACAGGTTGCCGAACTGCAGACCGACCACGGTAACGATCGGGATCAGCGCGTTGCGCAGCGCGTGCTTGAAGATCACCACCCCTTCGGGCAGACCTTTGGCGCGCGCGGTGCGGACATAGTCGGCCGACAGCACATCGATCATGTTGACGCGCGCCAGCCGCGAATACTGCGCCAGGAACACCAGTGCCAGCGTCAGCGACGGCAGCACCAGATGGGTCAGCACGTCGAACACATAGGCGACGCCGCTCTTCGGGTTGACCACGTCGGCCATGCCGCTGACCGGCAGCACCGGCCACACCGAGCCGAACAGCAGCAGCAGCATCAAGCCGGTCCAGAACACCGGCGCCGCATAGCCGGCCAGCGACAGCACGGTGACGCCATGGCTGAGCAGACCGTTCGGTCGCCGCGCGCTGATCACGCCGAGCAGCGTCCCGATCATCACCGCTGCGAACAGCGACGACAGTGCGAGATAGAGCGAGGCCGGCAGGCGCTGGGCGATCAGGCCCAGCACCGGCTGGTTGAAGTAGTAGGAGAAACCGAAGTCACCGTGCAGCACCTTGCCGAGATAGGTGAACAGCTGCGTCAGCAGGCTCTGGTCGAGTCCGTACTTGGCGCGCAGCTCGGCGATCACCTCGGCCGACGCCCCACCCATCTCGCCGGCGATCACCTGCACGGGATCGCCCGGTGCGAGATGGATCAGGCAGAAATTCAGCACCAGCACCGCGAGCAGCAGCGCCGCGGCGTTAGCGAGTTTTCCGAACAGATGGGTGAGAAGCGTCATGGCTGATTTCGTGCTAGGATCAGGTCTTCGGCGGGGTCACCCAGTGGATCTCATCGAGCGGCGAGACGACGCCCCAGATCGTCGTCGGCAGCCCTCCGAGGCCCTTGGCGAACGCATTGTGGAACGGCACCGCGTTGATGAAGAAGATCGGCACCTCGTCGACGACGATCTTCTGGAACTCCGAATACAGCGCCTTGCGCTTCTCCGGCGAGGTTTCGACCGCGGCCTTGCCGAGGATCTCGTCGACCTTGGGATTGGAGTACTGCTGGGTATTGGACCAGATGATGCCCTTGCGGATGTTCGACGTCAGATAGGTGCGGTCGACACCGATCACCGGATCGGCCCAGTTGTAGACCGAGTCCATCGTCAGATCGAAATCGAAGTTGGAGACCCGCTGCGCCCAGGTCGGGAAGTCGGGCGCGGCGCGGACTTCGAGATTGAGGCCGACGCGCTTCAGCGCCGAGCGCATATATTCGGCGACGTTGCGCTGCTGTTCGTCGTTACCCGGCAGATAGTCGATGGTCAGCGTAGCGCGGGTGCCGCTGCCGTCCGGCTTCAGCCCGGCTTCGTCGAGCAGCTTGTTGGCCTTGGCGATGTCGAACTTGTAGAGTTCGACGTTCTTCTCTTCGAGCGGCGAGCCGGGTGCGATCGGGCTGATCGACGGCATCGCCTTGCCACCCATCAGCTTGCTGACGATGAAGTCGCGGTTCGCCGCGTAGGCGATCGCCTTGCGGACGCGGACGTCGTCGAGCGGCTTCTTTTTGGTGTTGAAGGCCAGCCAGTTCAATGCACCGAGGCCGGCAAAGCCCTTGTCGGTGACGACAATGTTCTTCGCCTTTTCGAGCCGATCGATATCGCGCACGCCGGTGACGAATGGCACCGCATGGACCTCGCCGCGCTCGGTCGAAACCATCAGGGCGTTCGGGTCCGAAATCAGCCGCACCACGATCTTGTCGAGCTTGGGCCGGCCGGGAATGAAGAACTTGTCGAACTTCTCGAGCGTGTAGTAATCGCCCTGTTTGTACTCGGTGAGCTTGTAGGGACCGGAGCCGACCGGCTTGAGATTGGCCGGATGCGTCTTGACGTCCTGGCCGTCGCCATAGACGTGCTTGGGCAGGATCGGCATCAGCGCCGGCGACATCGCCAGCAGCAGCGCCGGATGCGGATGCGCCAGCTTCACGATCGCGGTCTTCGGATCGGGCGTCTCGACGCTGTCGACGGCCGCCAGCATGGTCTTGAACGGGTGGTTGGCCTTGATGGTCATGATCGAGAACGCGACGTCCTCGGACGTGACAGGCTTGCCGTCGTGGAACACCGCGTCGTCGACCAGCTTCAGCGTGATCGACAGCCCGTCCGGCGCGACTTCCCACGACTTGGCGAGATACGGCTGCGGCTTCCAGTTTTCGTCGAAGCGAAGCGGGCTGGCGAAGATCTGCGTGCTCGGCAGCGCGGTGGCGATGCCGGACTGCACCGCGCCGTTGAAGTGCCGTGGCACCTGGGTCGACCCGATCACCAGCGTGCCGCCGCTGCCGGCCGACTGCGCGCGCGTTTCGAACGGCAGGCCCATCAGGGCGGCGCCGCCGAGAGCTCCGATAACAAAGGACCGCTTCGTCAACATCATCGATTTGAACTCCGCCATGAAGGTTCGAGATTGGTAGCGATCGATGCGCAAGCGCTACGCACCGACGAAACGAGACTGCGCGACGCGCTGCTCACGCCGCGACTCCAACGACAAGCGCTCGGTCGAGGATCGCGTCGAGCACTGCAGGCTCCGGCAGGTCGGCGGTGCCGACCCCGACCAGCACGATGCCGTCCGCGTCGCCTGGCGGATCGGCCGGCACCAGCGACCATACACCCTCGACCATCTGAAACACCTGCGGCGACGTCTCGCCGTCGAGGCGACACGAGCCCTTGAGCCGCAGCAGTTCCGGCGGCAGCGCCGCCACCGCACCGGCGATGCGGGTGCGATCGAACGCGCCGTCGCGACGATACGCGAAGCTGCGAAAGGTGGCGCCGTGGTCCGATGCCGCCGGTGAATCGGCGCGGAAAGCCGAGGCATTCGCCGGCGCATCGAGCGAAGCGAGCGTCGGCAAAGAACCGGGCGCGGTGTCGATGATGCGCACACCAGGGCGAAGCGCCAGCACCGCTGCACGAGCGGCGGCACACGCGGCGGCATCGACCAGATCGGTCTTGTTCAGCAGCACGACGTCGCAGCGCTCGAACTGGCCACGCACCGTGGCCCCGACGCGCGCATCGTCGATCAGCGCCGCGATCCGGCTGGCATCGGCCAGCACGATCACGCGATCGAGCCGCAACGTCGGCTCGATCAGCGCGATCTCGGCGATCTTCCACGGATCGCCGACGCCCGAGGCCTCGATCACGATGCGCTCGAACGGCACCTCGGCATCGAGCACTTGGCACATCGTCTCGATGAAGCTGGTGCCGATGCTGCAGCAGATGCAGCCATTAGTCAGCGTCATGGTGGTGCCGTCGTGGCCCTGGATCAGGCTCGCGTCGACATTGATCTCGCCGAAATCATTGACCAGCACTGCGGTGCGCGGCCCGCCGCCGGCGAGCAGATGGTTGACGAACGTGGTCTTGCCAGCGCCGAGGAAGCCGCCGATCACCGTGACTGGAATGGTCGCGGTCGCTTTCCTCATGCGCGGGGCGCCTCCCGAACGACGCCGCCGACCACGGTACCCCAGATCGCCACGTCCTTGAGCTTCTCCGGCGCAACGCTCAGCGGATCGTCTTCCAGCACGGCGAAGTCGGCGTACTTGCCGGTTTCGATGCTGCCAACCAGATGATCCATCTTCAGCGTATAGGCGGCGTCGACCGTGATGGCGGCGAGCGCCTGCTCCACTGTCAGCTCCTCGGTGTCGCGGCCGAGCACACGGCCGCCGGAGGTGACGCGATTGACCGCGCACCAGGCGGTGAACAGCGGCGCCAACGGCGTCACCGGCGCATCCGAATGGATCGCGAACGGCACGCCGATGCGGCGCGCGGTGCCGGTGGCATCGATCCGCGACGCGCGCTCCGGCCCCATGGTGAGTTCGTAATGCGCATCGCCCCAGTAGTAGATGTGGTTGGCGAACAGATTGGCGCAGACGCCGAGCGCTTTCATGCGGCGGAACTGCGCCGCATCGGCCATCTGGCAATGCTGCAGCGTGTGGCGGTGATCCGGCCGCGGCGCCGCGATCTGCGCCGCTTCGATCGCGTCGAGCGCCGCTTCGGTCGCCTCGTCGCCATTGGTATGGATGTGGAGCTGAGCGCCGGCACGGTGATACTTGTCGACCAGCCGCGGCAGTTCCTCGGGCGCGATGTACCACAGGCCGTTGGCGGCGCCGTTGTGATAGCCGGGCCAACGCAGCCGCGCGGTAAAGCCCTGGATCGAGCCGTCGACCACCAGCTTGACGATGCCGTAGTGCAGCTTGGGGCCGGCGTGCGCGCGCAGCGTTTCGAGCTTGGCGATCGCCTGCTCGGGCGTATGCGACACCGCCGCGAGTGCCGGCACCAGACGGACGCCGAAATCGTCCTGGCTGGCGACGCTGCGATACACCTCGATGGTCGGATCGTTGAGGTCGTTGTGCAGGTCGGTGATGGTGGTGACGCCCTGCACGCAGGACGACGCCGCGTAGCGCCGCACGTCCGCCTCGGTGATGTTGCCGGCCATCGGGTTGCCGCCGAGCGCGCGGAACAGCCGCATCCGTGCGGGGATTCCTTGCAGTTCACCGCTGGCGAGGCCATCGGCGCCGGCGACCACGCCCGAGATGTCGGTCGCGCGTAGCAGATCAGCGAGTTCGAGCGTCGCGGTATTGACGTTGTTGATATGGAACGAGGCGTGCACCACCAGCACCGGCCGCTTGGTCGAGACGCGATCGAGATCCTGCCGCGTCAGCATCTTGCCGCCGATATGCAGCGGGTCGAAGCCCCACGCATACAGCGGCGTGGAATCGTCGGGCATCGCCGCTTCGGCTTGCTGCAACCGCGAAACGATCGACTCGATGTCGGGAACGCCGGCGACCACTTTGCCCTCGGGCGAGCGCCGATCGAACGCGCCGACATAAGGCTGTTTCCACATCAGGCCTTCCATGATGTGGGCATGGCCCTCGACGAAGCCCGGCATCAGCACCTTGTCGGCGAAGCGATCGTCGAGCCGCGCACCGTTCGCGCACAACTCATCGGCCGATCCCGTCGCGACGATCCGCCCATCACGCACTGCAACATGCGTCGCGAACGGACGCATCGGATTCATGGTGATGATCTTGCGGGCCGAGTAAACGACGGTGTCCTGAGTCACGCTGCTGAGCCTTTCGAACTTGCAGTTGCAAGCGTGAAGCGATCGACCGACACGCACTAGCGCCAGATGCCCCGGACGAATGGAGCCAGCACCTATCCGCCCAGCGCCGGGCTCGATGGCAGACTTCTTGCTTCTTACTCGCAAACCGACATACTTGGATTCCGTGCCGATGGGATCCGCCCGCGTTGAGTAGGTTATATCGTCTTGGGAAAGCTCGCACAGCTCAGTTACCCGGAAGCGCCGCGGACTGAAGCGCTCGATCCTTCGGCAAATGCCGCATCCTTAGGCAACAGCGATGCGCTGTTCTGGGGCTCATTGTTCCGCGGGATGGATCGCGGCGGCTCTTTCCTGCAATTGCAGATACGCCAGATCATCGTCACCGCGATCGAGGACGGCCGGCTGCCGCTTGGCATGCGGATGCCCTCCAGCCGCGATCTCGCCGGTGTGCTGAAGGTCTCGCGCAACACCGTGGTGATCGCCTACGAGCAACTGGTCGACCAGAACTTCCTGGTGTCGCGGCAGCGCAGCGGTTACTTCGTCGCTGGCCTGTCGAAGAAGATCGCCACCGGCGCCGAAAAGCCGACCGAGGCCGCCAGCCGCGACGATGCGCATTGGGCCACGCGCTACGCGGTCCAGCCGTCGGCGCACCGCAACATCGTGAAACCCGCCGACTGGCAGGCGCATCCCTACCCGTTCATTTTTGGACAATTCGACCCCAGCCTGTTCCCCACTAATGACTGGCGGGAATCGGCGCGCGCGGCGCTGAGCGTTCCGGAGATCAACAACTGGGCCCGCGACCTGATCGATGGCGACGATCCGGCGCTGATCGAGCAGTTGCAGCTGCAGGTTCTGCCGCGCCGCGGCATTCATGCGCGCTCCGACGAAATCATGATGACGATCGGCGCCCAGCACGCGCTGTATCTGATCGCGACGCTGTTCATCAACAATCGCACCCGTGTCGGCATGGAGGAGCCCGGCTATCCGGACGCCCGCAATATCTTCCGAATGCTGACACCGGACGTGCTGCCACTGCGCTCGGACGCGCAGGGCCTGCTGCCGGACGAAACCTTTCAGAGCTGCGCGCTCGCCTACGTCACCGCCAGCCATCAATGCCCGACCGCGACGGTGATGCCGATGCAGCGGCGGCTTGAACTGCTGAAAGCCGCCGAGGCCGGCGATGTCGTGCTGGTCGAGGACGATTACGAAGGCGAGCTGATGGCGGAGTCGTCGACGCTTCCGCCGCTCAAGAGTCTCGATCACGCCAGCAACGTGCTCTACGTCGGTAGCCTGTCCAAGGCGCTCGCTCCAGGACTACGGCTCGGCTACGTCGTGGCGCCGGCGCCGGTGATCCGCGAATTGCGCGCGCTGCGCCGGCTGATGCTGCGGCATCCGCCGCTCAACAACCAGCGCGTCGCCGCGCTGTTCATCGGCCTTGGGCATTATCGCTCGCATCTGCAGCAGGTCGGCCGCGTGCTGCTGGAGCGCGCCAAGCTGCTCGACCGCCTTCTTCCCAAATATCTGCCGGATTGTACGTTCTCGCGCGGCCCCGGCAGCACCAACTACTGGATCGCCTGCCCGCCCGGCACGGATGCCACCGCGCTGGCGCAGGCCGCGCTGGCGCAGGGCGTGGTGATCGAGCCGGGCGCGGTGTTCTCGATGGACGAGACTGCGAGCCGGCATTGCTTCCGGCTCGGCTTCTCGTCGATCCGCACCGACCGGATCGAAGTCGGCATCCAGCGCCTCGGCGACGTCATCGCCCAGCATCTGAAGGCGTAGCGGCCGCCGCTACGCGCCCAGCACCTCGCCGAACCGCACCCAGGCCTTGCCGTCCCATTTCTGCAGTTGCACCTGGGTCAGCGGCCGATAGTCCGTCGGGCTGGTATTAACGCGGATGCCGGGCAGCAGCGTCGGCAGCTCGACGTCCTTCAGATTGGTCGCCTGCGCCATGATGTTTTCGCGCGTGCAATTGGCGCCGCACTGCGTCAGCACCTTCACCAGCGCCGACGCCACCGTGTAGGCGTACAGATTGTAGAAGTCGTCCTTGTTGCCTTCCGGGAAGTAGTTCTGCATGAAGGCGAGGAAATCCTTGATGCCCTGGTCGTCCGTCCAGGCCGGATCGGAAACGTCTTTCAGATAGGCCGACGAGATTACGCCGACCGCGTTTTCGGGACCGGCAGGGCCGATCGTGCCCGCGTAGGACGACGAGCCGCCGGTGATGTAGTGGCGGACCTGCCAGCGCGTCTCCGCCACCTTGCGGATCGCCTGCGCGGTGAACTTCGCCGTCGTGCCGGAAATCAGCGCATCGGGCGCAGCGGCGCGGAGTTGCAGGATCTGGGAATCGATCGTCGGGTCCGACGTCTCGTGCGAGATCGTGACGAGCTGACGCGCCTCGCGCTCACCCAGCACATCCTTGGCGCCGAGGACGAAGTCCTTGCCGAAATCGTCGTTCTGATACAGCACCGCGAACTTCGCGTCGGGCTTCTCCGCCAGCATGTGCTTGACGAAGATCGCCGCCTCGGTGCGTGCACTCGGCGCGAAGCCGATGCTCCACGGATGCGCCTTGTAGTCGCTCCATTTGTCGCCATTCACCGACAGGAACAGATGCGGGATCCTCTTGGCGTTGGCGTATTTGACGATCGCCGAATTGGTCGCGGTGCCGAGATTGCTGAACAGCAGCGCCACCTCGTCGCTCTCGACCAGCTTGCGGGTCTGCTCCACCGTCTTGGCGGGGTTGAAGGCGTCGTCGTAATAGATGAAGTCGATCTTGCGCCCGGCGATGCCGCCACGATCGTTGATCATCTTGAAATACGCGGCTTGGCAGCGCGCCTGCACCCCATAGGCCGAAACTGGCCCGCTCTGCGGCGAGGTGCTGCCGATGCGGATGCTGGTCGGCGTGATGCCGGTGGTGTCGGCGGCCTGCGCTTTCATCGAGGTCGCTACCAGCATGGTGGTGGCGGTGCCGAGCAGAAAGCGGCGGCGGTCCATGGCGGTCATTGCGTTTCCCCTTTGTTGTTATGTTTCGAATTCCTGGTCGGGCCGCACCAGCACCTTGATCAGTGACTTCTCGGCGCGCAGCCGGTCGAAGATTTCGGGAAGCTCGCTCAGCGACACGACACGTGAAATCATCGCGGCGGCGGTCGCAGCATGCTCCGCGAGATAACGACTGACGTGATGGAAGTCGGCCATCGTGTAGCCGAGCACGAATTTCAGCGTCGCTTCCTTGCGGATCGCGGCGCGCGGCAGCACCCGGTCTTCGGTCATGCAGACGCCGACGATCACCGCCCGGCCGCGCAGCGCCATGACGTCGATGGTCTGCTGCAGGAAGCCGGGCGCACCGACGCATTCGAACACGATACCCGGCGCGCCGATGCCGAGCCGGCCGAGCGCGGCCGGCAGATCTTCGGCAATCGGATCAATCGCCGCGACGGCGCCGACCGCGAGCGCGCAGGCCCGGCGGTTCGCATCCGGCTCGCTGACCACCACCCGCGCAGCCCCGGCGTCGATCGCCATCAGCACGACACCGAGCCCGATCGGCCCGCCGCCGATCACCAGCACGTCGGCGCCCTGCATCGGTCCGCAGACATCCACCGCATGGCGCGCCACCGCCAACGGCTCCATCAACGCGCCGTCGCGCAGGCTCACATTGTCGGGCAAGCGGATCGCCTGCCCGGCGCGGATCCGCACGTAGTCCGCATAGGCGCCCGGCAGATCGGGGCGAAACCCCATGAAGCCGCCGCTGGCGCAGGCCGCATCGCCGCCGCTGCGGCACGAGCCACCGGCTGCGCAGGCGTGGCACAGCCAATACGGGTTGGCCGCGACGCGAGTGCCGACCGGCCAGTCGGGCGCGGTCGACTGCACGATTTCGCCGGTGAACTCGTGTCCCATCACGGTGCCGGGTTTCAGCACGCCCGGCGTCTCGGCCGCGTGCAGATCCGAGCCGCAAATGCCGGTGAACGCCACCTTGAGCAGCAGTTCGTTGTCGCCCAGCGCCGGCGCGGCGACGTCACGCACGACGAGCCGCTCGCCGGTCTTTTCGAACACCGCCGCCTTCATGAGGTCATCTCCGCGTTGATGGTGCCGGTCATGCCTGCGGGCGGATCGGGATGTTCTCGTAGTAGGGAATCATGATCTCGCGCTTCTCGTCGCTGATCGTGCCGAGCGCCGCGACGGTGACCGGATGCACGATGTCGGGATCGATCATGATCTCGATGCAGGACGGCTGGCCGGACGCATAGGCCCGGGCGATCGCTGGCTCGATCTCGTCGAATTCCGTGACGCGCTCGGCGTGGCATCCGAACGCCGCCGCGACGCTGGCGTAGTTGGTGCCGCGCAGCTCGCTGATCGCGCTGTAATTGGCGCCGTACATGATCTGCTGACCGTGGATCGACATGCCCCAGATCTCGTTGTTGAGCACGATGGTGCAGATCGGCAGACGATGCCGGCTCATCGTGTCGAACTCCTGGATATGAAAGCCCATCGCGCCGTCGCCGGTGATCTGCATCACCCGCTTGTCCGAATCGACGACCTGAGCGCCGATCGACTGGCCGGGGCCGGTGCCGAGGCAGCCGAGATAGCCGACGCCCTGGACGTGGCCGGGTTGATTGGTACGCAGATGGAAGGCGGCCCAGCTCGCCGCCTCGCCGCCGTCGAGCACGATCGCGGCGTCCGCCCCCGCCGCCCGCACCGCGGCTTCCGCGGCCCAGAACGGATGAATGCCTTTCGGCCCCTGCTTGTTCGGAAACATGCCGCGCATCTTGGCCGGCGCCTTGGTCACCGCCTCGATCCAGGCCGGACGTTGCGGCCAGGTTTCGGCCGCGGCGGCGGTCCGCAGCGTGGTCAGCGCGGCGCCCACATCGGCAACGATCGGCAGTTCGACATGACGAAGCCGGCCAAGCTCAGCGGCATCGCTGTGCACCTGAATCAGCTTCGCATCGTCGGGAAAGAACGCAGTGCTGCGACCGGCAAGGCGAAAGCCGAACCGCGTGCCGAGCAGCAGCGCAGCATCCGGGCGCTGCGCCGACAGCAGCGCCAGATTGCCGACCACCTGACCGTTGAGCGGATGGCTGCTCGGAAACACGCCCATGCCGCGGGTGTTCGACACCACCGGAATCTGTGTGGCCTCGGCCAGCGCGACGAGATCGTCGCGGCAGTCCGAATAGCGCGCTTCGCCGCCGACCACGATCACCGGCCGCTCGCTCGCCTTCAGGATCGCGATGGCGGACTTGATCTCGTCGGGATGCGGCGCCGGGCGGGGATTGATAGTGAGCCCGTACGCCGGACGGACGTCGTCCTTGTGGGCGCGCATGTGCAGCACGTCGATCGGCACATCGAGCAGCACGGCGCCGCGGCGACCGGTGGTCGCCTTGCGGATCGCCAGCGCGGTGAGGTCCGGGATGCGTTCGGTATTGGTGATGCGATGCGCGTACTTTACCATCGGTAGCGTGACGGCAATCTGATCGACGCCGCCTTGCAGCGCATTGGTCTCGGCCTCGCGCAGCGGCGGCGAGCCGACGATGAACAGCGTCGGGATGCTGTCGAGCTGCGCGTTGAGAATCGCGGTGACGCCGTTGGTGAAGCCGGGCCCGGCGGTGATCACGCAGACGCCGAGCTTGCCGGTGGCGCGCGCATAGCCGTCGGCGGCGTGGCCGGCCGAGGATTCGTGGCGGAAATCGACAAGCCGGATGTCGTTGGCGATGCAGCCACGATAGAAGGATTCGAGGTGACCGCCGTGCAGCGCGAATACGGTGTCGACGCCGGCGTCACGAAGCGTGCGGGCGAGCAGTTCGCCGCCCTCGAGCCAGTCGACGGCAGGTGAAGTCGCTGCGGACATGGGTGTTTCCTTTTGTTGTCGGTCTGCGCGAAGGGTCGGCTCAGGGCGCGGGCGCCAGGTGCCCGAGGAAATTCGGCTGCCCGGTTCGGGCCGTCAGCCCGCCATCGACCGCTAAGGCGACGCCGGTGACGTAGGAGGCATCGTCGGACGCCAGGAACGCGATCGCGCCGGCGATTTCCTCCGGCGAACCGGGACGGCCGAGCGGGATCAAGCGGTCGTACTCCGCCATCACCGCGGCGTTGTCTCGCAGCTTCAGCGACAGCGGCGTCGCGATCAGGCCCGGGCACACCGCGTTCACGCGGAGACCGTCGCGGCTGTAGTCGAGCGCCATGTTGCGGGTGAGATTGATAACCGCGCCCTTCGCGGCGTTGTAGGCCGCGAAGCCGTAGTCACCGAACAGGCCGGAGATCGAGGCGGTGTTGACGATGTTGCCGCGCGTCTGGAGCAGATGCGGGATCGCGGCGCGGCTGGCATGAAAAATCGAGTCGACGCAGATGCGAAACACGCGGTGCCAGGCCTCCGGTGTCACCTCGGTGATGCGGCCGAACGCGCCCATTCCGGCGTTGTTGATCAGGATATCGAGCCGGCCCTGCTCGCGCACCGCGGCGTCGATCAGCGCCGAGACCTGCTCCGGCACGGTGACGTCGGCCACCATCGTCGAGACGCGAGCACCGACGTCGGCCAATACTTTGGCCTGTCGGGCCAGACCGTCCTGATCGATATCCGAGACATAGACATACGCGCCTTCGCGCGCGAGGCGGGCGGCCGTGGCCGCGCCAATGCCCGATGCTGCTGCCGTGACGACAGCGACCTTGCCGTTGAAACGCATGGTGATGCGTCCTCCCGAAGTCCGCGCCGCTTGGCGGCTGCGGTGTGACGTTGACCGTCACTTTTGGTATAACGCGTTATATCGATCTCGAACGCGCACCGTCAAGCTGCTATCGGGGTCGGATCGCCGCAGGCGATTTCGCGAATACAGGACGAGCGACTACAACAGTCTGCTCAGGTCACGGACACAGGACTGCCCCATTGCCCCCACGCGAGCAGGCCCGCGAAGAACTCCGGCAGAAGATCATCGCAGGCGCGCGCGCGTTGTTGTCCGAAACCGAATCGGCGGAGTTCTCGATGCGGGCGCTGGCCGCCCGCGCCGACGTCGCACATATGACGCCCTACAACGTGTTCGGCTCTAAGCAGGCCGTGCTGCTTGCTGTGCTGGACGCCGACATGGCCGACTTCACCCGCGCGGTGCAGGAGCGCGACGTCGCCGATCCGCTGGCCGAACTCTACGAAGTCGTCGGCCTGTGCGCCGAGTTCTGGTTTTCCGACCCGGTGTTCTACAAGACGCTGTATCGCGAGCTGCTCGACCTCAAGGGCGCGCCGCATCAGGCGCTGGCGACGCCGCTGCGCGACGGTTTCTGGCGGCGTCTGACGCATGCCCTGGCGGAGCACGGCTATCTGCAGGCTTTCGTTGCCGAGGAGCCGCTGGCGATGAACCTGCGCCGCATCGCCCTGCAGGCGATCAGCGTCTGGATCTCCCGCGATCTGTCGAAACCCGAGGTCGAGGCGGAGCTCGGCTACAGCACGTCGCTGGCCCTGCTCGGCGTCACCAATCCTGCGGCAGCCGACCGTGTGCGCGAGCGGTTGCTCGGCTACCAGAGCATCCTGATCGCAGCGGAAGAGAGCCGGAGCAAAGACAGACCCGG
>NZ_JBMDXE010000160.1:0-10673 GCF_048594845.1 Rhodopseudomonas sp. | reverse complement strand
AACGTCGCGGCGCGCGCAACGCCCCGGACCGACTGCTCTCATTCCTGTGCGGTGGCACGAGACGAAAGCTTGTGACCTCTCAGAACGGCCCTGCGCTTATCCCGCGATGATCCGCCGGCAGGTTGCTCCGATTCCGAATTTATCAGAACCGGAGCCCGAGACCTGCGGATCGTGCGACTGCGGGCGCCGCAGCGCCCGCTCCGTCAGCTGACGCTCAGTAGCAGACTTCGACGCGTCGCCACCGCCAGCCATAAGGCGTCCACACCCGCTGCCGTCGCAGATAGCAGCCGTCGTCGTAATAGGACGCGGCCGGATAGCTGTAGCCGTATCCGGTGTAGTAGCCCGGGTAGCCGTACCCATAGCCGCCCCACGCATAGGGGGCCGCTAGGCCAAGTCCGATCCCGACACCGACCGCGCCCCAGCCGGGACCGCGCCAACCGCCGCCGCGCCAGCCGCCATGCCAGCCACCACCGTGCCAACCGCCGCCGTGCCACCCTCCGCCGTGAAAGCCGCCACCGCCATGAAAGCCGCCAAAGCCGCCACGGGCAGAGGCCGCGGTCGGGGCCGCCAACGCAGCCAGGGCCGCCACCGATAGTGCAACGATAGCCTTTCGAATCATCTTCCAACTCCATTCCGCACGACCCGCCCCCCTAGAAGATGCGCTCTCCTGCCGCAGTTTGTTCGGCAATCGATGCTTCCAGGGTTTCAAATCTGCGCGACTGGCCGATGCACTGCGGCTCCGCGGCGCGCCGCGGAACGAATTGCGCGGGCGGCGGCTTGTGATCGCGGAGAGCCCCATGCGCAAGCTGATCGGATTCGACGAGGACACCTTCGACAAGCTCAAGCAGCTCGGTCGCAATCGCATGGCCACGCTGCAGGAGCTCGCCGACGAGGCGTTCGCCGACCTGCTGAAGAAGCACGGCGTCCCGATCGATTTGCAGGACGCGTTGAAGAAGAGCGCGCGGGCCGCGAAATCCGCGAAGGGCTCGGCAGCCGAGCACCATCGTGACAAACACTGAAAGGACCACCACTATGGCTGACGATCCCTTCGAACTCGGGGCGCGCGCCGCGCGCGAAAACATCCCTGCCGAAGCCAACCCGTTTGCAGAAGGTACCGAAGACTACGCGCTGTGGGCCGCCGGGCACGAACGGATCGCCACGGCGGTCGAAGCGAGCGAGTCCGAAGGCTGAGCGACGCACCGCGGTCAATGACCGCGGTGCGTCGCTCAGCCGATCTTTTTCAAGCCCTTGTTGTAGCGTTTGCCGTTGGCGACATAGAAGCCAGCCCCCATCAGCATGGCCTTGACCTGCTCCGGCGTCAGCGTGCGCGCCACCTTGGCGGGTGCGCCAAGGATCAGCGAATTCTCTGGAAACGATTTGCCTTCGGTGATCACCGCACCGGCGCCGACCACGCAGCCGCTCGCCAGCTTGGCGCCGTTCATCACGATCGACCCCATCCCGACCAGCACGTTGTCGCCGATGCTGCAGCCGTGCAGGATCACATTGTGGCCGATCGTGCAGTTCTTGCCGACGGTCAGCGGAAAGCCCGGATCGGTATGGCAGGTCGAGCCGTCCTGCACGTTCGAGCCCTCGCCGATCTCGATCCACTCGTTGTCGCCGCGCAGCACCGCGCCGAACCAGACGCTGGCGGAGGCGTGGAGCCGCACCTTGCCGATCACCGACGCGGTGTCGGCAATGAAGTAGTTTCCATCCTGCGGAAGATCAGGCTTGTTGCCGTCCAGCTCGTAGATCGCCATCTCGGTCTCCTGTTGCAGGGCCAGTCATGGCAACGTGAGCCGCTGAGGGCAATTGTTTTCGGACGGACGGTTTTCAGGTGATGACACCGACCGCGTGCAGGCCCATCAGCAGCACCGTGCCGGACATCATGCTCCAGGTGCCTGCCAACACGGTCGCCAGCATCACGAATTCCGCCCGGCGGCGCGGCTTCTCTGGCAGGCGCGGCCCGAGCAGCGTGTTGCGCATGATGATGAACGGCGCGGCAAACATCAGGAACGGGATCGCCGCGAAGCTCTGCGCCACCACGCCCTGCTGCAGTAGACCGAACCCGGCCGGCTGCCGCACCATCGCCTGATAGCCGCTGGACAGCGCGCCTGCGACGGCGAAGCCGATCAGCAGCGAGAACAGATTGTTGAATGCATCCGGCGACATGGCGACGATCCCGCTTCCGCAACTCTGCAGCTCGACTGGTGTCGCAAAAACCGGCGCCGATCGCTATCGCATCGTTAAAGTTGGGTTAACGCGACTGTGCGAGGGATAGCACGCGTGCGCCGCGAGAGCGGCCGTCGCCGTGGCGTCGCGCGGCTGGTCTGGTCATTCGTCGGGTTCTGTCTGCAATGAGTTCGGTTTCGTCAGCGTCCGTTCGCCTCGCCCGTCCGGGCGGCCGGCGCGGCTATCGTGTGCCGGTCGCGATCGGCAGCACAATCTCGCTCCTCTCGATCCTGGCCGTGGCCTACCTGCTGTGGCCGACCTGGCGGGCGCAACCGGTGGGCGATCCCGACCGCACGCCGGTGAGCATCGGCGACACCCTGTTCAACGTGCCCACCAAGGCATTCCGGGTGAAGTTCCAGCGCCATTCGGGACCGCAGGAGCGCGTCGATCTCAACTTCGTCTATCCGTCGCTGGCGCCGCCGGAGAAGCCGAAACGGGCGACCCCGGACGACGTCGAGGAGTTTCATCCGATCGATCGCATCTTCGTCTCGATCGCCGCCCATCACGATGCGCTGGCGCCGGAGACGCGGCTGCGGACGATCTATCCGCGCTATCTGGCGCCGTCGTCGCAGCAGCTCGACGACGGGCTGACCGTCCGGCCGTTCGTCGAAGGATCGCCTTACAGCGCCGAGGACCTGATCACCGCGGCAGAGCCGCAACTCGCGGCGCGCTGCACCCGGGACCGGCAGACGCCCGGCATGTGCATCAGCGAACGCCGCATCGACGGAGCCGACCTCACCTTCCGGTTTCCCCGGCAATGGCTCAGCGACTGGCGAAGCGTCGCCAACTCGATCGACCGTCTCACCGCGCAGCTGCACGCCGTGCGGGGATAGTTAGCAGACGATCAGAATACGCTGACTAACCGCTCGCGTCGCGATCGATAGCACGCACAAACATCCCCCGACGTCATGCCTGGGCTTGTCGCGAGCATCCACGACTTACGGCATCAGAGGCGACAAAGACGTGGATGGCCGGGACGAGCCCGGCCATGACGCGTTGATAGTCAACCAATAGCAGCGACGCTCACTTGGCGGCAACAAGCGACCAGTGAGCTACACCCAACCTCACACGTCGGCGAGATCGTCCTCGAGGATCGCCATCTGGAACTGGAACGAGCGATCGTCGTCCTCGTCGTCGACGAACAGCACGCCGACGAATTCCTCACCGATATACACTTCGGCGGAATCGTCCTTCTTCGGCCGCGGCACAACGCGGATTTTCGGATTGCCGAACACCTTCTTGAGATAGGCATCGAGCTTTCTGACTTCCTGAACGTCCACGGTGATCTCCAATCTAGAACAAGGGCTTCGGAGGCGATGCGGGCCGGATGATCCGCCGGCGATCGCTGCGAGCGGGGCCGCCGTCAGTACGTTTTCGAGCCGCCCGCCGCAACCCCTCGCGCCGAGTTGCGAACCGCATTCGCGGCGATGTGCACGGGCGATTCCGACGTCACAAACCGATCGCGTTGAGCATCTGATCCATGGTGCGTGACGGCTCGGCGCAGCCCGCCTCCCCCACCACCTTGGCCGGTACGCCGGCCACCGTCATGTTGTGCGGCACCGTCTTCAGCACCACCGAGCCGGCGGCGATTCGAGCGCAGTGACCGACTTCGATGTTACCGAGAATCTTGGCGCCGGCGCCGATCATCACGCCGCGACGAATTTTTGGATGACGGTCCTCGTGCTCCTTGCCGGTGCCACCGAGCGTCACGCCGTGCAGGATCGAGACGTCATCCTCGATCACCGCGGTCTCGCCGACCACAAGGCCGGTGGCGTGGTCGAGGAAAATCCCGCGGCCGATCTTGGCCGCCGGGTTGATGTCGGTCTGAAACACCGCGGAGGCGCGGCTCTGCAGATACAGCGCGAAGTCCTTGCGGCCCTTGAGGTGCAGCCAGTGCGCCAGGCGATGCGCCTGGATGGCGTGGAAGCCCTTGAAGTACAGCAGCGGATCGATGAAACGCGACGTCGCCGGATCGCGGTCGAACACCGCCACCATGTCGGCGCGAAAGGCATTGCCCATGTCCGGTTCGTCGCGCAGCGCGTCTTCGAAAGTCTGGCGGATCAGGTCGCTCGACAGCGCCGAGTGATCCAGCCGCGCCGCCACGCGGTGCACGACTGCGTCCTCGAGCCGGTCGTGGTGCAGCACGCTGGCGTAGATGAACGAAGCGAGCTCGGGCTCGCGCCGGACGACGTCCTCGGCTTCGCTGCGGACCCGCTCCCAGATCGGATCGAGCGTCGTCAGCGTGGCAGTCCGCGGATTGACCTGATGCATCACCATGCCGGCTCTCTCGATCTCGTCTGTCCCGGTCACTATAGCACGCCGGCGGCGAACCTGTCGCGGCGGCCGAAGCCAAGCTCCAGGCGTCCTTACCCTATGGCTAACCCATTGATCCGCAAAGATATTCACTCAGCGACGCAAGCCTGCCTCGCGAAAGTTGCAGACCTTGAGGTGGGGAGCGCTGCGGCTGCGTCAAGCGGCGCGATTTGCGGGTCACGGCCGGCGCGCGAGGAAATCGACCACGCCTTGCTTGTAAACGCGGTCGCCGACCGCACGCATATGGTCGCGGCGCGGGATGTCGAGCACTTCCGATCCGGGGATGATACCGCTGAGTTCGTGCGCCGAGCCGGCGACGTCGTCGTCGGTGCCGACCGCGATGAGCACCGGCACCGCGATCGCCGCCGCGTCATCGCGGCTCATCAGGCCGCGCGATCCGCGCATGCAGGCCGCGAGCGCGGCGTGATCGGACCGGGTCTGATCGGCGAAGGCGCGAAACGTCCGTCCGACCGGATCGGTAACGTCGTCGAGCGACGGCGCCAGCAGCGCCTGCGCGACGTTCTCGCCAGGCCGCCCTTCGTTGCTGAGCAGCCCCATGCCCAGACCACCAAGCACGACCGAGCGCACGCGCTCCGGCGCACGCAGCGCCAGATTGGCGCTGATCCGCGCGCCCATCGAATAACCCATTAGGTCAGCGCGCGGGATCGCCAGATGATCCATCAGCGCCGCGACATCGTCCGCCATCTTGGCGAGTTCGTAGTCTGCTGGATCGTAGAGTTTGCTCGACTCGCCATGACCGCGATTGTCCAGCGCGACGACGCGCCGTCCGGCGCGCTTCAACTCCGACAACCAGGATGGATACACCCAATTGACGTTCTTGTTCGACGCGAAGCCGTGCACCAGCACGATCGGCTCACCCTCGCCGTCGTCGAGATACGCGATATCGATTCCGCCGTGATCGAAGCTCGGCATGCATTGTCCGGATGTTGTGAGCGGGAAGAGTGTTAGTTGAAGAGAAATCGAGACGGCAAACTCAGGTGAGGCGTGCAGGCAACCGGCGAGGACTTAGCTGACCTTCTGCTTCAAGGCGAGCCGAAGGCAACTCGATCCGGTCCAACGGAGTGCACCGCCGGAAGATGGATGGCTTCGTCGCTTCGCTCTTCGCAATGACGATTGTGAGGCAAACGGCGTATTTTTTCCGCTGAGACCATCCGGCCGTCAGGACGGCGCCACGAGGCCGCCCACCACTGCGTCGGCCCGGGCCCGTTCGGCTTCGGCGCGCTTGGCTGCGGCGATCAGGCGCTTGGCGCGGCGCGCCTTGCCGCGGTCGATCCAGCTTTGCGTCATCCGCTCGACGCCCGATTTGAGCGAGGTGACGAGGCCGAACAGCGTCATCAATGCGCCGAAGATCCACCAGGCGAAATTCCATGCTCCGGTGGTCAACAGCAGCGCGCCGCGGCCGAGTATTTTCAGGAACGCGCGGGTCTGGCTGCCTTTCGACTCCGCCAGCCGGGCCGCGCGGGCGACGTCCTTCGGGCCCTCGGCGATCTTCAGCGTATCGAGCGCGCCGCGCGTGCCGGCCTTCTCGCCGACGCGGCCGACGTTCTTGGCCAGCCGCATCAGGCCGCCGGCCTTCTCCGTCCGAAACGCCGCCTTCACGGCGGTCACCGTCTCGGCCGGGCGCAACACCGAACCATCCGCCACCGCGCGCCGCAGCACGGGGGTATCGACCACCTCGCGGGCGGAGCGCCCCGCCCAGCTCGCCAGACCCTCACCCAGGCGGCCGACCTTGCGGGCATCCTTCACCAGAGTCAGCCCGGCGCGCACCGGGCCTGCGCCGCCGACCGTGACGTAGGTCGCGGCCGTGATGGCAATTCCGGCGGCCGCCAGACCCAGCACCAGCCGGTCCGCCTCGGCGCCGGTGGCGAGATTACTGCCCTCTCGGATCACGTCGCGGATGTCGCCGAACACGAAAAGATCGCCCGCCACTGTGCCGGACAGGCTGGCGCCATCGTCGGCCTTGCCGGTGATGAGTCCCGTCGCGAACCGGGTGGCGATGCCGGTTGCAGATCGCTCGGCCGCAACCGTTTCGCTCACACGCTGCTTGAGATCGTCCGGCAGTGTGACGTTCCGCGCGGCGGCAAGCTGAACCAGACTATCCGCGAGTTCCGGATCATGAGCCTCCAGCGCGTCATTGATATTCCGCGCGATGAGGCCGGGGTCCTGCTGCAAAGCTGCCGAGAGTTGCAGTTCCGACAGTTGCGCAGGATCGTCCTGCGCGGCAAGAAACGCCGCAGCACGCCGGGCGTGCGGCCACGTCAGCACCAGCGCGATAGCGCAGAGTGCGATGCCGGCCTTAGCAATGCCCAGCTTCAGACCCATCAACCAACCCTCACCTTGTCTCATGTGGGGGTGTCACACCTCGGACACAACCGATCCGACGAAAGAAGGGCTTCTCCAACATCATGCGATTGTGTCGAATTTCCACGGGCAAAGCCTGTCCAGGCGCTCTAGGAATCATGCAGCGACGCCGGTATGGTGCGCTGCACCGTGATGTGCCCTCTCCGTCGCGAGTAAAGGTGAGCTGATGTCCGACCACGTGGTTCCACATTTCCAGAACGATGCCGGCGTTGCCATGATCGAGATCGGCTCGAAGGAATTCATGTGCGTCGGCGCCAACCCGCCGTTCGACCATCCGCACGTGTTTCTCGATCTCGGCAACGACAACGAGATCATCTGCCCGTACTGCTCGACGTTGTATCGCTACGCGCCCGATCTCGCCCCCGGCCAGGCCCGGCCGCCGGAATGCGTGCTGAAGGACAAGGTCGCCTGATCTCTCCGTGTCGGCGACCCGCACGATCGTCGTTGCAGGTGCGGGTATCGGTGGACTAACCGCTTCGCTGGCGCTCGCGGCGAAGGGCTTTCACGTCGTCGTTCTTGAAAAGGCCGAGCGGCTGGCGGAAGCCGGCGCCGGCCTGCAGATCTCCCCCAATGCCAGCCGGGTGCTGGTCGATCTCGGCCTCGCCGGCCGGCTCGCGCCGCGCGCCATCGCTCCCGATGCCGTGACGGTGATGAGCGCCCGCACCGGCCGCGCGATGATCCGCCTGCCGCTCGGCGAGCAGGCTGCGGCACGCGCGGGGGCACCGTATTGGGTGCTGCATCGTGCCGACCTGCAGGCCGCGCTGCTCGCACAGGCGGAGGCGCATCCTGCCATCGAGCTGCGGCTCGGCTGCGCTGTCGAGGACTACGTCAGCAACGCTCATGGCATCACCGTCGGTCATCGCCGCCACGGCCACCGTGGCGACACCCAGGCCCTGGCGCTGATCGGCGCCGACGGCATCTGGTCGGCTGTACGGAGCCAGCTGTTTCCAAATAGCGGCCCGCATTTCAGCGGCCTGATCGCGTGGCGCGGCACGCTCGACGCCGCCGCGTTGCCGCGCGGCGAGCCGCTGCGTGGCGTACAGCTCTGGATGGGCCCGCGCGCGCATCTGGTCGTCTATCCGATTTCCGGCGGACGGCTCGTCAATCTGGTGGCGATCGTCCCCGACGACTGGCAGCGCGAAGGCTGGAGCGCGCCGGGTGAGCCACGCGAGATCCAGAGCCGATTCGCCGCGGCCGGCTGGGCCGCTCCGGCCCGGCTACTGATCGGCGCGGTCGAAAGCTGGAAGCGCTGGGCGCTGTTTGCGATGCAGGATGGCGGCGCCTGGACCGGCGGCGCCACTGCCCTGCTCGGCGACGCGGCGCACGGGATGCTGCCTTTCGCGGCACAGGGGGCCGCCATGGCGATCGAGGATGCGGCGGTGCTGGCGCAGTGCCTCGGTGAGAGCCACGGGACCGGCACATCCGGCGATCCGCTGTCGGTGCCCGCCTCGCTGCAGCGCTACGCCCAGGTGCGCCGCGCACGGGTCGCACGGGTGCAACGCCTGGCCCGTCAGAACGGCCAGATCTATCACCTCGCCGGGCCGATGGCGCTCGCGCGCGACCTCGCGATGCAGGCGCTTGGCGGAGAGCGGCTGCTGGCCCGGCAAGCCTGGATCTACGACTGGCGGCTTTGAACCGCGCTAGCGCTTGGCGCGCGGCGGCTTCGCGCCTGCGGGCGCGGCGGCCGGCGCAGCCGGCTCGGTGCATTTGTTGTCGCGCCAGGTCTGTTCGGCGAGCCGCGACTGCGCCTTCACGTTGATGTAGTCGTTGCGATAGGCGACCTCGGAAACGACCGAGCCCGCGACGCCGGTCTCGGCCTTGCGCATCAGCCCGTCGAGATCGGCCAGCCGCGCATCGAGGCTTTTGCGCTCGGCAGCGAGCTGCTCGCAATTATACAGCTCGTAGCGCGCCGGATCGACGAACGCCTGCGACACCGCGCTGTCGCCGATCGCCGCGCAGCCGGACAGTCCAGCGCCGGCGAGCAGGCCGGCACCGAGAATCGCAAAACGGGTAAGCCTGAAAGAAATCGTCATGGGCCGCGTCTATAGACAGAAATGAAGCTCTCGTAAAACCAGCCCCGCATGTCCGCAGTGTGGCCGCCTTTGCTTGGCGGGCCGCCAACGCACCGATAGGGTCCGGCGGGACACAGGCCAACGCAGGATCGACGCAATGCCGACCCCACCGACCTTCCCGGCCGACGCCTTCGCCACCAAGGCGAACGCGCACGCGCTGTATGTCGGCGATCGCATCAACACCGCCGGTTTCGAGGAGCAGGCGCTGTCGTCGGTGCCGCTCGCGGTGCGCGCCGGCGCGGGCATCGCGGTGCTGTTTCGCTACGGCGTGGTGGTGCTGATCGGACTGAGCGCCGAAGAGGAAGCCGCGTTCCTGGAGCGGCTGAAGCCACGCATCGGCGGCGCCTTCAATAACATCGACGACGAGGTCGCGGCATTCCAGCTCGACGGCGACGATCAGGTCGCGGCCGGCGGGCCGATCCAGCTCCGGCAGATGTCGCTGGAGCGGCTGCTGATTATCGCCGACGTGCTGGCCAAGAGCGTCGTCCTCGCCCACGACGAACGCGAGGTGGCCAAGGTGTTCGAAGTGATCGAGCCGTTCGCCCGCGAACTCGCCGAGCACGGCCATACGCGCCGCAGCCGGCCCGCGATGATGAAACTGATCGGCAACGCGCTGCTGGTGCAGCATCGCGTCTCCGGGCGCGTCGCCATCACCGAAAAGCCCGACGCGCTATGGGAGCGCCCCGACCTCGAACGCCTCTACGCCAGGCTCGAGGACGAGTACGAACTGAAGGAGCGCGTCGACACGCTGAACCGCAAACTCGCCGTCGTCGCCGAAACCGCCTCCACCCTCGCCGATATCATCGACACCCGCCGCGCGCTGCGGCTCGAACTGATCGTCGTCCTGCTGATCGCCATCGAGGTCGTGGTCGCGATGGTGCAGATCGCGATGGGACGCGGACATTGAGCGCGACGGCCCCGGTGCACGACGAGCTTTCTGCGCCACAGAGGATTGGCCGATGCCCGAACTGATCCGACGCGGCACCGCAGACGACGTCGAAGCCATCACCGACCTGACGATGCGCGCCTACGCGAAGTGGCTCGCTCTGATTGGCTACGAGCCGCTGCCGATGCTTGCCGACTACGCGGCCGCGATCCGGCAGCATCGCTTCGATCTACTCGAAGCGGGCGGCCGCCTCGCCGCGCTGATCGAAACCGAACTCCGCGACGACGACCTGCTGATCGTCAACGTCGCGGTGTCGCCGGACGCGCAGAAGCGCGGCTATGGCCGTCGCCTGCTAGCTCTCGCCGAACGGATCGCGGCCGAGGCCGGCCGCACCACACTGCGCCTCTACACCAACGAGCGCTTCGACGAAAACATCCGGCTCTACGCGTCGCTCGGCTACACCCAGGAGCGGCTGGAAATCCGCGCCAACGGAGCGCGCGTAGTCCACATGATGAAGCAGATCGGTTAGTCGCCGGTGGTGCGGGCGGCCGGGGTCGAACCGGCACAGCTCTTTCGAGCCGAGGGATTTTAAGTCCCTTGCGTCTACCAATTTCGCCACGCCCGCATCGGCGCGCTCGGGGATGCAGTGCGCTGGACGACCGCGTCAGGCATGTGCGGGGCGTCTAACCCCGATCCTGAATATCGATGCCGCACTGCATCACGCCCGAAGGCCTGCCCGGATGCGTAGCGGCTGGGATGCCCGATTCCGCGCCAGAGCGCCGCATTCATAG
>NZ_JBMDXE010000016.1:0-5125 GCF_048594845.1 Rhodopseudomonas sp. | reverse complement strand
CGACGCCGCCGACCTCACGGCCGATCGCCTCGACCGCGCTGGTGTCGCGGACATCAAGCGTCGCCGTGCGCGCGATGCCGTGCGCGGCGAGCGAGGTCAGGCCGGCTTCATCGATATCGGTCGCGAACACCTCGGCGCCCTCGCGCGCGAAAGCGATCGCACTGGCACGGCCAATGCCGGCCGCCGCCGCAGTGATGAATGCGCGTTTGCCTTTGAGACGGTCGGACATGTGGGTTATTCCTGGTCATTCACTGAACTTTGAGTTCGTCATTCCGGGATGCGCCCGCAGGGCGCAGGCCCGGAATCCATAACCCCTGTCAGTGAGTATGGATTCCGGGCTCGCGCTGCGCGCGCCCCGGAATGACGGGGCGAATGGGATCGTGCGCGGCTTCGATGAGTGAGCGATGCGCTTAGTGATTATGCCGCGCCACGCCCACCGTCCCCGCGATGTCGCGATAGCGCGTGGCGAATTCCATGCAGGCGCCGGTGGCCTGCTGGCCCACGGTCTGGCGATACAGTTCCTGCCACGGCGTCTGATGCTTCGGATAGGCGAAGCCGCCGGCTGCTTCGAGATCGGCGCGGCGCTGCTGCAGCTCCGCGTCCGATATCAGAATGTCGGCGCTGCCCTTGTTGAGATCGATGCGGACGCGGTCGCCGGTCTTCAGCAGTGCCAGCCCGCCATTAGCGGCGGCTTCGGGTGTCGCGTTGAGGATCGACGGCGAACCCGAGGTGCCGGACTGTCGTCCGTCACCGATGCACGGCAGCGAGTGGATGCCGCGTTTGATCAGTGCGGCTGGCGGCTGCATGTTGACGACCTCCGCGCCGCCCGGATAGCCGATCGGCCCGGTGCCGCGCACGAACAGGATGCAGTGCTCGTCGATCTCGAGCGACGGATCGTCGATGCGATGGTGATAGTCCTCGGGCCCCTCGAACACGATGGCGCGGCCTTCGAAGGCATTGAGATCGCCCGGCGTCGATAGGTAGCGCTCGCGGAACTCGAGGCTGATCACGCTGGTCTTCATGATGGCGGAGTCGAACAGATTGCCGCGTAGCACCAGGAAGCCAGCGTCCTGCACCAGCGGTCCTTCGTAGGTCTTGATCACGTCGCCGTCCGGCGCCGGCGCGGCACGGCAATTATCACCAATGCTGCGGCCGTTGACGGTGATCGCATCCTCGTGAATCTTGCCCTGGGTCATCAGTTCACGCACCACCGTCGGGACGCCGCCGGCGCGGTGATATTCTTCGCCGAGATAGACGCCGGCCGGCTGCAGATTGACCAGCAGCGGAATGCTGTGGCCGACACTCTGCCAGTCGTCGATGCTGAGTTCGACGCCGACATGGCGGGCCAGCGCGTTGAGATGGATCGGCGCGTTGGTCGACCCGCCGATCGCGGAGTTGACCACGATGGCGTTCTCGAATGCCTGGCGCGTCAGGATGTCGGACGGCTTGAGATCCTCCCACACCATCTCGACAGCGCGTAGCCCGGTCGCGTAGGCCATCTGGCCACGTTCGCGATACGGCGCGGGGATCGCCGCGCATCCGGGCAGGGACATCCCGAGCGCTTCGGCGAGCGAGTTCATCGTCGACGCAGTGCCCATGGTATTGCAGTGGCCGATCGACGGTGCGGACGATGCGACCACTTCCATGAATTCGTCATAGTCGATCTCGCCGGCGGCGAGCCGCTCGCGTGACTTCCACACGACTGTGCCCGAGCCGGTGCGCTCGCCATTGTGCCAGCCGTTGAGCATCGGCCCGCCGGACAAAACGATCGCCGGAATGGTGACGGTGGCGGCCGCCATCAGGCACGCCGGGGTGGTTTTGTCGCAGCCGGTGGTGAGCACCACGCCATCGAGCGGATAGCTGAACAGCACTTCGACGAGGCCGAGATATGCGAGGTTGCGATCGAGCGCAGCGGTCGGCCGCTTACCGGTCTCCTGGATCGGATGGACCGGGAATTCCATCGCGATACCGCCGGCGGCGCGAATGCCTTCGCGGACACGCTGCGCCAGTTCCAGATGATGACGATTGCAAGGCGACAGGTCGTTGCCGGTCTGCGCGATGCCGATGATCGGCTTGCCGGATTGCAGCTCGGCGCGGGTCAGGCCGTAGTTGAGGTAGCGCTCGAGATAGAGCGCGGTCATCGCCGGATTATGAGGATCGTTGAACCATTCGCTGGAGCGGAGCTTACGCCGGCCAATGCCGGATTCGACCTTGTTCATAGTTTCTCCCGCACTGCACACGCCGTTGAGCAGGCGTCTTGAGCGTCTTGTTGAAGTCATCGGCGGGGGCGCATGGTGACACGCCGCTCGCAGCTACGCAATTGGCGGTGATGCTGAGAGCCGGCGTAATTTCACGGCGCGACAACCGCGCGAAATTCTGCTACAGGTAGCAGAACAAAGATCAGGCCGGCGGCAAAGACCGCACCACGAAGGCCGATCCCGGGAGGTTCTGTATGGCGTCGGTGCAGATTCACGACGTGCGTAAATCATTCGGTGGTTTCGAAGTCCTGCACGGCGTGACGGTTCCGATCGAGGATGGCGCATTCGTCGTGCTGGTCGGCCCCTCCGGTTGCGGCAAGTCCACTTTGCTGCGGATGCTCGCCGGTCTCGAGAAGATCACCTCAGGAACGATTTCGATCGGCGACCGCGTGGTCAACGATGTGCAGCCGAAAGAACGGGACATCGCGATGGTGTTCCAGAACTACGCGCTGTATCCGCACATGACCGTGGCCCAGAACATGGGCTTTTCATTGAAGCTGCGCGGTGCCGATCAGAAAACTATCGCCGACAAGGTCAACCGCGCCGCGGACATTCTCGATCTGCGCAAACTGCTCGACCGGTTTCCGCGCCAGTTGTCCGGCGGCCAGCGTCAGCGCGTCGCGATGGGCCGTGCGATCGTCCGCGATCCGCAAGTGTTTCTATTCGACGAGCCGCTGTCCAACCTCGATGCCAAGCTGCGCGTGGCGATGCGCACCGAACTCAAGGAACTGCATCAGCGGCTGAAGACTACGACGGTCTACGTCACCCACGACCAGATCGAGGCCATGACGATGGCCGATAAGATCGTCGTGATGCAGGACGGCATCGTCGAACAGATGGGGGCGCCGCTCGAACTCTACGACAATCCGGCGAACAAATTCGTCGCCGGCTTCATCGGCTCGCCGGCGATGAATTTTCTCGACGGCACCCTGAAGGTCAACGGCGGACAGCCCTGGGTCGAAACCGCCAGCGGCGCCCGGCTGCCGATCACTTCGGCGCCAGCGAACAGCAATGGCCGGCCCGTGAGCTATGGGATTCGCCCGGAGCATCTCGATTTCGCCGACAGCGGAATCGAGGCGGAAGTGGCGGTGGTCGAGCCGACCGGATCGGAGACGCAGATAGTGGCGCGTGTCGGCACGCAGGAACTGATCGCGGTGTTCCGCGAACGCCACCAGGTGCAGCCTGGCGATATCATTCACCTGCAGCCCCGCCCGCAGGTCGCGCACCTCTTCGACAAGGAAACCGGCCAACGTCTCTGATGCACGGCGCTCGAGACTGACATGACCGGCCATTCGAAGCCGGCAATCAAGCAAAAACCAGTTCAAGCAAGACAGAGGGAGTTAACGAACGATGACTGATTTCGGATTCGATCGACGCTCGTTGCTGAAGGGTGGTGCGACGCTGCTGGCCGCGGCGGCCACGATGTCCGCCGATCAATTGCTGGGATACGCGAAGGCATGGGCGCAGGCGTCGCCGTGGAAGCCGGAGCCGGGCGCCAAGATCAATCTCTTGCGCTGGAAACGTTTCGTCGAAGCCGAAGACGTCGCCTTCATGAAGATCGTCGATGCCTTCCAGAAGGCCAACAACGTCACCATCAACGTTTCCAACGAATCCTACGACGACATTCAACCGAAAGCCTCGGTCGCCGCCAACACCGGGCAGGGGCTCGACATGGTGTGGGGCCTGTATTCGCTGCCGTTCCTGTTTCCGGCGAAATGCACCGACGTCACCGACGTCGCCGACTATCTCGCGAGCAAGTGCGGCGGCTGGGCCGACTCCGGCAAGACCTACGGCATGTACAAGGGCAAGTGGATCGGCATTCCGGTCGCCGCCACCGGTGCGCTGATCAACTACCGGATTGCCGCTGCCGAGAAGGCCGGCCACAAGGAATTTCCGAAAGACCTCGGCGGCTTCGCCGATCTGGTGAAGGGGCTCAACAAGAACGGCACGCCGGCCGGCATGGCAATGGGCCACGCCTCGGGCGATGCCAATACCTGGCTATATTGGGCTCTGTGGTCGCACGGCGGCAATCTGATCGACAAGGACAACAAGGTCGTCATCAACTCGCCGGAGACCGCCAAGTCGCTGGAATACGTGAAGGGCCTATACGACAACTTCATCCCCGGCACCGCGTCGTGGAACGATGCCTCGAACAACAAGGCTTTCCTCGCCGGCCAGCTCTATCTCACCGTCAACGGCATCTCGGTCTATGTCACGGCGAAGAAGGAGAACAAGCAGATCGCCGAGGACATGGACCATGCGCATCTGCCGGTCGGCACCGACGGCAAGAGCCGCGAACTGCATCTCGGCTTCCCGATCCTGATCTTCAACTTCACCAAGTTCCCGCAGACCTGCAAGGCGTTCACCGCCTTCATGATGGAGCCGGAGCAGTTCAACCCGTGGGTCGAGGCGGCGCAGGGCTATCTGTCGCCGTTCCTGAAGGACTACGAGAAGAATCCGATGTGGACGGCGGACCCGAAGAACACGCCGTATCGCGACGTCGCCGCGACCGCGATGTCGCCGGCCGGCGTCGGCCAAATGGGCGAGAACGCCGCGGCGGCGATCGCCGACTTCGTCGTCGTCGACATGTTCGCCAACTACTGCACTGGCCGCGAAGACGTGAAGACCGCGATGAGCAGCGCGGAGCGCGCGGCAAAGCGGATCTTCAGGTCGTAACAAATGCAGAGAGGGGGCGGTGAGACGCGCCGACCCCTCTCTGCCGTTATTGAAGGCGCTAAACCGGTGAAAACCTCACGTTCGTCATTCCGGGGCGCGCCACTTGGCGCGAACCCGGAATCCATACTCCCGGCGTTGGTTATTGATTCCGGGCTCGCGCGCCGCGCGCCCCCGGCTGGGGAACGTTAAGG